>JAIVJC010000233.1 GCA_020200235.1 Acidobacteriota bacterium | reverse complement strand
CGGTCACGCAGACCCACTGGTCGCCCGTCCACACGCTGAACCCCCAGAGCGCCTCCGCGTTTTTCAGCGAGCGGTACCTGATGGTCAGCCGCAGCTCATCGCCCGTGCGGATCACGCCGCCGCCCGCGGCTTCGGCCGTGAAGGCTTCGATCGCCACGGGGTGGTCTTCGTCCAGAACTAGAGGGCGCGCGCCGGGGGCGGCGGCCCCGCCGTTCCGTTGCTGGTTCTCGAAGTAGCGATCGAGACACTCGACCGCCGTGCCGGAAAAAGTCAGGCGCCCGCCTTCGAGCAGGATGCCGCGCTGGCAGATAGACTGGACGTGGTAGGGGCTGTGCGAGACGAAGACGAGCGAGCCGCCGCCGTCGAGGTACCTCCGCATGTGGTTGAAGCACTTCCGCTGGTACGCGAGATCGCCCACGGCCAGCACCTCGTCCACCAGGAGCACTTCGGGGTTGAGGTGCGCCGCCACGGCGTAGGAGAGGCGCGCCTGCATGCCGGAGCTGAAGTACTGGACGGGCGTGTCGATCAGTTCGCGGAGCCCGGCGAAGTCCGCGATGCCGTCCATCATGAGATCGACCTGTCGGCGCGTGAGCCCGAGGACGGCGGCGTTGACGTAGACGTTCTCCCGCCCCGTGAGCACGGGGTTGAACCCCGTCCCCAGCTCGATCATGGCGCCGACGCGCCCCGCCACGCGGACTACGCCTTCGTCGGGCTTGATGAGCCCGTAGAGGACTTTCAGCAGCGTGCTCTTCCCGGCCCCGTTGGCGCCGACGACCGCGACCGATTCGCCCGCGCGCAGCTCGAACGAGACGTCGCGCAGCGCCCAGAACTCGCCGCGGCGGAGCACGGCCGCGGGGGCGCGCCCGCCCCGCCACGAAAGCTCGCGCGCCACGTCCACGAGTCCGTACCAGAGCGAGCGCCTCAACTCCCGGCAGTACCTTTTGGAGAGGTGCGAAACGGAGAGCACCGGCTCGCGCTTCAGCATTTGATCTCCAGTCGCTCCGTGTCGTTCGCGAACCCGACGAAGCGGAGCGTGTCGAGCGGACGTGCCGAGCGGAAGTCGGGCGCGAGGCGCAGGAGCACGCGCAGGGCTGTCGCCGCCTCCATCCGCGCGAGCGCGGCGCCGACGCACCGGTGTGTCCCGCCGCCGAACGAGAGCTGCCGGTTCGGCGCGCGGCCGAGAAGCAGCGACTCAGGGCGGTCGAAACGCGACGGGTCGCGGTTGGCCGCCGCCACGCACAGCTTGACGGTCGCGCCCGCGGGGATCTTCACGCCCGACAACTCGGTCTCGACGGCGGCCGCGCGCGAGAGCATGTGCTCCGGCGGGTGCAGCCGGATCGACTCCTCCACGAAGGCGGGGAGCAACGAAGGCTCCGACGCGACGCGCTCTCTCACGCCCGGGTGTCGCAGCAGCAGCAGCACCGACGAAGAGACGGAGCGCCGCGTCGTGGTCGTGCCCGCGACCCAGAGCAGGCGGATCAGGCTGCGCGCGTGAGCGCGGGGGATGACCCCTCCGCCCTCCCGCACGAGCTGATCGCAGAGGGGCGTGCGCTCGGCCGCGGCTTCGATGATGGAGTCGAAAGATGCGAACAGGCTTTCGAGATCGCCCGCCGAGCCCGGCGCGGCGCGCATGGCGGCGAGCGTCTCTTTGTCGAGCCCGATCAGGTGGGCGATCACTTCCTCGACCAGGGGCGACGCGAAGTCGCGCAGCACCTCGAACTCCGCCCCGTCGAGCAGAGGCCGGAGCAGTCGCTCCGCCGTCCGCTCGGCGAACGGCGCCTGCGCCGTCAGAGCCTGGGCGGAGAAAAAATGGCTCACGGCGCGCCGCGCCGTCGCGTGCTCCGGCGGATCGGCTCCGAGGAGCACGCCATCGACCTGCCGGTAGTCGCGCACGCGGTTCGAGAAGAGCTGCGGCTGCATCAGCGCCGCGTTAACGTCGTCGTACCCGAGGACGAGCCAGAAGTCGTGCCGCGGCAGGAAGTGAACCGACCCGCTCCCGCGCAGCGCCTCGTAGCAGGGGAACGGGTTCGCGACGACTTCCGGGGCCGTGAGTTCCAAAGTCTCCGCGGTCGGCGCCTGCGCGAGCTTGCGCCGGAGCAGCGACGCGACGCCGCGCGCCTTGCCGGCGAGCGCCGAAGCGCCGCGGCTGAGTTTGCGAGTGTGAGTCATCCGAGGTTAAGCAACGATGCGTGTCAGCGCGCGGCGCCGAGACGGTAAAGTCGGCGCGACTCGGGAATCAGTCGGCCCGTCTCGCACTCCACGATCCGCGACGAGGCGCGCCAGACCTTCAGAGGCGCGCGATCAGGTGCGGCCTGGCGAGCCGGTAGCCGAGCCACGCGACGCCGAGCCAGAGCAGGCTCAAACACACGACGAGCACGAACCCGCGCGAAGGCGGCGCGGCGCCGAGCGTGAGCCACCGTCGCGTCATCGCCAGCAGGGGCGTGACGGGGTTGAGCGCGCCCGCGGGCGACGACGCCCACCTCTCCGGCGTCGGGTAGATGATCGGCGTGAGGAAGAACCAGAAGCCGGCCGCCAGCGTCAGCCCGCGCGAGACGTCCTGGTAGAGCAGCCCCGCCGGCGTGAGCAGCAGCCCTATCGAGAACCCGACGAGCAGCAGCGCCGCCACGCCGGAGGGGACGAGCAGCGCCGAGGCGCGCGGAGGCGTCCCGAACCACATCAGGACCGGCAGCGCGACGGCGAGCCGCACGACGAAATTAAAGATCACCTCGAAGAGCCCCGCCATCAGCAGCGCCTCGTGCGGCACCCTGCTCTTCGTCAGGATGGCGCGCGCCGAAGTGAGCTGCTGCAGAGGCGACTGGAGCGCCTCGGAGAAGACCTGCCACAGCAGCGTGCCCGTCAGGACGTAGACCGGGTACGGCGTCTCCGTGCGACCGACGTCGAGTATCCTCGCGGAGTTGAGGTAGACCCACGTGACGGTGGTCGCCAGCGGGGGCAGCAGCAGCCAAGCGTAGCCCAGCCAGCTCCGACGGTAGCGCGCGCGCAGGCTTTGCAGGAACAGCCGCCACGCCACCGGCGGCGAGACGCGCACGTCCGACCACGCGCCGGAGACGAAGCGGCGCGGGGAGCGCAGTTGTGACTCCGCCGAATAAACGACCTCTTCCATCCCCCCGCCTCGTACCCCGAACCCTTCCCGGCGGGCCCGACCGCCGCCGCCGCGCCAGTCGCAAGCGACCGCCCGCAACGTAAACCGAGTGTCGTCCCTTCGTCGAAGCCTGTCGCCCTCCCTCTCTAATTGATCGGGACGGGAGATTCTAGCGGGGCAGGCTCGGGCGCACAACCGCGTGCGTTACATGAGGCGAGGCGCGCCGGACTGGATCAGGATGACGCTGCCGTAGAACAAAAACGACGCGCCGACCAGACCGAGGACGACCGGCAGCAGGCTGTAGCGCACGCCCGCGAAGGCGACGACGCCGATGGCGACGCTCGTCGCGACGAAGAGGCCGAGCGCGACGTAGAAGACGGTCATCGCGCGCTGGAGTATGCGCGCGCGCGAGGTCAGCTTGTCGAGCTGATCGAAGATGACGGCGCGGCGCTCCTCGAAGAGCGGCAGCTTCTCGCCCTCCGCCGCCAGCTCCTCGAAGCGGTCGGAGAGCGAGCGCACGCGATCCACGACGCGACCGAGCCGGACGGAGGTCGAGAGGATGAGCGCGCCGCACGCCGAGATCAGGACGGCGGGCGTGATCATCGCCGTCAGGACGGCGAGCGCCTGTGAGAGCGGTTCCATGCTTCCCGGTAGAGCGGCGCGGGGCTGCGCCCGTTCCTTCGCCCGTCGTTCCAGTCCCCTCGGGTTCGAGCTCCTTCAAGTACGCGCGCGGCTATTTTATAACCGCGCGGTCTCCCGGCGGCAACCGCGCGGGGCGCGCGGAGCGATCTCCGACGTTGCGCGTTGATGAAATTTGTGTGTTGAAAGCGCGCGCATCCGTCGCGCGTGCGCGGAGTTGTGATATGCTGCGCGACAAATCACGACTCGGTTAAATAAGTCTGCTCTGGAATCATTACCGACGCTCGACGAGGGAGCGTCTTCCAACCTTTTTTGCAAAGGAGCGACGAAATGGCGGAACAAGATGATCTCTTCGGTGGCGGCGCGGGCGAGGGCGGCGACGCGCAGGGCGGAAGCTCGGCGAACTCAGACCGCGGCGAGACGGGCACGCGCAGTCAGGGCGCGGACGCGGGCGAAGCCGGAGCCGCGGGCGGCGAGGGCGGCAGCGACCGTGCGCGTGATAGGGAAATCGGCAACCGCGCCAGCGGGCGAGAGGTCGGCAACCGCAGCGGCGGCGGCACGACGGGCGGCGCCGAAGTCGGTCGCGGTCGCGGCGCCGAAGCGGACGGCGGGAGCGGCGAGTCGGGCGGCGAGAGCCGCGGCGGCACAGCCATCGGTCGCGCGACCGGCGTGACCTCGAGCGGCGGCACGGGCGGCGGCGGCACTTCGGGCGCGGCCGCCGGTTCGGGCAGCGGCGCGGGCGCGGGGAGGAGTAGCGCGGAGCGCGGCGGCTCGACGACCGGCGCGACGAAAGGCGGAGCCGCGGGCGCGAAGAACAAAGGCGGCGGCACGAGCGGCGGGCAGTCGGGCGGCGGCTCGACGGAAGGAACACAGACGCGCGCCGGGGCGAAGGGCGCGGGCGGCGGCGGCGCAGGGTTCGGGCGCACCGGAGGCGGCGGAGCGAAGAAGGGCGGCGAGGGAGCCGCGCGCACCGGCGGCACGGGCGGCGCGGGTCAGGGCTCGCGCGGTAAAGCCACGCCGAGCGCGGCGAAGCGCGGCCAAGGCGCGGCACGTTCCGGCGGCGCGACGCGCGGCGCGGGCGGCGCGGGCGCGAGTGGCGGCGGCGGCGGTCGCGGCGGCAACACGGGCGGCGGCACGGGCAGCAAAGCCGGCGGCAAGGCGCAGACGGGCGCAGCCGGGAAGGGCGGTCCGAAGCGCACGGCTGGCAAGAGCGGCGCGGGACCGAAGGGCACGCCGTCGAAAGCCGGGGGCAAGGGCAGCGCGAAGGGCGGCGCGAAGAAGGGCGGCACGGGCGGCGTGGCGCGCGGCGCCGGTCGCGGTCGCGGCTCTTCGGGCGCGGCGGGCGGTCGCGGCGCGGGCGGGTCGCGCTCGCAGAAGGCTGGCGTGGGGCGTCGTGCCGGATCGAAATCGGGCGGCGCGTCGAAAGCCGGCGGGCGCAAAGGGGGCAACACGGGCAGCGGCAACAAAAGCGGCTCGAAGAAAGGCAAAGGCAAAAGTAGAAGCCGGTAAAGGCTTGGTCACTTCGGTCGCCGAGACGACCGGTCGCGTCGCCGCCAAAGTCACCAACGTCATCGACACGCTGGCTGGCGCGATTAGAAAAAAAGGGGGATAAAAATTAGGGGACGGGGGTCAGGGG
>JAIVJC010000232.1 GCA_020200235.1 Acidobacteriota bacterium | reverse complement strand
GCGCATCCCCGTCGGCGGCGTGCTCGAAAGGATCGTGAACCGGCGCGGGCTGCTCGTCGGCGACGCGGCGGGCGCGGTCTCGCCCCTGACGGCGGGCGGGCTCGACCCGGCGCTGCGCCTCTCGACGCTCGCGGCGCGCGTCGTCACGGACTACCTGGAGACGGACGACGCGGCGTCGCTCGCGCCGTATTCGGGAGCACACTTCCGCGCGCGCTTCACGTCGCGCCTGTGGATGCGGCGCGCGCTGCGCTCGATGAACTCGACGCACGCGGTCGAAGCGGCGTGCGCCGCAATGCGGCTGCCGCTCGCCGACCGGCTCGCGCGCCACGTCTTCTTCGGGCGCGGCTCGTTCCCGGACGTGGGGGCGCCGCCGGTCGCGCGGCTCGCGCACAAGCCCGCAATTTGAGAACGCATGAGGGAGGAAGGACGATGAGAGAGATCGCCACGTTGGATTACGAACAGCTCGGTTTGACGCCCGAACGCTTCGACCTCGGTGAAACTCCCAGCCCGCCGCAGCCCGCGCCCCGCCGCGGCTTCGTGCGGCGACAACTCGGCGCGCGTGCGACGCGTGGTCAGAAAACTTTCGACGCGCTCGTCGGCGTCGCGCTCCCGCTCGTCTGCCTGTACTTCGATCCCATCGTGTTCCGTTCCGCGGGCTTCGGCTTCGGCGCGCCGCTGCTCGGCGGCTACCGAATATTCGCCTACGCGGTGATCGGCTTGGAGATCGCGTTGCTGGCGCTGTGGCTCGCGCTCGGAGAGCGCGTCGGGGAGTGGGGCGGGATGCTGGGCGGGGCGCTCGTGGCGGGCGCGCTCTTCTCGCTCGTCGTCGGCGTCGTGCTGCTGCCTTACAGCGTCGTCGGTCTCATGTTGCTCATCGGCGCGCTCGGCTTCAGCCCGTTCCTCGCGGCGTTCGTCTACTGGCGCAACGGGCGGCGCGCGCTCCGGGCTTCCGCCGCGCGGCTGGGAGGGACGCGGCGCACGCTCGCGCTCGCCTTCGGCGCGGCGCTCGCCCTCGGCGCGCCCGCCTACGCGCACCTGAGGGTGGCGCACGCCGTCGGGCACGCGGTCGAACAGTTGACCTCGGGCGACGAGGCGCAAGCCCTCGCCGCGACGCGGCGACTCAAAGCCTTCGGCTGGATCGCGCCGGGCGAATTCGATTCGCTTGTCTGGGCTTACGCGCGCGAGCCGGGCGCGGCGAAGAAGGAGAGACTCGCGCGCGCCTACCGCGAGCTGACCGGCGGCGATGTCGAAACACGGCTGCGCGTCCTCAACGACTGAGACGCGAAAGACCGGGGCGGGCGGTTCGCCGAGCGCGCCGCGCGTCGTCGTGGTCGCGCGACGGGGTTTGAAAGTTTCGGGGTGTGGCGAGCCACAGGCGCGCGCCGTGGCACGACGGCGTGCCGTGCGGGGCGTACGGGAGTTTAATCGCGGGCGCGGGCAGAAGAGGTCATAAGTCGTCGAAGGAGTGTTGAGGATTATGCTGAAGCGCATCATCGCCATCGCGTTCATCTTCGCGGGCGCAGCAATCGCGTGGGTCGTCCTGGGCGGGACGATCTTCTCGCGCACGTATGATTCGAATAACGAGCTGGGCAGCCGCGTCGTCTCGCTGTGGGGCGCGCCGCAGGCGCAGTCGCCGCCCTCGGCGACGGTCGATCACACCGAGCCGAAGACGACCGAGACGGTCGAGAACGGCAAGACGAAGAAGGTCACCGAACAGTTAGTGGTGACGGACGTGCTGCCGGTCGAGGCGAGCCGCGTGGACGTGAACCTCGAGCTCGACTACCGGCAGAAGGGCTTGCTCTGGTACAGCACCTACCGCGTCGCCTTCCTCGGCGACTACGCCTTCCGCAACACGACGAAGCAGGACGAGGCCAGCTTCACGCTGAAGTTCCCGACCGAGCAGGCGATCTACGACGATCTCGTCTTCACCGTCGACGGCGAGCCCGTCCGGCTGACGAACGCGAAGGGCACGGCGACGGGGACGGCGCGGGTGAAGCCGGGCGAGACGGCGACGCTGCGCGTCGGCTACCGCTCGCAGGGCTTGACCGAGTGGCGCTACAACTTCGGGAGCGACGTGTCGCAGGTCAAAGACTTCCGGCTGAAGATGCGAACGAACTTCAAGGCGATAGACTTCCCCGAAAACACGCTCTCGCCCTCGGAGAAGCGCGAGACGCCGGGGGGCTGGGAGCTGGTCTGGAACTACAAGAACCTGGTGTCGGGCTTTCAGATCGCGATGCTGATGCCGGAGAAGTTGCAGCCGGGTCCGCTCGCCGGGCGCATCAGCTTCTTCGCGCCGGTCTCGCTCTTCTTCTTCTTCTTCCTGATGTTCATCATCACGACGATGCGCGGGATAGAGCTGCACCCGATGAACTACTTCTTCCTCGCCGCCGCGTTCTTCTCGTTCCACCTGCTGCTCGCCTACCTCGTCGATCACGTCTCGATCCACTGGTCGTTCGCGATCTCTTCGGTCGTCTCGGTCTTCCTCGTCATCAGCTACCTGCGGCTCGTGGTGGGGACGAGGTTTGCGGCGCGCGAGGCTGGCTTAGCGCAGTTCATCTACCTCGTGATGTTCTCCTACGCCTTCTTCTTCAAAGGCTTCACGGGGCTCGCCGTCACGACGGGATCGATCCTGACGCTCTTCGTCGTGATGCAGATCACGGGGCGCGTGCGCTGGGCGGATAAGTTCGCGGGGAGGGTTGAAGTGAACGGCGAGAAGACGACGAACGGCAATTTCGCGGGCAAGCCCGCGCCTTCGGTTAGTACCTGAGCTGTTCAGTGGTGGACATACTAAAGAGTTTGTTGTCGCGCGTTCATTGTCAGACTTATACGTGCGTGGCAGAGGAAGCTTTCGTAGCAGAGTGCTCAAGCCACTGTGTGATGGTGTCTCGGTGGGAGCGGATACGTTCGATGAGTAAATAGTTTCGTTGCTTATCGCTTGGGGACACGCTACAGAAGAAGACGGGGAGGTTTATGTATTGGCTTCGAAGGCGGTAAAACCCAACGCGCCCTTCGCCCCTTCTTTCTGCCGAGCCTTCTAATACGTAACCATAATGTCTCACCATTTTGGCGACGAGATCGTTCATATACCTACTTCCGGCACAGCCAGCTAATAACAACACACGGGCAGCTTGACAATATGGCAGCAACTCAAAAAAACAGGTGGCATCAGACTCCAACATTTCCATGAACAACCTTCTGTTCTCAAGGTCGCGCATAATGTCGCGCATTGAGCGTGTAGCGCGGGGTGATAGATCGATATGTGCGACGTTGTTTTCATAGGACATTCCAATTGAGGTTAAAGCTTCACTCCAAGGCGCAAACCATGAGTGGGATGATTCGCCTTGCCTTAAGAAGTATGTAATGAGGCGTGCATAAAGTGTAGAAGTGTCTATCTCTGTTGACCAGCCCCTCCTTGTAAACTCGGTTGCCGAAGGATTAACACCTACCGTAAGAACCTTAGCGGTGTTCACATTTCCAAAGAATGGGATCGGATATGACTTAATGTCACTCCGAAACAGCGCCGCATAATGTGAGTTTGTCCGCTCAACAT
>JAIVJC010000109.1 GCA_020200235.1 Acidobacteriota bacterium | reverse complement strand
GGGACGGACTATTGCCGGTACCCCGAGAATGATGGTTGCCCCCTCGGCTACCTGTCGGAGGTCGGGCACTGCTGCACCAACGGCACCTCGCCGGTAGCCGTCGATGTGGCAGGTGACGGATTCGATCTCACCGACGCAGCGGGCGGCGTCAACTTCGACATCAACGGCGACGGGGTAAGAGAGCGCCTGTCGTGGACTGCCGCCCGGTCGGACGACGCGTGGCTCGCGCTGGATCGTGACGGTGATGGCGTGATCGGGAGCGGCACAGAGTTGTTCGGTAACTTCACGCCGCAGCCTGAGCCGCCGGCGGGGGCAATGAGGAACGGCTTCCTCGCCTTAGCCGAGTACGACCAGCCTGGGAACGGCGGAAACACGGACGGCGTGACCGACAGCCGCGACGCGATCTTTACGAGCCTGCGGCTGTGGCGGGACGCGAACCACGACGGCGTCTCCGAGGCGAGCGAACTGCATACGCTTCCCTCGCTCGATGTGGCTCGCATACACCTCGACTACAAGGAGTCGAAGCGAACCGACGAGTACGGCAACCGCTTCCGCTACCGGGCTAAGGTGGACGACGCGCGGCAGGCGAAGGTCGGGCGTTGGGCGTGGGACGTGTTCCTCGTAACAAGTCAGTAAGGTTGGAACCAGATCAGAAACGAACCGCCCGGCGATCCGCGGAGATCGCCGGGCGGTGCGGCTTTCAGCCGTCGCTCGCCTCGTTACCTGATCTTCTCGTCCTTCTCGATCTGGCCGTCGCGGATGGAGATGACGCGGTGGGCGCGCGCGGCGATGTCGTGCTCGTGCGTGACGACGATGATGGTGTTGCCCTCGGCGTGGAGCTTCTCGAAGAGGTTCATGATCTCGATGCTCGTGTGCGAGTCGAGCGCGCCGGTCGGCTCGTCGGCGAGCAGGAGCGACGGGTGGTTGACGAGCGCGCGCGCGATCGCCACGCGCTGGCGCTGACCGCCCGAGAGCTCGTTCGGCCGGTGCGTCATGCGGTCTGTGAGCTCGACGGAGGCGAGCGATCTCTTCGCCATCTCGTGGCGCTCGGCGGAGGTGACGCCGGCGTAGATGAGCGGCAGCTCGACGTTGTGCAGCGCGGTGGCGCGCGCGAGCAGGTTGAAGGTCTGGAAGACGAAGCCGATCTCCTTGTTGCGGATGCGCGCCAGCTCGTCGTCGTCCATCTCGGAGACGAGCTTGCCGTTGATCCAGTACTGACCCTGCGAGGGCGTGTCGAGGCAGCCGATGAGGTTCATCAGCGTCGACTTCCCCGACCCGGAGGGCCCGATGATGGCGACGTACTCGCCGCGCTCGACGTTGAACGAGACGCCGCTCAGCGCGTGCAGCTCCTCGGAGCCCATCTGGTAGGTGCGCCAGATGTCCGTCATCGAGATGAGCGCGGAGGGCGCGGCGGCGGCGACCGCGTTCGCGCCCGCGGCGGTCTGCGCCGTCCTTTCGATGCGCTCCGCCGCGCCCGTCGTCTCGGTCAGTGTCGTGCTCATCTCTACTTCGCCTCGTTGTTGGCGTTGCCAGCGCCGGGCTGCTTCGTCTGGCGCTTGACCGCCGCGCCGTCCTTGAGCGTGCGCATCACGCGGCTCGGTCCCGTGATCACTTCCTGACCCTCCTTGAGCCCGCCCGTGATCTCGATCTCCGACTCGCCCGTGATGCCCGTCTCGACCTGCTGGAACTTGACCTTGCCGTTCTCGACGACGAAGACGCCCTTCACGTCCTTCGGCTTCTCGCCCGACGGCTGCGGCGTCGCCGCGGGCGCCGGCGCGCCGCCCTTCGCCGCCCCTCCGGGCGCGGGCGCGGGCTTCTCGATGACGGCTTGCAGCGGCACGGCGACGACGTTCTGCTTCGTCTTCGTCGTGATGACGGCGGTGGCGGTCATGCCCGGTCGCAAGCCGTTCCACACCTCGTCCGGTATCTGCTCCTTGACGAGCTGGATGACGACCTTGAATTCTTTCGCCTCCTGCACGTTGACGCGGCTGTTGAGGCCCCCCTGCGTGTCGCTCTTGCCGACGGCGAGCGTCGTCATCTGCACCACCTTGCCCCCCAGCTCGCGCTCGCCCGAAGCGTCCACCTTGATCTTAACGTCCTGCCCCTCGCGCACCTCTTTGATCTCGGTCTCGTCCACGTTGACCTCGACGTTGATGGCGGACATGTCGGCGATGGTCATCAGCGGGGTGGTCTGGAAGTTCGCGAGCGCGAACTGACCCTCGCGCGCGGGGATGTCGGCGACCACTCCGGTGAGCGGCGCGGTCTGCGTCGCCTTCGAGCGCTGGCTCGACTGGCCGCGCAGGAAAGCCTGCTGCTGGTTGACTCTCGCTTCGGAAGTCTGCACGCCGACCTGCGCGCGCTTGACGCCGTTGCGAGCCTCCTGCACCCCGACCTTCTGCTGGTTGACTCTCGCCTTCGCCTCCTCGATGGCGATCTTCTGCTGCTGCAACTGCGCCTGCGCGGTGCGCAGGGCGACCTGCGTCTGCTCGTAGCGGTCGCGCGCCGCGTCGTACTCCGAGCGCGAGGAGACGCCCGCCTCGACCAGATCGGTCTGCCGCTTGAGCTCCCTCTGCGCCGTCCGGAGATCGACGTTCGCGCGATCCACGCTCGTCTGCGCCGTCACGACCTGCTGCTGCGCCGAGGCGAGCGAAGCCTCCGCGGCGTTCAACGACTGCTGCGCCTGCTGCACGTTCGTCTCCGCCGAGATGACCTGCTGGCGCGCGTTCTGCACGTCGGAGAAGGCGACCTGCACGCCCGCGGCTTGCGCCTCCTGGCTCGACTGCAACTGCGTCGGGTCGAGGCGCACGAGCGGCTGACCCGTGGTCACCTGATCGCCCACCTTGACGAAAATCTGCTCGATGCGGCCCGACACCTCGCTCGTCAGGTTGATGAACTTGACGGGGCGCACCTCGCCCGACGCCGTGACGGTCGAGCGCAGCTCGGGCTTCGTCGTGACCTTGACGATGGTCACTTCGGGCTCGTCCTTGCCGCCCGCCAGCACGCTGATGATGACGACCAGTGCGACGACCGCGACCGCAGAGACCGCGATGATGATCTTCTTCTTTCGGCTCAGAGCCATCTCGTGACAACTTCCTTTAGCTGAGGGGATGAACAAGTGTCGGTCGGGACTACGGCGTCGGGATCAAGCCGCTATTCTCTCGCAGCCGGCGCGCGAAACCAAGCCGCCGCGCCCGAGCGCCCGGCCGTCGCCGCGCCACACCTTCTACGTCCGAACTCGGCGGACTGTTTCAAAAGAGAGCTGACGGGCGGCGGGAGACGGGCACAGTCGCCTCCCGCGCGCCGCCGCCGATTTTTGACTTTAGTCGTCACACGCCACCGTTTTTCCGTCACGCTCTTCCGCGCCCGCCCCGATTCGCGCTACAATTAAGAACGTTCCCGCGACGCAGTCCGTTAACAGTCAGGGGTATTTTTTAAGAAGGCTCGCGCGGCGCGAGGGTGTCGGCTTCGCGCGCGGTCGGGCGACGGGCGTCGGGGCGTTGTCGAGGGGCGGACCCTTATGATCATCTGTAATAACTGCCGGGCGGAGAACTGGGAC
>JAIVJC010000108.1 GCA_020200235.1 Acidobacteriota bacterium | reverse complement strand
GGCGTCACCGTCATCGACGATTTCGCGCACCACCCGACCGCCGTGCGCGAGACCTTGCAGGCGCTGCGCGCGAAGTACAGGGAGGGTCGCCTCGTCGCCGTCTTCGAGCCGCGCTCGGCGACCTCGCGGCTCGCGGTCTTCCAGCAGGAGTACGTGGACGCGCTCAGCCAGGCGGACTACGTCGTCGTCGCCAAAGTCTTCGACCGCGAGAAGGGATCGATCTACGGGCGGCTCCTCGACACGGACGAGCTCACGAAAGAGATCGACGCGGCGGGCACCCCCGCCCACTGCATCGACGACGCGGACGCAATCGTCCGCCACCTCTCGCCCGTCCTGCGCGCCGGCGACACCGTCGCCGTCATGTCCAACGGCGGCTTCGACCGCATCCACGACAAGCTGCTCGACGCTCTGCGCAAAAAGGATGAAGGATGAAGGATGAAGGATGAACGGAAAGCAGATGCCTTCACTTCATCCTTCATCCTTCATCCTTCATCCTTTCCTCACCCCTACTTCGAGTCTCGCTCGCGCGCCGGACGCCCGGAGAGCGTGTTGGGCGCGTCGAGGTGCGCGCCGTCGTGGACGGCCATGCCGAGCCGCTCGACGAGTTCCCCGCCGAGCCAGCCCGTCACCAGCGCGAGCAGGAAGGCGATGGCCGAGAGCAGGAAGGCGATGGTGTCTGGGCGGTACTCCGGCGGGTTGCCGCGCCGCATCCACCAGCTGATGGCGAAGAGCAGGAGCACGATGTCGTTGCCGACGGCGTGCAGCAGCCCCACCCTCTTCGCCCGCGTGCCCTTGGGGATCGCCAGCCAGTCGACGAAGCCCGGCACCGCCGCGACGATCCCGCCGACGACCCCCGAGATGATCATCCAGTAGGAGACGACCGAGAACTGCCCGTCGCCGGTGACGAAGTAGATCACGTCGAAGATGACGGAGGTCGACAGCAGCCCCAGCGGGAAGACGATCAGGATCGGGTGCGCCCCGTGCCCGAAGACTTTGAATTTGCTCTCCATAATGTTCTCTCCGTGTCATCCAGAATAGCCGCGCCCAGCCACGTCCCTTTCCGGGCGGGCGGTTTTAATAACAGCACGACTTGTTCGCGGTGTGGCGGAAGTCTAAACAACTCGCCCCGCCGGGACAAGGGCAGTGTAAGCGTCAGTGGTCAGTTGTCAGTTGTCCGTGGTCGGTTTAATGTATCCCACCAGCCGTCTATGAGACCACGAAACAACTGACCACGGACAACGGACAACTGATAACTGACAAAGCACAAGCCATGTCCATTCTCGAACGCATCCGACAGCGCGCCGCCGCAGACCCGCAGCGCGTCGTGTTACCCGAAGGCGAAGACCCGCGCGCGGTCGCCGCCGCCGCCATCTGCGCCCGCGAGAAGCTGGCGCGCGTCACGCTGCTCGGCGGCGAGGAGAAGATTCGCGCGGCGGCGAGGGAGGCGAGCGTCGATCTGGGCGGCGTCGAGATCATCGATCACCGGCGCGCGCCCGACTTCGACCGCGTCGCCGCGCTCTACCAAGAGCTGCGCCGCGCCAAGGGGATGATGCCCGACGAGGCGCGCTCGGTCGTGCAAGACCCGCTCTACTACGGCAACCTCATGGTGCGGCAGGGGCGCGCCGACGGCTCGGTCGCGGGCGCGACCAACACGACCGCCCACACGGTGCGCGCCGCGCTCCAGTGCGTCGGCGTCCGCGCCGGGTTCAAGCTCGTCTCCAGCTTCTTCGTGATGGCTCTCGCGCGCGCGGACGTGGGCGCGCAGGGCGCCCTGATCTACGCCGACTGCGGCGTCGTCATCGACCCGACGGCCGCCGAGCTGGCGGAGATCGCCATCGCCTCCGCCGACTCGTGCCGCGCGCTCCTCGAGGCCGAGCCGCGCGTCGCGATGCTCTCCTTCTCGACGAAGGGGAGCGCCGCGCACAAGCTGATCGACAAGGTCGTCGAGGCGACGCGCACGGTGCGCGCGCGCCAGCCCGAGCTCGAGATCGACGGCGAGCTACAGGCTGACGCCGCGCTCGTCCCCTCGGTCGCCTCGTCGAAGGCGCCGGGCTCCGCGGTGGCGGGGCGCGCCAACGTCCTCATCTTCCCAGACCTGCAAGCGGGCAACATCGCCTACAAGCTGACGGAGCGGCTCGCCGGCGCGACCGCCATCGGTCCCGTCCTGCAAGGCTTGGACAAGCCCTGCAACGATCTCTCGCGCGGCTGCAAGGCCGAAGACATCGTGGACGCCGTCGCCATCACCGCCGTGCAGGCGCAGAGCCGCAAGGCGCAGGCGTGAAGCGTTGCTCGCGGCGCGCGGCTCAGGCACCGTCGATCGGCAGGTCGTGCCGTCGAGTTTGCGGAACGTGCCGGCTCGCCGCGCGTGTTTACTGACGGAAATCTCCGCCACGCCCGTCACGCCGCGAAAGGAATCCCGAATGAAGCACCGCACGCTCGCCGTCGCGCTCGTCGTAATCTCCGCTTCGCTCGTCGCGCAGGTGTTCGGTCAGCAGGTCGCCGATCCGAACTTCGACACGAAGGTCGCCAAGCCCGCCTACGCTAAAAGCAGGCACCCGAAAGTGCTCTTCGACGAGGCGCACAACAACTTCCACACCGCCGGGGGTCGCTACAAGCCGTTCGCCGATCTCATCACGAGCGACGGCTACGCGGTGACGCCCAACAGAGTGAAGTTCACGCGCGACGCGCTCAAGGGCTTCAACATTCTCGTCATCTCGAACGCGCTCGGCGCGCCGCAGATGGGCACGCCCGAGGCTTCCAACCCCGCGTTCACCGACGAGGAGTGCGACGCCGTGCGCGACTGGGTGCGCGGCGGGGGCTCGCTCCTGCTCATCGCCGATCACGCGCCGATGGGCGCGGCGAACCAGAGGCTCGGCGAGCGCTTCGGCGTCGAGATGAGCAAGATGTACACCATCGACCAGGCGAACTCGCCGAAGGACAGTAACAACCCCGGCTTCATCGTCTACACGCGCGAGCGCGGGCTCGCCGATCACCCGATCACGAACGGCCGCGACCCGTCGGAGCGCGTGGGGCGCGTCATCACCTTCACGGGTCAGTCGCTGAAAGGCCCCGCCGGCTCCGTCGCCTTCATCCAGCTCGCCCTCAACCTCATGCACTGGCTCTCGAAGCTGATCTGAGCCGGGCGACTAAGTCGGCGGCGGGCGGGCAACGCGGCACGCCCCCCGCGGGCATCAGAACAGAGTCTTAACGCCAACGCCGGACAGAAAGTCGGAGCTTTCCCGTATGCCCCTACGCCGCGCCCTTTTCCTACTCGTCGTTTGCCCGTTTTTTTTCGCGACGCCGACCGCCGCGCAGTCCGGCAGAGTCCTGAACACCGGCGGCGAGTTGAACCCCGGACTCCGCTCGCGCACGACGCGCCAGATGGCTCTCAACCTGCTGGGCTCGCTGCGCGAGAGCGAGACGGTCGCGATCCTTCAGTTCAACCGCCGCGTCGAGCTGCTCCAGCCCTGGACGAACGATCTCGCAGAGGCGCGCCGCGCCGTCTCCGCGAAACTCTTTTCGGGCACGGGCGCGCGCCACGCCGAGGCGCTGACGCAAGCCGCGCGCCTCTTCGCCGAGCAGCCGCAGGGCAACCGCCACGTCGTGCTCGTGACCGACGGCGTCGAGACGCCGGGCGGCGGCGCGACGCCGGATGAACTCAACAAGACCCTGACCGAAGCGAGCGTGCTCGGCGGACGCGCCGGGTACGCCGACGCCTACAAGCGGCTGCAGGGCGTGGGCGTGACCGTCCACGTCATCAGCTACGGCACGCTCGGTCGCAACGTCTCGAAGCAGAAGAAGGAGACAGCGCCGACGGCGGCGGGGGGCGTGCCCGGAAGCGTCGAAGCCTCGGGGGTCGTGAGGGCGGGGATCGATCCGACGATGCCGCCCACGCAGACCCGCGGCAGCAGCATGAAGCCGCTGCCGGGCGCGGGCGTGATCTCCTTCGATCCGGCGATGAAGCGCCTGCGCAAGGCTTACGACAAGGCGATGCAGCGCGCGGATCAGCAGATGAAAGTTTTGACGGCGGAGACGGGCGGGCGCATCTACCTCCCGGCGACCGACGAAGAGCTGGTCGCGGAGGGCGCGGACGTGGCGCGCGAGATCGGCACGCAGTACGTCGTCACCTACACGCCGAAGCGGCCGCTCGCCCTGAGCGCGCCCGACGAGTACCGGCGCATCACCGTGCAGCCGCGGCGCGGCGGGCTGACGCTGCGCGCGCGCCGCGGCTACGTCGCCGCCTCCGCGCTGGAGCCGAAGGTCAAGGCGCAGCAGTAAAAAAAACGATGAAGTAGGAACGATGAACGATGAAGTTAAGACGCTCTGTTCTTACTTCATCGTTCATCGTTCCTACTTCATCGTTCAACTCTCTGCGGTGAGTCCTGCCGCCTCGCGCGAACTTGTGACACGCTCTCAGTTTGTTCCCCTCACACGAACTTGATCCGCCGCGCCGCGAACGCGACCATCCGCAGCAGCAGCCAGCCGTGACGCCAGCGCGCGATGTTCGTCGCGCCGTAGGCGCGCTCGCGGTAGCGGACGGGGACGTCCATGATCTTCAGGTTCAGCTTCGCCGCGCCGAACAGCAGATCGAAGTCGCCGAACGGATCGAAGTCGCCGAAGTGCGCGCGGTTGGCGGCGATCGCCTCGTAGTCGCGGCGGCGCAAAACTTTCGTCCCGCACAGCGTGTCCTTGATCGGCTGACCCAGCAGCCACGAGAAGGCGAGGCTGAAGAACTTGTTGCCGACGATGTTCAGGTGGCGCATCGCCTCGCGCTCCAGGGGGTAGACGAGCCGCGAGCCGTTGGCGAAGTCGCCCTTGCCGGAGCGCAAGACCTCGACGAAGCGCGGCAGGTCTTCGGGCGGCACGGTCAGATCGCAGTCGAGTATGGCGAGCACGTCGCCCGCGGCGTGCGCGAAGCCGAGCCGCACGGCGTCGCCCTTCCCCTCGCCCTCCTGCCGCAGCAGCAGGCAGCGCCGCTCGGGGTGCGCGGCCATCTCCCGCTCGATCACCTCGTAAGTGTCGTCGGTCGATCCGCCCTCGACGAAGATCAGCTCCACGCCCGCGCCGAGCTCGGGCGTGCGCGCGAAGACGCTCGCGACGTTGCCCGCCTCGTTGCGCGCCGGGACGACGACGGAGACTGTCGGCTCGTCCTCCCCGAGCAAACTTTCGGGCAGCCCCACGGGTCTCGCGACGAGGACGCGCGTCAGCGTGAGCAGGTTGAACGGGAATATCTTCGCCAGGTAGCGGTTCGCCAGTGTCGAGAGCGGCGGCACGCGCAGGGGGAGCAGCACCTCACTCTTGCGCCGGATGACCTCGAAGTCTTCGAGCGCGAGCAGCCCCGAGACGTCCGCGACCGTCAGCCAGTTCTGCGTGCGCACGGGCTTCGCCAGGTGGAGCCGGCGCGCCGCGCCGAGCGGCAGCTCCCACACGCGGCTGTAGAAGTTCAGGACGAGGCGCGTCGCCGGGTGCGACAGACGCCTCGCCTGGCGGAAGACCTCCTGCACGTCCCAGATGTCGTTGACCAGATCGGAGAGGATGATGAAGTCGAAACTCTCTCCGAGCGGCAGAGCGTGCGCGTCCGCGCGGACGAACTCGATCCCCGGGTGGCGCGCTCTCGCTCTCTCGATCATCTCGTCGGAGAAGTCCACGCCGACGCCCTGTGCGGGTCCGAGCGACGCGAGCAAATCTCCCTGCCCGCACCCGATCTCGAGCACGCGCTTCCCCTGCGGGATGAGGGAGCCGTAAACCTCCGCGAGCCGCCGGTGGCACGCGCCGCCCCACCCCGCGCGCGCGCCGAACCTGCGCGCCACGTCGTCCCAGTGCGCGACGCGCTCTTCGCGGTAGCGACGCCGCGCGGCGTCGCCCCGCCCCGGCTCGGTCGCCGCGGGCGGTTCCCTGCTCTCCAGGCCCTCGCGATTTAGCTCACGCACTTTCATACGACTGATCACACGAGACGCACGCCGACGCCGCACATTACAGGGACAAAAGAAACGTCTGTCAAATTTGACGGCCCATCCGGCGGCGCGCCGCGACGGGATCCACCACAGAGGCACAGACGACACAGAGATCACACAGAGAGCAGATATTAACTCCGTGCCCCCTCCGTGTCCTCCTGTGCCTCTGTGGTGAGTGCTGTTGATTTCCCGCTCAACTCCAACCGGATCGCTCCCCGCCGGCGCGCGGTTGACGCAGCCGCGACCCGACATTTATCATCGACGGCGCACGCGCCGGTGTGGCGGAATGGCAGACGCGACGGACTCAAAATCCGTTGTCCTTAACGGGCGTGTGGGTTCAACTCCCTCCACCGGTATCCGACGTATACGATTAGTTACGGGCGGTCTTACGACCGCCCGTAACTCTTTCTACGATGGCTTGTGTGCCTATCGTGTGCCACTTCCGGCTAAAAATCGAGCGGGCTCCTCACGCCCCTGCCGCCTTTGTTCAGCACGTGCGTGTAGATCATTGTGGTTGAAACGTCGGCGTGGCCTAAAAGCTCTTGCACGGTGCGGATGTCATACCCGTCCTCGATCAGGTGCGTGGCGAAGCTGTGGCGGAAGGTGTGGCAGCTCGCCGGCTTGTTAACCCCGGCATCCCGGATCGCCCGCCTGACCGCCTTCTGTAAAATCGTCTCCATTACGTGGTGGCGTAGCTCCCGACCGCTGTGCGGGTCAACGGCCCTGTGTGCTGACGGGAAGGCGTACTGCCATGCCCACTCCTTCCCCGCATTAGGGTACTTGCGCGACAGGGCGAACGGCAGGCTCGTGCCCCCGAAACCTTCCACGAGGTCACGCCCGTGCAACGCCTTCACCCTTTCCAGGTGTCGCGCCAGCGGCTCGGCTAAGGCGTGCGGCAGCATCGTCACCCTATCTTTACCGCCCTTCCCGTCCCTGACAGTGATCTGGTC
>JAIVJC010000107.1 GCA_020200235.1 Acidobacteriota bacterium | reverse complement strand
CCCCTGACCCCCATCCCCTGACGCCGCGCGTCCGGTTGCGGCGGCGCGCGCCTCTCAATTACAATTCGCGGTTCGCGGGACGACGGCGCGCGCGACCATCCGAGTCGCGCGCCACCTCCGAGTGATGCGAGCCGCCTCGCGACAGTCCTAAACTCTTCTTCCGGGGAATGTAAAAATGCTCAGACTCTTCAGCCGCATGGAGCGCGCGCGCAACTGGCTCATCATCATCTTCGCGCTCGTCATCGGGCTCTCGATGGTGCTCTTCACCTTCAACCGCTACGCGAACCCGAACGCCTCGGCGGCGACCAACGCCGAAGTCCTCGCCTCGGTCGACGGCGAGGACATCACGGTCGGCGATCTGAACCGGATCAAGGAGAACTACCGCAGCATGTTCGGCGGCCAGATCAGCCTCGCGCAGCTCGGCGGCGACCGCCGCTTCCTCGACGGGCTGGTGCGCGACCGCGTCATCGCGCAGGAGGCTATCAGGCAGGGCTTGGGCGCCTCGGACGCCGAGGTCGCCGCGGCGATCCGCAAGCAGTACACGGACCCTTCGACGGGCAAGTTCGTCGGGATGGAGCGCTACAAGGAGCGCGCGGCGGCGCAGTACGGCAGCGTCCAGAAGTTCGAGGAGACGATGCGCAACCAGATCGCGGCGGACAAGCTGCGCGCCTTCGTGACGGCGGGCGTCACGGTCTCGGAGAAGGAGGTCGAGGAGGACTACCGGCGCAAGAACTCTTCCTTCGATCTCACCTTCGTCCCGGTCACCGCCGAGTCGCTCGCCGAGAAGGTGAAGCCCTCCGACGAGGAAGTGCAGAAGTTCTACGACGAGCACAAGGCGGAGTTCCGCTACTTCGACGCGCAGGTCAAGATTCGCTACCTCTTCGTCAGCCAGACGAAGGCGGGAGAGAAGCTGAACGTCTCGGACGCGGACCTGCGCGCCGCCTACGATCAGCTCAAGCCGGAGAACAGGCTCGCGGGCGTGCGCGCGCAGCAGATCGTCCTGAAGGTGGCGACGCCGGCGCTCGACGCGCAGGTCTTCAATAAAGCCAACACGCTGCTCGCCGAGCTGCGCAAGGACGGCACCGTCGTCTCGGCGGAGAAGTTCGCCGAGGTGGCGAAGGGCAACTCGGAAGACCCCGCGACGGCGAAAGCCGGGGGCTGGCTGCCGAAGCCCGTGAAGAAGAACCCGGCAGCCACGAAAGACCCGCTCCAGCACGTCTTCGACGTGACGCAGGAGGGCGAGGTCTACGAGCCGACGAAGTACGGCGACGCCTACTACATCGTCCGCCGCGGCGAGTCGGTGACGAAGACGTTCGAGGAGGCGAAGCCGGAACTGCTCGCCTCGCAGCGCAACCAGCGCGCCTACAAGTCTGCCGCCGGTATCGCCGCGCGCGCCGCCGCCAGGCTCAAGGAGACGAAGGACTACCAGAAGGTCGCGCAGGAGCTGGCTGCCGAGGCGAATATGACCCCGGCGGAGATGATCAAGGAGACGCCCTTCATCAAGCCGGGCGACGACGTGCCCGACATCGGGAGCAGCCCGCAGTTCGAGGAGGCGATCAAGCCGCTCCAGAGCGTGGGCGACATAGGCGACCGCGTCGCCATCAAGAACGGTTTCGCGATCCCCTCGCTCGTCGAGCGGCGCGAGCCGCGCATCCCCGATCTCTCCGAGGTGAAAGACAAGGTCGCGGCGCGCGTCAAACAGGAGAAGGCGCGCGGGCAGTTGGAGCAGACGGCGCGCGAGATCGCCGGCAGCGCCAACTCCGCAGCCGACCTCAAGGCCGCCGCCGCGAAGGTCGGGCTCGAAGCCAAGTCGCTGCCCAGCTACAAACTCGGCACGCCGTTCGCCGAAGCCGGGACGAGCCCCGCGGCGGACGAGGTCGTCAACGCGCTCAAGGACGGCGAGATCTCGAAGACGCCGATCAAGGTGGGCGAGACGTGGGTGGTCGTCGGCATGACGAAGCGCAAGGACGCCGACCTCGCCGAGTTCGCCAAGCAGCGCGACTCGATCACGCAGACCACGCTCAGCTCGCGCCGCACGGACGTGTTCGAGGACTACGTCGGCACGCTCAAGGCGAGACTGGAGCGCGAGGGCAAGATCAAGGTCTACGACGAAGTGCTCGCGCGCGTCGCCGAGGACGACGCGGTCGATCTGCCGCGCCCGCCCGTCGTCCCTCGCAGCCAGTAGCGTTCAGCGCAGTCCTTCAAGCCGCCATGGGGGCGGAATGAAAAAGCCGCGGTCGTTGCCCCGGCTTTTTCATTTTCGATTCGCGGCTGAGCCGACTTTAAAAAGCCTGAATCAGCGCGGCGAGATCGGTCTCGACGAGGGCGAGGCTGATCTGTAGCTCGTTACCCTGCGTGGAGACGCGCGTCGCGCCGACGACGCTGCGCAGCAGCCGCGACTTCTCCGCGTCGCCTTTCATAAACATCCCGATGGCGGCGGGGGCAAACGACCTCAAGCCCTCGACCGTGTCGCCCAGCGTCTTCGCCGCGCCCGCCGTCTCCGTGCGGAAGACCGTCTGCATCTGGAAGCCTTCCGACGTGGCGCCGACCGAGCCGTAGAACTGCCGGATCGAGGCGACGCTGCGGCTGAACTCGGCGCTCAGGAAGTCGATGTTGCGCGTCGCGCTCGCCGGGAGCGTGCCGCCGAGCCCGATGATCGCTTCGGGGCTGTGCGCGGCGAGACCCACGATCTCCGAGGAGACGCGACCGCGACCCGCCGCCGCGTCGACCGCCTGGCGCACGCGCGACGGCTTGCCGATGGCGAGCGTGTTCGCGTCGAGCGCGCAGACCGCGAGGTCTGTGAGGTGAACTTTGAAGAGTCCGAGCAGCTTCACCTGCTCGTCGAAGCTGAAGACGTAGATCGTCTTGCCGCCGTACTTCGTCTCCTGATACTTGCCGTTCGAGGCGAGGCGACCCGCGCCGACGAACGCGCCCGAGTTGAACGTGCCGCGCGCGATGGCGACGGCGTCCATCGTCGTCGCGCCCGAAGCGGTCTGCGTGTAGTGGACGCCGAAGGCGAGCTGCGAGAACTGCCGCGCGTCGAGCCCCGTGCGATCCCTGAACTTGTCGATCTCGCCGTTGACGCGCGCCAGCTCCGCCGGGTTGTTCGCGTAGGCGCGCGGCAGCCCCTCGTTGAAGAGGCGCTTCACGTCGACGATCATCACGGCGTCCGACGCGGGGAGCTGCGCGACGACGCCGGGTAGAAACGATCTGCTTACAGGGCGCGCTCCATGATGAGATCGATCTGCGGGTCGGAGCCCACGCGGAAGACGTGCTCGCCGACCACGCGGAAGCCCCACCGGCGGTAGAAAGCCTGCGCGCGCGCGTTGTGCTCCCACACGCCGAGCCACATCGTCGAGTGTCCGGCGCGCCGCGCCTCCTCGACGCAAGAGCGCATCAACGCCTCGCCAACCCCGCGACCCAGCCACTCACGCAAGACGTAGAGGCGAGCCAGCTCGACCGGCTCGCGACCCCCGACGCACGCCAACGCTTCGCCCGCGTGGAGCTTCGCGTAGCCGCTCGGCGCGCCGCCGGTCTCGGCGACGAAGAAGGTCGAGCCGGCGTCGGCAAGCTCCGCCGCCTGCACGTCCTCGCCGAACGAGGCGGAGAGGTAGGCAGCCATGTCTTCGGGCTTCGTGCTGTCTGAGAAGGTGTCGAAGAAAGTGCGCGCGCCGAGCCGCGCCAGCAGGCTGGCGTCGGCGGCGTCGCCTCGCCGGATCGAAGTGTGCGCCTGTGCCATCGCCTCGTGGACGTGCTTTCAGACCCTTTCAACGCGCGGCGCGGGCATTTTCTCACCGTTCCCGCCCTCGACAATTCACTCTCTTGCCAGCATCTCGCCGGGAACCCACGCCCCGTGAAAGCCGTAAGGCACGCGCGCCGGAATCCGCACACGCGCCACCGGCGGCGCGCCGAAGTCCTGTGCCTCGATCACGATCAACTCGCTGGTGCCGTCTCCTTCATCGTGCACGTAGGTCACGAGCCAACCGTCGTCCTCCGCCGTGGCGTTCGGGCGCGGCACGAAGACGCCCTCCCCGCCGATACGCCGTAGCGCGTCTGGCTCCCCGAGAGCCCCTCGTTGATGCGTGGGAAGTCGGTCGGCACGTCGTCGAGCGCTTCTTCCCGCGCGGCGCCGGTCTTCAGGTTCAAACGCCAGCGATACATCACGGGCGCGAACTCTTTGCCGATGGGCGCGACGCCGACCGCCCGCGCGGTAGGCGGCATGAAGAACGAGTCTGGAAACTCTTTTGTACGGCAAGCCAGCAGTACCACCTCGTCGCCGTCTTCGTAAGCGTTCAGCGTGTGGAACACGTAGCAGGGAGAGACCTCGAACCACTTGATGTCTTTGCCACTGCCGTAGCGTGGCAGGACGCCGAAGCGGGCGCCCAGCTCCGGCTCGAATTTCAGCAAAGGCTGACCCCGCAGCAGGCGCTTGAAGCTGACCGTCAGCGGCACGTCCAAAAAGATGGTGTGCCGCGGCGTGACGGCGAAGTCGTGCATGATGACGGGGCGGGGAATACTGATGGCGGTGATGCCGTCGAGTTCTCCCCGCGCGCTGACCACGCCGTATTGGACGGAGGGCTTGAACATGCTGTAGCCGAAAAACAGCATCTCCCCCGTCGCCGGGTCAACCTTCGGGTGGGCTGTGAACTGATGCTTCAGCCGTCCGCCGTAGTTGTAAGTGCAGACCGTGTCCAAATCCGGGACTTGAATCTCGTGCGGCTCGCCCCCTTCCCAGAGAGCCAGCAGCCGACCGTCGTGACAGACGAGCGCCGTGTTCGCCGTGTTCTTTACCATGGGGAGGCGCTTGAGCCAGTTCCGTATCAGTCCCACCATCATGGCGACGCTGGGCGGGTCGAGGAAACTCCCGAACAGCGCACGGCCCGCCGCGTTTTCAGCCTTCCAGTACGGAGTGCGAATGTAGCGGTTGCGATAGCTCGCCCTACCATTCTGGATTCGCACCCCGTGGAGCATGCCGTCGCCCTCGAACACGTGGTAATTCTTGATCGGCGGGAACTGCGGGTTGGGTCCGTTGCGCACGAACATGCCGTCCATCTCCGGCGGCAACTTGCCGACGACCGTCAGATCGTCCGCCGTCACCTCTTCACGGACGGGGGCGAAGTTGCCTTGCAGGAAAGGATTCACCGTGGTCGCGGCATCATCGGTTAAGGAAGTCCGGCGGCTCATTCGCATGACACGGCCCCTCGCTTTTATGAGAGTGGAAAGTTACATCTGCAAAAGTTACATCTGCAATTGAGTCGCCTGAACTTTCACGTGCGCTCGACGAGCAGGGCGAGCCCCAGACCGCCGCTCACGCAGAGCGTGGAGAGCCCGAGGCGCGCGCCCCTGCGCTTCATCTCGTAGAGGAGGGTGGTCGTGATGCGGACGCCCGTACAGCCGATGGGGTGCCCGAGCGCGATCGCGCCGCCGTTGACGTTCAGACGCTCCGCGTCGAGCTTCAGCTCGCGGTCGCACGCGATGACCTGCGCGGCGAACGCCTCGTTCAGCTCGACGAGATCGACTCGGTCGAGCGTGAGGTTCTGCCGCGCGAGCAGCGCGCGCACGGCGGGCACGGGACCGATCCCCATCACTTCCGGCGCGACGCCCGCGATCTCGTAATCGACCACGCGCGCGAGCGGCTGGGCGCTCGTCGCCTTCAAAGCCTCTTCGCCCATCACGCAGACCGCCGCCGCGCCGTCCGTGATGCCGGACGAGTTGCCCGCCGTCACCGTGCCGTCTTTCGCGAAGACGGGCGCGAGCTTTTTCAAGCTCTCGAGCGACGTGTCGGCGCGCGGGTGCTCGTCGCGCGAGAACAGAACGCCCTCGCCCTTGCGCCCCTTGATCTCGACCGACGCGATCTCTTCGTCGAACCTGCCCGAATCAATCGCCGCCGCCGCGCGCCGCTGCGAGCGGAGCGCGAACTCGTCCTGCTCCGCGCGACTGATCTCGTACTGGCGCGCGAGATTCTCGGCGGTCTCGCCCATCACGAGACCGGAGAGCGGATCGTTGAAGCCGTCGCGGTACATCCCGTCGATCAGATCGACATTGCCCATCTTGGTGCCCCAGCGGGCGCCCTCCGCGAAATACGGCACGCGCGACATCGACTCGACGCCGCCCGCGAGCACGGCGCGCGCGCGACCGAGCATGATCTCCTGCGCCGCGAGGATGATCGCCTTCAGCCCCGACCCGCACGCCTGATTGACCGTGAACGCGGGCACTGTCTCGGGCAGCCCTGCGCGATAACCGATCTGGCGCGCGACGTTCGGGCCACCCCCCGCCTGACGCGCGCAGCCCCAGATC
>JAIVJC010000033.1 GCA_020200235.1 Acidobacteriota bacterium | reverse complement strand
AATCAGATTCGACTGATCCCTAACCCCTAACCCCCGACACCTAACCCCTGCTTTCAACGGACGGCTGATCGACCCCGGCTGAGCCCTCCAAAGGGGAAGCGACTCGAGGGCATTCGCGCCGGTTGACGGGTCGTTCGGAAACTTTGCGCCGCGCCGCGCCTGGGGGCAAGTGTTGCTGGCTCGCCCTCAAACCCGCGCGCCGCGCCGTCGCCACCGACCGCGCCCGCCGACCGCGCCTGCACCGCGCTCGCCTCCCCGACCCACTGGCACCTGGGATTGTTCGGTTCGAGCCGGGGCGGATCAGCCGTCCGCTATCAAAGAACTGTCCGTTGTCAGTTGTCCGTGGTCAGTTGTTTGCTTACATCGAACGCGCCATGTGTCTGTCCACACATGCAACGGACAACTGACAACGGACAACTGACAGTTCACAAAACTCCTTCCAGCCTGCGCCGCAACTCCGCGCGCCCGCGAGAGAGTCTGGACTTGACCGTGCCGACGCTGATCTCAAGCGCCGCCGCGACCTCCTCGTAGCTCAATCCCTCCACGTCCCTCAGGACGACCACCTCGCGGTAGGGTCGCGCCAGGGTTTGCAGCGCCGCGTCGAGCGCGCGCTCCCGTTCGTGCGCGAGCGTCTCGCCTTCGGGATCGCGCCCGCGCTCGTCTTTGAGCCGCGCCGAGAGCGGCTGCTCCGAGTCGCGCGCGGGGGCGTCGAGCGAGACGGTCGCGTCGCGCCTGCGCCTGCGCCACCAGCGCCAGCGGTTGCGCGCCTGGTTGACGGCGATGCGGTAGAGCCAAGTGCGCAGGTCCGCGTCGCCGCGGAAGTGCGCGATGGAGCGGAAGGCTTGGAGGAAAGTCTCCTGCGTGAGATCGCGCGCCTCCTCGGCGTCCTGCGTCAGGCGGTAGAGCAGGGCGTACACGTCCTGGCTGCGATCGGAGACGAGGCGGTCGAAACTCTCGGCGTCACCCGCTCTCAGGAGTTCAAGGAACTGCGCCTCGGCGGAGGTGCGCGCGGAAGGAGAGTCGTGCGCCGACGGGGCGGCGACCTCCATTTCCACGTCCGCCCGGAGGGCGACTGGTTCCAAGAAGCTCACGAACGTCCTCCGGCGGCTCCCGGCGACCTCTCTGAAAACCTGGTCGCTCTCCGTAGAGACAACCCCTTAGACACCGCACCCGCGCCGCCTGTTCCAGAAATTATCACGCCTCTTTTCGACCGCGGCGCGAGCCTAGCACCCGCCCGCCGAGCCGGTCAATCGCGTTGCTCACAGGCTTTTACGCGCCTGCTTGACACTCCGCGCCGCGCTCGTTAGAGTCTCCCGCCTGGGCTCGACTCACGTCAATAGAACGCGCACACCCGTGCGATGTTGCGAGAGAGAATAAGGTGGCACGACACGGCAAAAAACACGCGCGCGAGATCAAGCGCGACCGCTTCCGCGAGGAGACGCTCGGACTCTTCGAGCGACTCGGCGACCGCCTCGAAGGGCGCGGCAAGACTCTGCTCTACGCACTCGGCGGGCTCGTCCTCGTCCTCGTCGTCGGAAAACTTTTTTGGGATTGGCGCGACGGCAAGGCGAACGAGGCGCGGCAGGCGCTCGGTCGCGCCATCGAGATCGCGGAATCGCCGGTCGCCTCGGCGCAGACCGCCGCGACCCCGCAGCCGGGCGCGCGGACTTTCGCGACCGAGCGCGAGCGGGCGCAGAGCGCCGCCGAGGAGTTCCAGAAGGTCGCCGACAAGTACAGCAGCGAGCCCTACCGCTCGCAGGCGAACTACTTCAAAGCCACGAACCTGCTCGTCGTCGATCGCCCGAAGGGGTTGAGCGAGCTGGAGGCGCTGACGAAGAGCGGCGACGCTCGGATCGCCGCGTGGGCGAAGTTCGCGCTCGCGCAGGCTCACGAGGCGGACGCGCTGTACGACGCGGCAGCCGCGCTCTACAAAGACCTCGCCTCGGTGAAGGACTCCCCCACCGTGCCCCCCGACACCGCCAACTTCCGCCTCGCCGCGGTGTTCGAGAAGCAGGGCAAGAAGACGGAGGCGGCTGACATCCTCTTCCAACTCGTCAAAGCCTCGCGCGAGGCGAAGGGCAAGGACGGCAAGCCCGTCGCGCCCTCCTCCTCCGCCGGCGAAGCCGAGAAGAAGCTCGAACAGCTCGACCCCGCGCGCCACGCCCAACTCCCGCCCGAACCGCCCCGCGATCTCTCGTCGTGAAGCAGAGGTCGGGGCCGAGGTCAGAGATCAGAGGTCAGAGGTTAGTAAAAGAATTCTCCGTCAACTGACTACTGACCACGGACGACGGACTGCGGACGACTGACCACTAACCTCTAACCTCTGACCTCTGATCTCTCTCCCATGGACAATCTGGCGCACACGCTCGTCGGGCTCGCCGCAGCGAAGGCGGGGCTGGAGCGCGCGTCGCCTTACGCGACCGCCGTCTGCGTCATCGCCGCCAACGCGCCGGACGCCGACATCGTCGCGGCGCTCAAAGGTCGGTGGTTCTACCTCCAGCACCACCGCGGCATCACGCACTCCGTCGTCGGCACGCTCGCGCTCGCCGTCCTCGTCCCCGTATTCTTTTACGCCGCCGAAAAGATGATCATGCGTGTGCGCGCCAAGCCGCCGCGCACACGCCTGCGCGGGCTCCTGCTCGCCTCCGTCGTCGCCGGCGCGACGCACCCGCTGCTCGACTGGACGAACAACTACGGCGTGCGCCCGTTCCTGCCGTGGAGCGGGAAGTGGTACTACGGCGATCTCGTCTTCATCATCGACCCGTGGCTGTGGCTCGCGCTCGGCGGCGCGGCGTTCCTCGCGACGGCGCGCACGCGCTGGCGCACCGCGCTCTGGTCTGCGCTCGCCCTCGCCCTCACCGTCGCGATCGTCCTTCTCCCCGTGCGCGCCGATCTGCCGACGCCCGCGCGCGCACTCTGGCTCGCGGGCGTCGCCGCCTTCGCCTTCGCGCACCGCTTAAATTTCGGCGCGCGCTTCGGGCGAGCAGTCCCCGCCGTCGCGCTCGCGCTCGTGCCCGCCTACTGGTGCGCGCTCGCCGTCGCTCACTCGAACGCTCTGCGCCGCGGCGAGGCGTCGGTGCGCGATCTCTCACGCGGGCGCGGCGAGTCCGTCTCGCGGGTCGCCGCGATGCCCTCGCTCGCCGACCCCGCGCGCTGGCGCGTCGTCGGCGAGACCGAGCGAGCCGACTACGTCTTCAACCTCAGTCTCACAGACACTCACGACGGGGCGACCGCGCCGGGCGGCGCTTCGCGCCACGAAAAACTCTCGGGCGCGGACGCCGAGCGCGTCGCGCGGCTCGCCCGCGAGGACGAGCGAGCGCGCATCTTCCTCCACTTCGCGCGCTTCCCGCTCGCGCGCATCTCCGAGTCGCCCGGCGGGGCGGCGCGCGCGCAGCTCTACGACGTGCGCTACGCCGAGCCGGGAGCCGATCCGCGCCGCGCCACCTTCGCCGCCGAATTTCCGCTCGAACCCGAGCCCTGAGACTCGTCGGCTCGCGCGGCGTTCGGATCACCCAACCGGCTCCGCGCCCGCGTCGCACGGATGAGCGTTGACAAACGGGTCGCGCCGGGTTTATATCTCCGCCGCTCCTGATCGCTCGCTTCACGACGCGCACGTTCCTTCTATGAACCCTTCCGGCGCGAGCCCTCATCGCGCCAGCCCTGTTCGCTCAAGCACTCGCTTTTCGCCGCAGGAGATTCCTCATGCCCGACACCACACAGATCAAGCGCCCGACACACTCCCCCAGCCCTGACCTCGTGCTCGCCACTCGAACCGCCGCGCCTTCGTCGCCCGCCCCGGCGCGTTAGTCTTCCAGTCCTCAACACCGCGCCGCGAGTCTCACAAGCCTCCCCGGAATGGAGTCGCCATCGTGTCAGGTCTGAGAATCCAACTCTTCGGAAAGTTCGGCGCGGCGTGCGAAGGGCGCGAGCTGGAAAAGCTCGACGCCTCGAAGGCGCAGGAGTTGTTGTGCTACCTGCTCGTCCACCGCGCGCGCCCGCACCCGCGCGAGTCGCTCGCCGCGCAGCTCTGGGGCGACGCCTCGACCGAGAAGTCGAAGAAGTACCTGCGCCAGGCGCTCTGGCACTTGCAGGGCGTGTTCGAGTCGGATCCGGCGGGCGGCGAGCTGCTGCGCGCCGAGCACGACTGGGTGCAGCTCAACGCGGGTTGCGACCTCTGGCTCGACGTGGACGCTTTCGAGCGCGCCTACGCCTGCGCGAGCGGGCGGCGCCGCATCAGGCGTTGGCTGAAGCGCTGGACCTAGAAGGGTCGGACTCACACGCGGCGCGAGCGCGCGCCGGAGTTCGAACGGGGGAGGATGGCGAGACACCAGGCGATTGCGGCGACGGGTCAGGCTCTCATCAGCCTGCTCGCCGACGCGCGACAGGCGGAGTTCGACGCGGTGCGCTTCGAGCTCTACCAGTTGAAAGATTTTCAGTCGCCGATGGAGGAGGGCGTCTCGCTCTACCTCTACCGCCTCGCCGTCAACGGCTCGCGCCGCAACCTGCCGCCGACGGTGGGCCCCGACGGCAGGAAGTACCGACCGCCGATCCCGCTCGACCTGCACTACCTGCTGACCGCGTGGGCGAAGACGGCGGGGCGGCAGCAGCGGCTCCTCGGCTGGGCTCTGCGCACGTTGCAGGACGCGCCCGTCCTGCCCGCCAGTTTTTTGAACAACTACGCGCCTGAGCACGACGTGTTCCGCGCGCACGAGGCGGTCGAAGTGATCTTCGACGCCCTCTCCCTGCAGGACATGAACAACCTGTGGGGCGTCGTCAAGAACGCGCCGCCGCTCTCGGTCGCGTACGTCGTGCGGATGATCGCCGTCGAGTCGGAGATCGTCCTCGAAGAGCCGAGGGTAGTGCAGACGCGCTCCTTCGACGCGGGGCAGTTAGAGAAGCCATGACGACCAACCCCGTGCGAGTCCTTGAGCGCTTGACGCTCACCGCGCCGCTCGGCGTGGCGTTCCACGACACGGCGACTCGCCTGAGGGTCGCGTCGGGGCTCGGCGCGCCGACGGTGATGATCTTCGGGGCGACGCCGCACCGCGCGCTCGGCCGCCTCGCGCCCAACGTGCGGGTCGTGCGCGCCGGACTGCCCTGCGAGCCCTGCTGGTTCGCGTCGCGCTTCCGCGCCTGCGACGAGAGGATCGACTGCCTGCGCGCCATCACGGTCGAGCGCGTCGCGCGCGAGGCGCGCGAGCTGATGTGCGCCGACCAAACGAGGAAGTAAGAACGATGAAGTCGGAACGATGAACGATGAAGTGAAGACAAAGGTTTTAACTTCATCGTTCATCGTTCCTACTTCATCGTTTGCTTTCGCGCCTCCGCGGCGAACCTCATTCCCGCCCACACTCAAAATCAAACTGAGCCACTAAGCGCGATAATTGTTCCGGCGCTCTCGCGAAGTTGGTTTATAATCCCGCCGCCATCCCGGCGACTTCCGATCCCGCACCATCGATCGCAGCAACGTGACGCAAGACGACAAAGAGCATCCCCGCCCGACGCCCCACGAGCGACGCGGGACTGTGCCGCGCGGCGGCGCGGAAGTCTCGTCGCGCGCGGACGACTCCGACTCGCGCTTCCTCTCCTTCGCCGAGAACGCCTCGGACGCGATCCTCGTCATCGACGAGGGGAGCGTCATCCATTACGCCAACCGCGCCGCGGAAGAGATTTTCGGCTACGCGGTCGACGAGCTGCGCGGCGAAAGCCTGACGACGCTGATGCCCGAATACCTGCGCCACGTCCACCGCGCGGGCGTCACGCGCTACCTCGAGACCGGCGAAAAACACATCTCGTGGCAGGGCGTGGAGCTGCCCGGGCTCCACCGCGACGGGCGCGAGCTGGAGCTGGAAATCTCTTTCGGCGAGTTCGTCCGCGAAGGTCGCAGGCACTTCACCGGCATCGCGCGCGACATCTCCGGGCGCAAGCGCGCCGAGCGCGCGCGCGCCGTCCAGCACGCCGTCACGCGCGCGCTGGTCTCGAGCGCCGACGTGGACGCGACGATCGCGCGCGTGCTGCGCGCGGTCGGCGAGAGCATGAGCTGGGAGGTCGCGGAGTTCTGGGAGGTGGACGAGGGCGAGGGGGTGCTGCGCCGCGCGGACATCTGGCACGCGCCGTCGATCAACTTCGACGAGTTCGACGGGGCGAGCCACGCGCGCACGTTCCGGCGCGGCGAGGGGCTGCCCGGTCGCGTCTGGGAGGCGGGCGGGGCGGAGTGGATCGAGGACGTGACGCTCGCTGACAACTTCCCGCGCGCCCGCGTCGCCGCGCGCGAGGGGATCCACGCCGGGTTCGCGTTCCCCGTGAGCGCGGGCGGCGAGGTGCTCGGCGTGATGGAGTTCTTCAGCCGCGAGGTGCGCGCGCCCGACGAAGAGCTGCGCGCCGCGATGTCTTCCGTCGGCGGCTTGCTCGGTCAGCTCATCGAGCGCAAGCGCGCCGAGGACTCGCTGCACCGCGCTGAGGGCGCGCAGCGCTTCCTCGCCAACGCGAGCGAGCTGCTCTCCGCCTCGCTCGACTACGAGACGACGCTCGCCTCGGTCGCGCGCCTCACCGTCCCGTACCTCGCCGACTGGTGCCTGATCGATCTCTGCGAGGGCGACAAGATCGTGCGCGTCGCCGTCGCGCACGCGGACGCCGCGAAGGTCGAGGCGGTGTGGGAAGCCGTGCGGCGCGCGCCCGTCGACGCGGGCGCGGCGGAGGGCGTGTCGAAAGTGATCCGCACCGGCAGCCCGGAGCTGCTCACGGAACTGACCGAGCCCATCCTCGCCGCCGCCTTCCCCGATCCCGAAAAGCTCCGGCTCGTCCGCGGGCTCGGCTTGCGCTCGGCGATGATCGTGCCGATGGTGGCGCACGAGCGCACGCTCGGCGCGATCACGTGCGCCTCCGCCGAGTCGGGGCGGCATTACGCCCCCCCCGACCTCGCGCTCGCCGAAGACCTCGCGCGCCGCGCCGCGCTCGCCGTCGACAACTCGCGCCTCTACCGCGAGGCGCAGGAGGTGAACCGCCTCAAGGACGAGTTCCTCGCCACGCTCTCGCACGAGCTGCGCACGCCGCTGACGGCCATCCTCGGCTGGGCGGGGCTGCTGCGCAGCGTCAAGCTCGACGCGGAGACGGCGGCGGGCGCGCTCGAAACCATCGAGCGCAACGCGCGCTCGCAGAAGCAGCTCATCGACGATCTGCTCGACGCCTCGCGCATCATCACGGGCAAGCTCCGGCTCGAGGCGAGACCGACGCGGCTCGCGCCCGTCGTCGAGGCGGCGGTCGAGTCGGTGCGCCCGGCGGCGATCTCGAAGGGGATCGATCTCGGCGTCGAGATCGAGGGCGGCGCGCTCGTCGTCGCGGGCGACGCGGAACGGCTCCAGCAGATCGTCTGGAACCTTTTGTCGAACGCCGTGAAGTTCACGCCGCAGGGCGGGCGCGTCGGAGTCGCGCTCGCGCGCGAGGGCGAGGACGCGCTCGTCACCGTCAGCGACACGGGCGTCGGCATCGCGCCCGACTTCCTGCCTCACGTCTTCGACCGCTTCCGGCAGGCTGACGCCTCGACGACGCGCACCTTCGGCGGGCTGGGGCTGGGGCTCTCGATCGTGCGCCACCTCGTCGAGCTGCACGGCGGGCGCGTCTCGGCGGAGAGCGAAGGCGGCGCGACGTTCCGCGTGCGGCTGCCGCTCATCCCGCCGGACGCGGGAAGGGAAGTTACCGAGGACAGCGCGGGCGCGTCCGCCGCGGCGCGGGGCGAGGGGCAACAGCGTCTGAGCGGGCTGCGACTGCTCGTCGTGGACGACGACCCGGACACGCTCCTGATGCTGTGTAAGACTCTGGAGCGTTACGGCGCGGGCGTCGAAGCCTGCGAGTCGGTCGCCGCCGCGCTCAGCGCGCTCGACGACTCGCCCGCGTTCGACGTGCTCGTGAGCGACATCGGGATGCCCGTCGAGGACGGCAACACGCTGATGCGCCGCATCGTCGAGCGCGCGCGCGAGCGCGGCACCACGCCCCTGCCCGCGCTCGCCCTCACGGCCTACGCGCGCGTCGAAGATCGCGACGCCGCGCTCGACGCGGGCTTCGGCGCGCACATTGCCAAGCCCGTCGCGCCCGCCGAACTCGTCGAGGCGGTGGCGAAACTGGCGTCACGCGCGCGGGAAGTTTGATTAGCCGGAGAGTTTTTCGCGCAGCGACGAGGAACGGCGATAGGCTCTACTTATTCTTCCGCCCGATCTCGGAGAAAGGGATGTTGAGGATCGGGTACTCCTTCCAATCCTTGTAGTCGAAGTGCCACCACTCCGGGGCGTAGACCTGAAAGCCTTCGCGCTCCATCTCGCGCCGCAGGAGATCGCGTAAGCGTCGCTGCTCGTCCGTGCCGCCTGTGTAGTTGACGTGCGAGCGCTCGGTCATCTCGTCGTAGGCGCCGGGCATCTCGACCTGCGTGCCGGTCTTGAGATCGTAGAGCGTGAGATCGACGGCGCAGCCGCGGTTGTGGCGCGAGCCCTTCGCGGGGTCGGCGACGAACTCCTTCTTGTCGGCGGGCGTCGCGTCCCAGAAAATCTTCGTCACAGACCACGGGCGGTAGCCGTCAAAGACGAGCAGCCCGTAACCCTCCTTCCTCAGCCTCTTACTGACGCGCGCTAACGCCTTCGCCGCGGGCTTCTGGAGGAAGGCGCGCGCCTCCGTATAGACGGGGCGACCGAGGAAGTTGTTCGCGGTGGCGTAGCGCACGTCGAGCCTGATGGTCTTATCGACTTTGATCAGCTCGACCAGCTCCGGCTTGCGAAATTTTCCTTCCTCACGCGGCGGCTGATCCTGCGCTTGTAGCCCGCCGGCGAGAATTAGCGCGAAGAGAGAGGCTTTGAGAAGCGTGGTATGCCGGGGTGCCATAAAAATAATCTTTCAGGGCGAAGCGCGCCAGCCCCGTCAGGGGCGATAGAAATTAGCCCACGGCGCAAGCCGTGGGATCATAGTCGTTAAGAATTCTTAAAGCCCCTGAAAGGGGCGGAAGATGTTTTTGATCCATTGCATCGAAGATTCTTCCGCCCCTTTCAGGGGCTCTCTATTTTTTTCACGCTGACCCACGGCTTGCGCCGTGGGCTAATTTCTTCCGTGCCTACGGCACTTTAAGAAGTTGCTGTCAGTTCGTCGAGCGCCGCGCCGAGGCGCGCGAGCCCTTCCCTGAAATCCTCCGGCTCGAGCGCGAGCCCGACGCGGAAGTGCTGCGGCTCCTCGAAGAACTTGCCGGGCACGAGCGAGGTCTCGTACTTCTCTGCGAGCAGCGCGCACAGCCTTTCGGGGTCGCCCGCGACGAGGCGCGGGAAGGAGATCGTGCCGTGCGCGGAGGGCGGCGCGTCGATGTCTTCGCGCGCGGCGAGGAACTCGTTGAAGAGCGCGCGATTCTCCGCGAGCAGGGCGCGCGACGAGGCGGCGATCTCGTCCAGATGATCGAGGGCGATGACGGAGAGCAGCTCCGCCGCGTGCGGTTGCAGCACGCCGAAGAGGTCTGTCAGCCGCCACATCTTTTGCGCCAGCCCCGGCTCGGCGACCACCCAGCCGCAGCGCAGACCGCTCAAGCCGTAGGCTTTCGTCAGGCTGCTCGTCGTGACGAAGTTGTCGCCCAGCCGAAACGACGAGCGCGGCGCGGCGTCGAACGCGGAGTCTAAATAGACCTCATCGACCAGCACGCTCGCGCCCGCTCGCTTTGCGATCTCGCCGATCTCTCGGAGCGTCGCTTCGTCGGCGAGCGAGTTCGAGGGGTTGTGCAGGTTCGTCACGACGACGAGCTTCGTCCGCGGGGTGAGGGCGCGCTCGACCTCGCCCGCGTCCAGACGAAAATAGTTTTCCGACGGGCGCGCGAACCTGCGCACGCGCGCGCCGAGGTAGCTGGCGGTGGCGAGCAGAGCCTCGTACGCGGGCTGCTCGATCAGGACTTCGTCGCCGGGTTGGACGAGCGCAGCCATCGCGAGGTGGTTCGCCATCGACGTGCCGTTCGCCGCGACGACGCACTCCGCCGGGACGCCCGCCTTGCGCGCGAGCGCTTGCTGGAGCGGCGGGTAGCCGTAGAAGCTCGCGCCCGTCAGCTCGATGTCCGAGAGTTGGACGGGGAGATCGGCGAGCTTGTAGTTGCGCATCCCGCTGTCGGCGAGGTTGTAGCGCGCGGCTGACTGCGCCGTCTTCGCCCAGTTGATGTAGACCGACCCGTCCGCACGTTTCTCAGTTTGCGACGCGCTCATAAATATTTATTCCCCCTCCGACGAGACCAGAAGATGTACGCGGGCACGCCCGCCGCGAGGATCAGGAGACCGACGACGCTGTCCGCGAAATTTTTATAGATCGTGCTCGCGACGACCAGCCAGCACGCGGCGACGAAGAACGCCGTCGTCAGCGGGTGACCCGGAACCTTGAACCGCGCCGGATCGTGCGCCGCGCCGGAAACTTTTTCAAGCCGCGCGCGCCCGCGTATGAAAAAAAGCGCGAGACCCGTCAGCCCGAAGAAGATGAAATCGACCGAGACGACGTAGTTCAGAATCTGCCCGTACTTCTTCGACGCCGCGATCACGAGCGCGAGCAGCCCCTGCAGGACGATGGCGACGACGGGCACGCGCGTCCGCTCGCTCACGCGCGCGACCGACGGGAAGAAGAGACCGTCTTCAGCCATCGCGAAATAGACGCGCGGCGCGGTGAGCATCCCCTGACTCAAAAAGCCGAGCGTGGAGGTCGCTATTCCCGCGGCGATCAGCTTCGCGCCGCGCTCGCCGAGCGCGAGCCGCATCACGGCTGTGGCGGGCGTCTCGGTCGCAGCCAGCCCCTGCGCGCCGAGCGCGGCGACCGAGACGAAACTCACCGCGAGGTAGAGCGCGACGACGCCGACGACGCCCAAGATGAGTCCGCGCGCGAGGTCGCGCCGCGGCTCTCGCATCTCGCCCGCGACGAAGCCGGAAGTCTGCCAGCCGCCGTAGGCGAACATCACGGGCGTGAGCGCCGCTCCGAACGCCGTCACGAGATCGAGCGAGGCGGGGCGATCGAGCGCGGGCGACAAGCCGGCGCCGCCCGCGCCGACGAAGGCGAGCCCGCAGCCGACGAGCGCCACGATCGCCGCGATCTTCAAGACCATCAGCGCGCTCTGCAAGGTGCCGCCCGCGCGCACGCCCAGGCAGTTGACAACGGTCAGCGCGGCGAGCGCCACGCCCGCGACCGTCGCTTCGCCGAGCGGCGCGTGCGTGAGTTCGAGGAAGTAGTGCGCGAAGGTGACGGCGACGGCCGCCATCCCGCCCGTCTGCACGACGAGCAGCAGCACCCAGCCGTAGAGGAACGCGACCGAAGGGTGGAACGCTTCGCGCAGGTACGCGTACTGCCCGCCGACCTGCGGGAGTCGCGCGGCGAGTTCGGCGTAGACGAGCGCGCCGGCGAGCGCGACGAGACCCCCGAGCGCCCACGCCGCGAGCATCAGCGCCGGCGTGTGGACGCTGCGCGCGACGACCGCCGGGTTCATGAAGATGCCCGCGCCGACGATGCCGCCCATCACGAGCATCGTCACGTCGAAGAGCCCGAGGCGTCGCGCGAGTCTGTGCGTTTCCGAAGGGGCTTCAGGGTGCGCGTTGGTGCTCATGGTTTGCGGCTGCTAGAATGAACGCGTCTGTGCCGGTGCGCGCGGCTGCGTGTATCTTCTCCACGCCGCGCCGCCTGTCAAGTATTTGCCCTGCACATGAACAAAAAAATATATTCGGCTCTCTTTAAGTTCTCCTTCGTCACGGTCTTCACGTTCACGCCCGCCGCGTCCAATCGTGACGCCCTGGCGCGCGCGCGGAATGCCCAGCCCGCGCCGCGCCGCGGGTCTGCGATCAAGCCTTTGCCGACCGCGCGGGCACAGAAAACCACGGAGGCACGCATCGGGTTGAAACTCACCGAAGAGGAATCGGGGATGGTGCGCGGGTCGCGCGCCGCGATCATCGCGGCGGGCTTCTCCGCGCCCTACTTCGACTCACACTTCGCCCTCACGCGGGTCGTCAACACGCCGGGTGATCGCCGCGTCGTCTGGCGCTTCACCGTGGGCGAATACAGCACCGTCGTCAGCGACTCGCTGGGCTTCTACACGGACGCGCAGGGTCGGCGCGTCGACACGCACTCGGCGGGCGCGGCTCTGCGCTCGGCGCACGACGTGCTGCGCGTGATCCCGCGGCGGCGAGCCGAGAGGCTCATGAGGTCTTGCATCGGCGCGTTCACGAATGGCGCGGTGGTGTTGCAGGCGGAGGGCGACGCCGGGCACACGGCTCTGGTCTTCGTCGCGTCGTCCGTACCGAAGCCGCGCCGCGAGGATCGCGCCGGGCGCAGAGAGCGCGAGGAGCGCGAGGAGCGGGTTAAGCGAGAGCGCGCGAAGGGCGGGCAGGCGCAGGTGGACGAGATTGAGGCGGAAGACGAAGAGGGCGAGGGCGCGCCCATATTCATCGGCGCGGTGAACCTCGAGACCGGCAGGTGTACGAAGGGGGAGGCAATCGTCGATCACCCGGTCGTGCGCCGCAAGGGCTGAGCCCGCCGCGGCGCGGCGTTCGGCGCGGCTGACCGTCCGGTGTGCCCGTCCGCCGCAAGTTCTTCGAGCATGACAAAATTCACTTGTCATTTATGCCCCTGATGCTCTACTATCCGTCACCGTAACTCCTACTTTGAAAGTCTTTCCTGCTTCTACCGAATCGCCTGAATTCATCCTGCGCTAGCAAGTTACGTCAACCAACGTGGGGCGCGAGCCCACATCTGCGAACCATCTTCCAGCACACTGGCGGTCGATCACGTTCAGGTCAGCACTCCTCGCGGCGTTCACGCTGACTGACGATCTACCCAGCCCTCGCCCCGCGCGGCACGGGTCGCACCGGAGCTAAATCAACGTCCTCGACTGACACGAACGGAGAAATCTAGAGAAATGAAGAGAAGCACCCCCCTCCTTCGCAATGCCGTCCACACGACAGGGGCATCCGGCAGGGCGTCCCTGCGCAAAACCGTTAAGGTATTCCGCGCGGGCTCGTATCGCGGCTTGAAAAGTTCCGCGCGCGTCGCGCTCTGCCTGTCGCTGCTCGCGCAGGGCTTTTTCCTTTCCGGTGCCCCCTCCGCTATCGCGCAGACGAAAACACTCAGGAACAAGATCGAGCTGTCGGGAGTTAAGCCCGTCGCGCCCGGCGGGACTGTCGCCGTCCAGGGCGGCGCCCAGGGCGAGGACTTCAAAATCTCGTCGATAGAGCCCACGTCCAGCGCGGTGGTTAACTTCGCTGCCCTCGGTCTTCGACCCTCGCGTCGTCTACGACCCGTACAACAACCGCTGGATCACGGCCATCGTGAGTAACGCGGCGTCGGCCAACTCGTCGGTAGAGATAGGAATCTCGGACACCTCTGACCCGCAGGGGACTTACCACCTCTACCGCTACATCGTCGGCTGCGCGGCGGGCGGCATCAGCCCGATCACGGGCGCGGCCTGCAACACGGGCGGCGAGTGGGCCGACTTCCCGATGCTCGGCTTCAGCAAGGGCTGGGTCGGCATCACCTGGAACCAGTTCACCACCAGCACCAGCGCGTTCATCGCGGGGCGCGGCATCTTCATCGACTACCCGAACCTGCGCACCGGACCCGTCTCGCCGACCGCCTTCACCGCCTCTGGTCTAGACTTCTGTACACACCCGGCGACGACGCTCGACGCCAACGAGGTGAACCTCTACTTCGTCGCCCACCTGAGCAGCGGCGGCGCGACCTACCGCAAGTGGACGCTCGGGGGCAACCCGCCGTCGCTCGGCGGCACCGTGCCGACGATTACGGTCACGGCGACCCTGACGCGCCCGGGCGGCGCCTGGACGCAGCCCGGCGGCGACATCGTGCCGCAGACGTGCGTCGGCGTCGCGGGCGTCACCTGCCCGACGACGCTGCGCCGCGGGGACTCTGGCGACGCGCAGGTTCGCTCGAACGTCATCTACCGCAACGGCAACCTCTACTACCCGCAGACCATCTCGCTCCCGGCGGGCACGGCCGCGTCAAACGACGCCGCGCGCCTCGCCGTCCAGTGGACGATCGTTAGCGCCGCGACGGGTGCCTTCGTGGACGGCGGGCGCGTCGAAGACCCGACGGCGACCAAGCTGAACGGCGGCAAGCATTACGTCTACGGTGGCATCGCCGTCAACAAGAACGGCGACATCCTGCTCGGCTACACGCAGGCAGCCTCGAACCAGTTCTTCTCCGCCGGCTACAGCTTCCGCCTCGGGACGGACGCCGCCGGCACGATGCGCGACCCCGTCATCTACAAAGCCGGCGAGGACTACTACTCGAAGACTTTCTCGGGGACGAGGAACAGGTGGGGCGATTACAGCCACGCCGTCGTCGACCCGTCGAACGACCGCGACCTGTGGGTGGTTCAGGAGTACGCCGGCACGCGCACCGTGCCCGACGCCAACACCACGACGAACAACAGTCGCTGGGGCACCTGGTGGGCGAAGGTCAACGCGCCGGCCGGCGCGGGCGATCTGATGATCTCCGAGTTCCGCCTCTTCGGCCCCAACGGGCCGGCGGGCGCCCCCGCCCCGGAGCCGAATGAGGACGAGTTCATCGAGATTTACAACAACAACACCTCGCCGCTGACCGTCAACACGCTCGACGGCTCGGCCGGCTACGCCATCGCCGCATCGGACGGTGTCATCCGCTGCACCATCCCGTCGGGGACGGTCATCCCGGCGCGCGGCCATTACCTCTGCGCCAACTCCGACGGCTACAGCTTGGGCAGCTACCCGGCCGGCAATGCCACGACCGCCACGCCGGACGCCACCTACACAGACAACATCCTGAATAACGCGGGCATCGCGCTCTTCAACACGGCGAACACGCTTAACTTCTCGACCGCGACGCGCCTCGACGCCGCGGGCTCGACTTCCGAGGCGAACACCCTCTACAGGGAGGGCGCGGGCTACCCCGCGCTCACGCAGTTCCTCATCGAATACTCCTACTTCCGCGATATCTGCGGCAAGCAGGGCTCGATATCTAACTTCGCCCCCTGCTCCACCTTCACGCCCGTCGACACGAATAACAACGCGGCGGACTTCGTCTTCGTCGACACCAACGGCACCCCGGCGGGCGCGGGGCAACGCCTCGGCGCGCCGGGCCCCGAGAACCTGTCGTCGCCCGTCGTCCGCGCCGAAAGGATCAAGTCGCTGCTGCTCGACGCCACCACGGCGAGCTCCAGCCCGCCAAACCGCGTGAGGGACTTCACGTCCGATCCGCCGAACAACTCTACGTTCGGGACGCTCGACATCCGTCGACGCTTCTACAACAACACGGGGGCGGCAGTGACGCGCCTGCGCTTCCGCGTCATGGACATCACGACCTTCCCCGCACCGTCCGGCGTGGCCGATCTGCGTGTCCGCACCTCGTCGGCGCTCGTCGTAGGGGGCATCAACGACGCGACGACGTGCCCCGGCGGCGTCACCCCCTGCTCGGTGACGGTGCAGGGGACGACGCTCGAGGAGCCGCCCACGCAGCCCAACGGCGGCGCGTTCAACTCGTCGCTCGCGGCGGGGACGGTGGCGCTCGGATCGCCGCTCGCGCCGGGCGCGGTCATCAACCTGCGGTTCCTGCTGGGCATCCAGGCGACCGGCAGCTTCCGCTTCTTCATCGTCGTCGAGGCGCTGCCCTAGCCGACCGTAGACGCGCCGTCCGGTTCATCGGCTCGGCGCAGACGAACACCACGCGCATCGCTAATCAGAGGCGCGCACTAACCGGAGGGGGCGCGTTACGCCGAACGTAACGCGCCCCCTTCGTCTCTATCGCGCGGGCGACTCGTGGCGGAAAGTCATGCGCGTGCGAGGCGTGCGCGCGCCGGAAAGTTCTGCTAGTCTTTCCCGCATTCTTTGAGTTATAAATCTGGCTCTCGTCTCGTACAAACCCCGCCCGACGTTCGGAGGACACGATGCCCAACGCCCGCCCGTTAGTCTGCCGGCTCGCGCTCGCCGCCGTCTGCCTGCTCGCAGCCGCGACCGGCGCGCTCGCGCAGGGCTTCTCGCTCGAACAGGTCTTGAGCTCGCCCTTCCCCTCCGAGCCCGTCGCCTCGAAGCAGGGCGATAAACTCGCGTGGGCGTTCGACGACCGCGGCAGGCGCAACGTGTGGATCGCCGAAGCGCCGCAGTGGCGCGCCCGACAGCTCACGCGCTACGCGCAGGACGACGGGCAGGAGTTGACCGATCTCATCTTCTCCGCGGACGGTCGCTACGTCGCCTACACCAGGGGCGGCGGGAAGAATCAATCGGGCGAGGTCCCGAACCCGACGAGCGATCCGGCGGGGGCGCGCCAGGAGGTCTGGGTCGCCGACGCGCGCACGGGCGCGGTCGCGCGAATCGGCGAGGGCGACTCGCCCTTCTTCACGACGACTAATGACGCCGTCCTCTTCAGCCGCGAGGATCATTTGTGGAGCGCGCCCGTCGTGGGCGGCAAGGAACGCAAGCTCTTCGAGATGCGCGGCAACGTCAACGGAGCCGCGTGGTCGCCCGACGGCTCGGCGCTAGCCTTCAGCAGCGGGCGCGGCGACCACGCCTTCATCGCCGTCTACGAGCCGCGCTCGAACCGCATCCGCACGATCCAGGCGAGCGTCGATCGCGACATCTCGCCGCGCTGGTCTGCGGACGGCCGCCGCCTCGCCTTCGTCCGCCTCTTCAACGTCTCGGACACGCTGACGGCGGAGCGCGAACGCGTCCAGCCGTGGTCGATCTGGATCGTCAACGCCGCGACGGGCGAGGGCAGGGAAGTCTGGAAGTCGGGCTCGACGTGGATGGAGTCGTTCTCCGGCTTCGGCGCGGCGGCGATCGAGTGGGCTGCGAATGATCGCCTCGTCTTCGCTTCCGAGAAGGATGGGTGGCGACACCTCTACTCGATCTCCGCGTCGGGCGGCGAGGCGACGCTGCTCACGCCCGGCGACTACGAAGTCGAGAACGTGACGGCGACGCCCGACAAGACCGCGCTCGTCTTCTCGTCGAACAAGGGCGACGTGGATCGACGCCACCTCTTCCGCATCCCCGTCGAGGGCGGGGAGGTGCGGCAGATCACGAGCGGCGACGGCATCGAGATGTACCCGGTCGTCCTCGCGGGCGGTCGCCAGCTCGCCTACTTTCATTCGACCGCGCGCGATCCGCTCATGCCCTTCGTCGCGTCGATTGACGGCACGGGCGCGCGCCAGCTCGCGCCGCAAGTCCTGCCGAAAGATTTCCCTTCGGCGCAGCTCGTCGAGCCCGAACAGGTGATCTTCAAGGCGGCGGACGGGCTGGAGATTCACGGTCAGCTCTTCAAGCCGCGGGGCGCTTCGGGCAAAGTCCCGGCGGTCATCTTCACGCACGGCGGGCCCGTCCGGCAGATGCTTCTGGGGTGGCACTACCTCTACTACTATCACAACACGTACGCCTTCAATCAGTATCTCGCGAGCCGCGGCTACGAGGTGCTCTCGGTCAACTACCGCAGCGGCATCGGCTACGGTCGCGCCTTCCGCGAGGCGAAGGGGCGCGGACCGCGCGGCGCGAGCGAGTATCAAGACATCGTCGCCGCCGGCAAGTACCTGCGGTCGCGCGCGGAAGTGGACGACAAAAAGATCGGGCTGTGGGGCGGCTCCTACGGCGGCTACCTGACGGCGATGGGGCTCGCGCGCAACTCCGACATGTTCGCCGCGGGCGTCGATCTGCACGGCGTCCACGACTGGTCGCAGCGCGTCGGCGGCGCGCCGTGGGCGACGGGGGATCTGGCGCGGCTGGGGCGCGAGTCGTCGCCGATTGTTTCCGTGGACAAGTGGAAGTCGCCCGTGCTGCTCATTCACGGCGACGACGACCGCAACGTCGCCTTCAGCCAGACCGTCATGCTCGTTCGCCGCCTGAGGGATCAGAACGTCGAGTTCGAGCAGCTCGTCTTCCCCGACGAGGTGCACGACTTCCTCCGCCACGAGCACTGGCTTCGGGCTTACCACGCCGCGTCCGACTTTTTCGACAAACATCTCAAGAGGTGATCGAGTAAATGAAACTCTTCGCACGCACACTCACGCTGCTGCTCCTGTTGTCCGCCCTCGCACAAGCGCAGGGCGGCAAGCGGATGACCATCGAAGACGCGCTAACCGCCGCGACTCGCATATCTACGTCATCCCGGCGACGGGCGGCGAGCTCGTCAGGCTGACGAACGGCGAGCGCGGCGAGACGCAGCCGCGCTGGTCGCCCGACTCGACGCGCATCGCCTTCCTCGCCAACCGCGACGCGCCGGCGGCGGGCGCAACCAGATCTGGGTCATCCCCGTGCGCGGGGGCGAGGCGGAGAAGCTGACGGACGAGGAGTCGGGCGTCGCACAGTTCGCGTGGTCGCCCGACGGCAACAGGTTCGCCTACGTCGTGCGCGACACGCCGCAGGACAAGGCGGAGCGCGACAAGCGCCGGCGCGAGCGGTTCGACACCATCGTCGTCGATTCCGATTTCATCTACTCGCACCTCTGGACAATCGACCGCGCGACGAAGGCGAAGAAGCGCGTGACCGAAGGCTCGTTCACCGTCGCCGACCCGCAGTGGTCGCCGAAGGGCGACCTGATCGCCTACTCCTCTTCGCGCGCGGGCGCGCAGGAGTCCGCCTACACGGACATCTCCGACGACCGCAACACGGACATCTTCGTCGCCGCGCCCGGCGGCAAGCCCGTGCAGCTGACGACCAATCCGGGTCCCGACTCGGCGCCGCGCTGGTCGCCCGACGGCAAGTGGATCGCCTACGCCTCCTCGCCCGATCCGCTCGACTGGGCGGCGAAGACCGATCTGATGATCGTCGCGAGCGGCGGCGGCGGGGCGCCGCGCAACCTGACGGGCGAGTTCAACGAGTCGATCGGGGGCGCGCCCGACTGGTCGCCCGACGGCGGCGCTCTTTACGTCGGCGCGACGGTCGGCGTCTACGGTCAGGTTCTGCGCGTGCCCGTAATGAATGGTAAGCCGACCGCGATCTTCGAAAGCCCCGCGGGCTACACGGGCGTCGATCTCTCGCCCGACGGCAGGTCGCTCGCGTTCCTGTTCGAAGACCCGAAGTCGCCGCGCGATCTCTACGTCGCGACGAGCGCGGGGCGCCAGCCGAAGAAGTTGACGGACTTCAACCCGCAGGCGAAAGAGTTCGCGCTCGGCGACATCGAGGTGCTGCGTTGGAAGGGCGCGGACGGGCTCGACATCGAGGGGATGCTCGTCAAGCCGGTCGGCTTCGCGCAGGGCACGCGCTACCCCACCATCCTGCAAATCCACGGCGGACCCTACGGGCGCTTCTCCTACGGCTTCGAGTCGCGCGCGCAGATCTTCGCCGGGCGCGGCTACGCCGTGCTGATGCCGAACCCGCGCGGCTCGACCGGCTACGGGCGCAAGTTCGCCACGTCGAACGTGAATGATTGGGGCGGCAAAGATTTTCAGGACATCATGCTCGGCGTCGATGAGTTGATCAAACGCGGCGTCGCCGACGAGGCACGGCTCGGCGTGATGGGCGGCTCCTACGGCGGCTTCATGACCTTCTGGACGATCACGCAGACGGATCGCTTCAAGGCGGCGATCGGTCACGCCGGGATCAGCGACTGGTACAGCTTCTTCGGGCAGTCGGACATCCCGGGCTTGATGGAGTACGGCTTCGGCGGGACGCCGTGGACGGCGCGCGAGACCTACGAGCGCTGGTCGCCGATCCGCTTCGTCGATCGCGTGAAGACGCCGATCATGATCACGCACGGCGAGCAGGACCGGCGCGTGCCCATCGCGCAGGCCGAGCAGCTTTACCGCGCCTTGAGGAAGCGCGGCGTCGAGGTCACGTTCCTGCGCTTCCCGCGCGAGGGGCACGGCATCACCGAGCCGAATCACGTGATCGATCTCGTCCGCCGACAGCTCGAATGGTTCGAGAAGCGCCTGAACCCCGGCGCGCCGCCGAACGTGGCGACAGGCGGCAAGCAGGATTGAAGAGGACTCATCAACATTGAACGATGAAGTATGAACGATGAACGATGAAGTGAAGAAAGTCTGTTCTAACTTCATCGTTCATCGTTCATACTTCATCGTTCCTTCCTGCGCCCCTGCGGTGAATGTAGGGAGCTTCGGCGCTCAAGCCGGATACTTCGGCGCGACCGGCGGCGGCGTGTGGAAGACGACGGACGCGGGCGCGAACTGGGAGCCCGTCTCCGACGGCTCGGTCTTCGGCACCGGCTCGGTCGGAGCCCTCGCCGTCGCGGATTCCGATCCGAACACGGTCTATGTCGGCATGGGCGAGTCGGCGATCCGCGGCAACGTCTCACACGGCGACGGCGTGTACAAGTCGATGGACGCGGGCAGGACCTGGAAGAAGGTGGGGCTCGAAGACACGCGGCAGATTTCGCGCGTGAGGGTTCACCCGCGCAACGCCGATCTGGTCTACGTCGCGGCGCAGGGTCACACGTGGGGCGCGAACGAGCAGCGCGGCGTCTTCCGCTCGAAGGACGGCGGGAAGACCTGGGAGAAGGTGCTCTTCCGCAGCAACCTCGCGGGCGCAAGCGATCTCGTGATGGACCCGTCGAACCCGAACGTGCTCTACGCGAGCCTATGGGAGGTTTACCGCAAGCCCTGGACGCTCGAATCGGGCGGCGCGGGCAGCGGCATCTTCAAGACCACCGACGGGGGCGACACCTGGACCGAGATCACGCGCAACGCGGGGCTCCCGCGCGGCACCATCGGCATCAGCGGCATCGCGGTCTCGCCCGCGAACCCCGACCGGCTGTGGGCGATCATCGAGGCGGAGGACGGCGGCGTCTTCCGCTCCGACAACGCCGGCCGCACGTGGACGAAAGTGAACGAGCAGAGGAACCTGCGCCAGCGCGCGTGGTACTACACGCGCATCTACGCCGACCCGCAATCGGCGGACACGGTCTACGTCCTCAACACCGGCTTCTACAAATCGAACGACGGCGGGCGCACCTACTCGAACATCTCCGTCCCGCACGGCGACAACCACGATCTCTGGCTCGCGCCGAACGACTCCCAGCGCATGATCAACTCGAACGACGGCGGCGCGAACGTCTCCTTCAACGGCGGGCGCACGTGGTCGGAGCAGGATCAGGCGACGGCGCAGTTCTACCGCGTCGCGGTTGACAACGACTTCCCCTACCACATCTACGGCGCGCAGCAGGACAACTCGACCGTGAAGATCGCCTCGCGCACAGGCGACTTCGGCATCACCGAGCGCGACTGGTACGACGTGGGCGGCGGCGAGTCGGGCTGGGTGCAGCCCTCGCCGAAGGACTCCGAGATCGTCTACGCGGGCAGCTACGGCGGGCTGCTCACGCGCTACAACCACCGCAACAACCAGCAGCGCAACGTCACGCCGTGGCCCGACAACCCGATGGGCGCGGGCGCCGACGTGCAGAAGTACCGCTTCCAGTGGAACTTCCCCATCATCACCTCGCCGCACGACCCGAACGCTCTCTACGCGGGCGCGCAGGTCGTCTTCAAGTCAACGAACGAGGGGCAGAGCTGGCAGGTCATCAGCCCCGACCTCACGCGCAACGACAAGACGAAGCAGGGCTCTTCGGGCGGATCCATCACGAAGGACAACACGACCATCGAGTACTACGACACGATCTTCACGATGATGGAGTCGCCCGTCAAAGCCGGCGTCATGTGGGCGGGCTCCGACGACGGGCTCGTCCACGTCACGCGGGACGGCGGCGGCCGCTGGGACAACGTGACGCCGCAGGGGATGCCGGAGTGGATTCAGATCAACTCCATCGACGCCTCCTCTTTCGACGCGGGCACGGCTTACGTCGCCGCGACGATGTACAAGCACGACGACCACAAGCCCTACCTCTACAAGACGAACGACTACGGCAAGTCTTGGAAGAAGATCACCACGGGAATCCCCGACACCGCCTTCACGCGCGTCGTGCGCGAAGACCCGAACAAGCGCGGGCTCCTGTACGCGGGCACGGAGACGGGGATGTACGTCTCCTTCAACGACGGCGAGTCTTGGCAGTCGCTACAGCTGAACCTGCCGATCGTGCCGATCACCGATCTCGTCGTGCATAAGGGCGAGAAAGATTTGATCGCGGCGACGCAGGGTCGCTCCTTCTGGATCCTCGACGACCTGCCGATGCTCCACCAGATCATGGACGCGGGCGGGAGCCTCGCCTCTCTGCCCGACGCGAAGCTCTTCAAGCCCGAAGACACCTACCGCACGCAGGGCGGCGGCGGCTTTGGTCTCCCCGCGGGCGCGCCCGTCGGCGCGAACCCGCCGAATGGTGCGGTCGTCTACTACTACTTGAAGTCGCGCCCGACGACCGACGTGGTGCTCGAATTCCTCGACCCCGCGGGCAAGTCTGTTCAGAAGTTCACGGCGCGCGCGCCGCAAGCGGCGCCGAGTCCCGCGCCCGGCGCGGCGCAGGTGACGCGCCCGCCCGAGCAACCGCAAGCGCCTTCGGGCGAGGAGTCGGAAGTCTTCGCCTTCGGCGGCGGCGCAGGCGCGCGCGTCTCGACGCAGCCCGGCTTGAACCGCTTCGTCTGGAACCTGCGCTACGCGGACGCCGCCACGTTCCCCGGCTTGATCATGTGGGCGGCGGGCACGCAGGGTCCGCGCATCGCGCCCGGCACCTACACCGTGAGGCTCACCGTGGGCGGCCAGACGCAGGCGCAGACCTTCGAGGTGAAGAAAGACCCGCGCGTGCAGACCGCGCCGGCAGACTTCGCCAGGCAGCTCGACCTGCTCGTGAAGATTCGCGACAAGGTGACGGAGACGCACAACTCGATCACGCAGATTCGACAGGTGCGCTCTCAGCTCGACGACTTGCAGAAGCGCGTCGCGGGGCAGCCCGGCGCGCAGAGGATCGCCGACGCGGCGCGCGCTCTCAGCGGGAAGTTGACGGCAATCGAGGAGGAGCTGTACCAGACGAAGAACCAGAGCAGCCAGGACCCGCTCAACTTCCCGATCCGCCTCAACAACAAGCTCGCGGCTCTGAGCGGCACAGTCTCCAGCTCCGACGACGCGCCGACCGAACAGGCCTACACGGTCTTCGAAGACGTCACAGCCAGGATCAACGCGCAGCTCCAGAAACTCGAACAGGTGATGAAGACCGACCTGCCCGCGTTCAATAAGCTGGTGCGCGAGGCTGACATCCCCGCTGTCATCGTGAAGCCGCCCGCGACGCCGGGCGGCGGGCAATGAGGTTGCCGCGGGTTGACTCTGTCGGAAGTTGAGGTCACCGCAGAGGGCGAATCAAACGATGAAGTAGGAACGATGAACGATGAAGTTAAGACGCTCTGTTCTTACTTCATCGTTCATCGTTCCTACTTCATCGTTCCTCCTCTGCGGTGAGTCTTCCCTGGATGGGAAACATTCAAGATTCTTCGATCACACATCGAGTGTCTGATGATTAGACCGCCCGGCTTCAACTACAGCGCGGAAGTCGAACGGGCTCTGCGGGACGAGCGCCCCGTCGTCGCGCTCGAATCGACCGTCATCGCGCACGGGCTGCCGCGCCCGCAGAACCTCGAGACGGCGCGCCGCCTCGAAGCGATCGTGCGCGAAGGGGGCGCGACGCCGGCGACCATCGCGGTCGTCGGCGGGCGAATCCTCGTCGGCTTGGAGCCCGCGCAGCTCGAACACATCGCCGCCAGCCGGACGGTTCACAAACTCAGCACGCGCGATCTGCCCGTCGCCGTCGCGCGCGGGTGGGACGGCGCGACGACCGTCGCCTCGACCGCGTTCGCCGCGGCGCGCGCCGGTCTCTCGGTCTTCGCCACGGGCGGCATCGGCGGCGTCCACCGCGGCGAGCTCCCCGACGTGTCGGCGGACTTGCCAGAGCTCGCGCGGACGAGCCTCGCCGTCGTCGTCTGCTCCGGCGCGAAGAGCGTGCTCGATCTGCCCGCGACGCGCGAGTGGCTGGAGACTCACGGCGTGACGGTCGTCGGCTACGGGTGCGACGAGATGCCCGCCTTCTACGCGCGCTCTTCGGGGCTGCCCGTGGACGCGCGGTGCGATTCGCCCGCCGAGGTCGCGGCGCTCGTCGACGCGCGGCGCGCGCTCTCGATGAGGGGCGCGCTGCTCGTGACCGTGCCCGTGCCGGGGGAAGCGGAGGTGAGTCCCGGCTTCCTGCAAGAAGTGCTCGACGAAGCGCTCGCCGAAGCCGAAAGGGAGAAGGTCGGGGGTCGGGATTTGACGCCGTTCCTGCTCGCGCGCATGGCTGAGCAGAGCGATGGCGCGACGCTCGGCGCCAACCTCGCGCTGCTCGAATCGAACGCGCGCGTCGCGGCTCAGATCGCTGTCGCATTGAAGTGAGAAGGGCTCACGCTTACGGCGCGACACAAGCGCGTTGACAGTCAGCCGGGTGGTGAGCTAAAAGCGTCGCACGCTGATCCCGCGAGGGCGATCAGCCTCGCCGCCGGATTCAGTTTATTTGAGAGCCGAACCGCCGCCCGGATCAAACCGGGTCGCAACCTTCCGGAGGTCGTCATGCGACGAAACGCCACCGTCACCCTCCTGCTGCTCCTTCTCGTCACGATCTCGCAAGCGCAGACGCTCAGCACCGCCGCGGATTACCACAACCGCGGCCTCGAGCGCCTGAAGAAAGGAGAACTCGACGCAGCCATCACCGACTTCACGAGCGCGCTCGCGCTCAAGCCCGACGCCGAGACCTACTTCGCGCGCGGCCAGGCGCGACATCAGAAGTCCGACTTAAACGGGGCGCTCGGCGATTTCGACCAAGCCATCTCGCTCAAACCGGGCGAAGCCAAGTATTACTTCTACCGCGCCTGGGCACGCGACGATAACAAGGATCACAACGGTTCCATCGCCGATCTCGACAAGTATGTGTCGCTAGACCCGAACAATGCCGGCATCTACTACCTCAGGGGCGGCATGCGGCAGAAGAAGGGCGATACAGACGGCGCGGTGGCTGACTACGACAAAGCCGTCGCGCTCAACCCGCGCCACGCCAGTGCCTATAACAGCCGCGGATTCATCCGCCATAACCGGAAGGACTTTGACGGCGCGGTTGCCGACTACACGAAGGCGATTGAGGCGGACGCGAACCAAGCGAGCGCTTACTATAACCGGAGCCTCATCAGAGAGGATAAAAAGGAATACGACGGCGCGCTCGCAGACCTCGACAAGTACATCACGCTTAAGCCGGGCGAAGCCGAGGCTTACAAAAAGCGCGCCAGCATCAGGCGGTGGCAGAAGAAAGACTTCGACGGGGCGCTCGCCGATTACGGCAGAGCCATCGAGATCGACCCGCGCGACGTGGGGGCTTACTACAGCCGCGCCCTCATCCGGCGAGAGAAGGGCGACGAAGCGGGCGCCGTCGCCGAGCTGACCAGAGCCACCGAGATCAGTCCGCCCATGGCGAAAGCGTTCGCCAGCCGCGGCAACTTCCTGCGGATGTTTACGGGAGATTACGCCGCCGCAGTCGCCGACTTCTCGCGCGCCATAGAACTCAACCCGCGTGCGCCCGCCTCTGCGTACTACGAGCGCGCCCTGTCGCGGCAGGGTCTCGCGTCAGAAAACCCGGAGGCGGTCTCGCGCGCCGACATCATTAGTGATTTCACCAAGGCGATTGAGATCGAGCCGGGTGAATCAGACTACTACCGCGCCCGCGCGGAGGAGCGCGCGAAGGGCGGGGATTTCGACGGCGCGCTCGCAGACTACTCGAAAGCCGTCGAGGTCGAGCCCGACAACGCTTTTAGCCACCTGGATCGCGGCAAGTTCTACTACGACAGGGGGCGCTACGCCGAGGCGCTCAAAGACCTACAGCAGGCGATCAAGCTCGATCCGGACTTCGTTACCCCGCACAACTACGCCGGGGACGCCTACCGCAAGATGAAAAAAACGCAGGAGGCCATCGCCGCCTACCGGGAAGGGATCCGCGTCGCCGACCCGGCCTCAAGATCGCTCTACCGGTTCTACCTCATTGATTATTACGTTGAGCTTGGCGACAAGGCGGCGGCGCTCGAAGAGGCGAATCGGGCCATCGCGGAGGAGCCGGACGATTGGGTAAACTACGCCAGGCGCGGGGATTTGCAGAGTAGGCTCGGCGATTCGGCGGCTGCGGTCGCAGATTACACCAAAGCGATTACGCTCGACCCGAAGATCGGGTGGGTTTACGCGCGTCGCGGTCTCGTCGAGCTGAGGCCTCGAACGTCTGGCTGGTTAACAGGAAACTTTGACATCCGACCAATCACCCCGAAAACGGGTCTCGCGGAATAGTGCCGACCGGGCGAGGACGCGCAAGCTCGTCAGCCGCCTCAAGAAGTCTTACCCGGACGCGCGCTGCTCTCTGAACTTCTCGACTCCTCTGGAGTTGCTCGTCGCCACCATCCTCTCCGCGCAGTGCACGGACGAGCGCGTGAACCTGGTGACGGCTGAGCTGTTCAGGAAGTACCGCCGACCCGACGACTACGCGGCGGTCGCGCAGGAAGAGCTGGAGCGCGACATCCGCCCGACCGGCTTCTTCCGCAACAAGGCGAAGGCGATTCAGGGCGCGTGCAAGCTCATCTCGGAGCGACACGGCGCGCGCGTGCCGGAGACGATGGAAGAGTTGTTGGAGCTGCCAGGCGTCGCGCGCAAGACCGCGAACGTCGTCCTCGGTAACGCCTTCCGGATCAGCTCAGGCGTCGTCGTGGACACGCACGTCTCGCGTCTTTCGCAGCGGCTCGCGCTGACCCTTGAGACGCAGCCCGAGAAGATCGAGCGCGACCTCTGCGAACTGGTCCCGCGCGCCGACTGGATCGAGTTCCCGCACCTGCTCATCTCCCACGGCCGCGCCGTCTGCAAAGCCCGCACCCCGCTCTGCGCGGACTGTCTCCTCTTAGAGCTGTGCCCGACAGGGCAAACGATGATGTATGAACGATGAACGATGAGCTGAAAGGCGGATTGTTTTAACTTCATCGTTCATCGTTCATACATCATCGTTACTCCTTGATCCAATCCTTCGTCATGTCACACCAGAGGGCGAGACCGCGCCACTCCCGGAAGCGCGCGTAGTGGCGCGCGATCTTTTTGTCGGCGGCGGCTCTGCCCTGGTTGTGGAGGCGCGCGTAGGTCGAGCGCACCCACGAGTCGAGCGCGAGCACGTCGTAGCGGCCGACGAGCTTCAACAGGTTCTCCGCCGCGTAGTCGCCGACGCCCTTCACCTGCTTCATCGCGCGCTTGAGCTCAGGGGTCGGCAGCTCCGACGTGAGCCAGCCCTCCACGTCCAGCTCGCCGGAGGCGACGCGCCCCGCCAGCTCTTTGAAGTACGGCGCGCGGTAGCCTGAGCGCATCTCTTCGCGGAAGAAACTCAAGGGGGCTTCGGCGAGCGTGGCGGCGGTGGGGAAGCTGTGCCCGCCGCCGCGCGCGGGGCGACCGAGGTTCACGACGAGGCGCGAGACCATCGTCTTGGTGAGCGACCAGGAGCAGTTGGTCGTGCAGACGGTCTTGACCAAATCCTCGAAGACGGTCGGCGCGCGCAGGAGTCGCCCCGCGCCCGCACGCGCGACCCACGCGAAGGCGGGCTCCTTCGCCATCTCCGCGTAGAAGACGCCGAGCGGATCGTCGAGGCGCAGCATGTGGCGCACGTCGCGCCTGACCTTCTCGACCGCGGCGGGGGGCAACTCGCCTTCGACGCTGACGCGCAGCCCGCCCTTCGCGCCCGTGATCTCGACGCTGACGGGCTTACGGTTCGCGCCCACGTCGAGCACGCGCGAGAGCTTCGACCACTTGTCGTCGATCCTGAACGGGAGCAGCTCGCTCCAGCCGTGGCTGGCGGCGGTGCGCTTGAAGTTGAAGTCGGGCGGCGTGCGGATCGTGATGTTCATGCGCGGCGAATCCTTGTCTGCATGCGGCGTCGGCTCGAGCGTCGAGAGACGGTACTAACAAAACGAGCCGCCCGGCAAGTCTGCCGGGCGGCTCGCACCCAGTGGCGACGACGAGAGTTTGGCGAAACCGACGCGCTCTCCCGTTGAGCTACAGCCCCCGCAAAAGTTGTTGGGGGCTGCCGGGACTCGAACCCGGACCCTCGCGCTTATCAGGCGATGTAGTTCCGCCCGCATTCGTCGCCCGCGGGGGCGCAAATATTCAGGGGTGACGAGTGTTGAGAAGACGGTCGAGCGCGATCCCGAAAGACCGCCGGGGTCATCACACCCCGCGAGGCTCGAGCTGATTTTCAGTCAGCCCGTTGAGATGTAGTCCTCCCTGCATTCACCCCTGATGAGTCTGGAGTCTGGAGTCTGAGAGACGCAGCGAGCTTCAGGCTCCGAGACTCACGACTACAGACTCCAGACTGTTCGTCCGGTGACAAGTGTCGGCGAGAGTTCTCGCCCACATGGGACGGGCGAGGAGGGAGTCGAACCCACTCTGCCGTGTACTCCCGCCAGCATTCGCCGGAGTTGACCGATTGTGAACGGCGAGAGACCGACGAGTCTTGCCGAGACACATTTCCCACATCCAGAGTGTGATGTAGTCCCGGCGGCATTCGGTCTCTCCGCCGCCTCACAACTCCACCGACTCGACGACGCCCACCCAGTGCGACGCGGCGAGCCGACCCGAAGCGAACTCGGCGACGATCTGGAAGACGCGATCCGAGAAGCCGCCGACGTTGAGCACGTCCTCGCGCTCGGCCGCCTGCGTCGTCTGGTTCGGCTGCACGTCGATGCAGACGAGCCGCGCCCGCGGGTTGCGCGCGCGAAAGACTTCCCACTCCCGCAGCGTCGCCGTGCTGCGACCGGCGCCCGCATCAACCCACGACTCGTTGTCCGAGACGTAGATGACGAGGTCGCCGCGGGCCTCGCGCCGGTTGAGCAGCCGCAGCGGCGCGGAGCAGTTCGTGCCGCCGCCGCCGACCGACGCCAGGAGCGCGGCGTTCGTCGCGACGCTGTCGCGCGCGTTCAGGCGCACGTCAACCACGTCGTGCTCGAACGGCACGAGCTCGGCGGAAGGGTTCTTCCGCAGGACGGACGCCGCGACGAGGGCGGCGACATCAACGCAGCGCACCGCGGTCGTCGCGCCCCGGCGGTGACCCGTGACGGGCGAGTGCATCGAGCCCGACACGTCCGGGAAGACGTAAGTCTTGCCCGGCAGGGCGGGAACGTTCGCCGTCGCGATCTCCATCGCGTCCTGCAGCGCCTCGCGCACTTCGTTAGGCACGCCCTCCGCAGCCGAGGCGTAAGCCGCCATCAACTGGTACGGGAAGACGCGCGCGTGCGCGATCTTCACCGGATCGCGCAGCCTCTCGGCGACGAGTTCCGTCAGCCCCTCGATCTCGAAGACGCCGTGGCGCGCGAACGTGTTCAGGTTCATGCGCGTCATCTGCCACGGCGCGCGGCGCGCGATCTCCGCCCACTCGGCCTTGCCGAGCGGCAGCGCCGTGAGCATCTGGAACGACACGCGCGGGACTCCCCGCGTCTCGCCCGACTTGAACGCCTCGAAGTCGCGCACCACCGGCGGCAGCGCCGCGCGGTCGTGCTCGCGCCCGACGAGGTAGCCGTAGAGCGCCGCGCGCGAGCCGCCGCGCGGCTTCGGGTGAACCATCTTCAAGACGTCGGCGAGTGAGGGCGACTGGCCCACCGACGCCGCGAAGATCGCTTCGTCGTCGCGCGCGTCGAGCCACTCGCGCAACAGCCGCTTCGGCAGCGTGCCGAGCGACTTGCGCCCGACGACGCCCGAGCGGACGATCTGCACGAAGGTGCGCAGCATCCGCGCGTTGTCCACGACGCGCGGGAAGGCGCGCGCGAACAGCTCGCGATCCTTGCGCGAGAGCACGGCGAGGAGCAGCGCGGGCACGTCCTTCATGTTGCCGCGCTCGCGCGCGTAGACGGCGAGCTTGGCGACGAACTCGGCGTCCACCGTCTCGCACAGCCCGAGCACGACCGAGAGCTGCTCCGAGGCGTCGGCGTAAAAGGTCGAGTTCATGCAGCCCGTCGCGGCGTACTGCGCGAGCGCGTGCTTCGGCGCGAAGGCGTAAGCCGGCGCGAACTCCTCGTTGACGACGTTCGCCGCCGGGAGGAGTCTGCCGACGAGAGACTTGAAGAGCGTCTTGTTAGCCATGATCGTAATACCTCCGCACCGACCTGCCGTCCGACAGCGCGCGCCGCGCGCACGGCAATCAAGATGACGACCGAACCGACTCGTGAACTGTCGAAAGTGACTGCCCGCTGGCTGCGGGGTTCGGGCTCGAACCGAAATCTCCTGTTCCAAAGACAGGCGTCCTGCCGGATTGGACGACCCCGCAAGCTGATCGCGGCGGAAGGAGTCGAACCTTCATCTATCGCTTATCGAGCGAGTGCTGCTACCGTTGAGCTACGCCGCGTCTAGAGCTGTTAGCTATTAGCGATTAGCTGTCAGCCAAACCACGCCTGTTGATTGCACCTAATCAATGTCAAAGACCCCCAATAGTCCGGGTCGGATTCGAACCGACGATCCCCCGATTAAAAGTCGGATGCCTTGAGCCGCTTAGCTACCGGACTGTGCATATGAATTGACTCCGGCGGGAGGACTCGAACCTCCGATGACTCGATTAACAATCGAGCGCCTTACCAGCTTGGCGACGCCGGAAAAAATTTGTTGGCGGGAGTCGGAGTTGAACCGACCGGTGCGCGGCTTATGAGACCGCCGAGCCTCCCTTGCTCCATTCCCGCAATGAACTTTGGCTGCGGCGGCGAGATTCGAACTCGCAACCACCCGTTTACGAGACGGGTGCTCTGAAGCCGTTTGAGCTACGCCGCAAAAGAGCTATTAGCTCTTAGCTCTTAGCTGTTAGCTGTTAGCTTTCAGCCAATCCCAAAGCCCAAAGCTGCGAGGCGGAGGGCTCCTGGTATTTGTTTGGCTAATCGCTAACAGCTAAGAGCTAAGAGCTCGTCAATGGATCGGGTGAGATTCGAACTCACAGCTGACAGTTTGCAGGACTGTTGCTCTGCCGTTTGAGCTACCGACCCGGAAGTTGCGGAGGCGGGGCTCGAACCCGCGCGCGCACGTTTATGAGACGTGTGCTCTGCCGACTGAGCTACTCCGCAAAGGAGCTGTCAGCCGTTAGCTGTTAGCCGTTAGCCAGACTGAACCCTTCCGGTAACAGCTAGCAGCTAATCGCTAACAGCTAATTCTGGTCGGGGCGCGAGACCCAATGCCGAAAGTCTCTCGCTCAACGATCCGGACGCAGTCTGACGTTCTGCGCGGACGAGCCGGCGCCCCGAAAAACCTGATAGCCGGTGAAGGATTCGAACCTTCGACTTCCTGTTTGTAAGACAGGCACTCTGACCGGACTGAGTTAACCGGCTGCGAAGGCGTGGCGGCTCGGGCGGCGCGCCGCCCCGCTCTCGTTTCGTGGGAGTGGAGGCAGTCGGAGTCGAACCAACCTCTCTCGCTCTTCAGGCGAGCGCTTGCTCCGCGTCAGCTATGCCTCCGAGCGCGCCGTGGGGCGAGGGGGCGGGGCGGCTGAGTGTCGCCGCCCCGCCCGTCACGCCGTCCGTTTCCGCCCCGCGCGCGGAGCCGACTCTTCGCCCGCGGCGAAGAGGTACTTCTTCCACTCGGGCCGCGCCTCGGCGTAGTGGCAGAGCAGGACCTGATCCAGCTCCGCGCGCAGCGCCGTCTGCGTCGTGAGCAGGGGCATCCGCGCCTCCTCCGGCGTGCGGCTGCCCTTACGCTGGTTGCAGGCGCGGCAGGCGGTGACGACGTTGATCGCCGCGCCGCCTCCGCCGCGCGAGCGCGGGAGGATGTGATCGAGCGTCAGCTCCACGGGGTTCTTGCGCTCGCCGCAGTACTGGCAGCGGAACCCGTCGCGCATGTAAATGCGCACGCGCTTCGAGCCCGAAGCCTCGCGCCGCCGCCGGACGTTGACGTAGGTGCGGCGCCGGATGACAGAGGGCACGGGGTACTCTTCGCGCGGCGTTCTTAGTACGCGGTCGCCGTCCCACTCCTCGACCGCGACCGTGTTCTTGAACGTCATGATCATCGCGCGCGCCACGCCTACCGTGCCGAGCGGCTCGTAAGTCTGGTTGAGCAAAAGTACCCGACCGTTGATCGACATGGGTCGTCCACCTCCTTTCGTAAAAATATTCAAACAGTCCGCCGCTTCGTGCGGCGGAGCGAAAAGGGAAGTGCGAGCGGCGGTGAGGACGTGCCGCGGGGCGCGGCAACCGCTCGCAAGCCTGAAACGCGCGACGACGTTGGTGAGCGAGTCTCCGCGTTCGCCGCTGCGGGTAAGCACGTGGTCGGAGTCGAACCGACGATTGACGGTTTTGCAGACCGCCGCCTTGCCGTTTGGCTACACGTGCGTCGGGAAGGAATTGCCATTAGCCATTAGCTGTTAGCGATTAACTGTTAGCCATTAGCCAATCAAGAGATTGTGGTAGCAGCTAACAGGTAACAGCTAATGGCTAACAGCTAAAAGCTAATCGCTAACAGCTATCGACAAGGGCGGTGCAGGACTCGAACCCGCAGCGTCCACGTTCGAAGCGTGGCGCTCTTCCAGTTGATCTAACCGCCCGCGCGGGTCTGGTGCATCGTCCGAGATTCGAACTCGGGTCTCGGCGCTGGCAACGCCGCGTCTTCGACCAGTCTGGACCAACGATGCGTGATCGGAGTGGGAGGATTTCGAACCCCCGTCGTCTTGCTCCCAAGGCAAGTGCCTGAAGCCGCTAGGCTACACTCCGAAAAAGATGACTCTCCTCAGAAATGAGGGTTGAAGGGAGGTGAAGATAGATCGGGTGGGATTCGAACCCACAAATCCCTCGATTAAGAGTCGAGTGCTTTAACCATTTTAGCTACCGATCTAAAAACCTGTAATAGCCGCGCTCAATCGCAGTCTTGCGTTGATGGCAATTGGCGCAGCGAACTTCGCATTTAGCGATCTCAGCGAGAATCTTGCTTGTAGCAACGTTGTGATACACGAGAGTACAAATTGCCGCGACTTTAACGCCGCGAACATGATCAAACTGCAAAACCACTGGATCGGTCTCTCCACAATCCACGCAAGCATGTTTTGAGAGGTATTCGTAAACCATCTTAGCTTTACTAGCTGTGTTCCGTGCCGTGTTTGTCCTGACTTTATTCTTATGCTCACCTTTGTTTCGCTGATACCAATTAGACTGTTGACGTTTTTTACATTCTCCACAGTTGGAAGAGAGCCCATCTTTCTTGGACAGGTTTCGATGGTATTGAGAAATGCTTTTGATCGTCTGGCATGTCGTGCAAAGTTTGGTATTCATCCGATTACGATAGCGCAGTGTCGTCGCTTAATAAAGACCTACGGATTAAGAGCGAGCCGCTCTGCGCGTTTGAGCTACGAAGGCGAACGAAGCGGAACCGGCGGGACTCGAACCCGCGATCTCCTGATTGACAATCAGGCGGCTACTCCGACTAGCCCACGGCTCCCGAAAAAGTTTGGCGGCGCGTGCCGGATTCGAACCGGCGCCCTCCTGTCTGAGAAACAGGCGGCTTCGACCTGCCTTGCCCAACGCGCCGACCGATCGAGGTGGATCGAAGGGAGTTGAACCCTCAACGACCGCGTCCACGGCGCGGCGCTCTGCCGTTTGAGCTACGATCCACGTAAAAGTCGCGGCGTGAAAAAGTCTCGACGTGAAAAGTGTTGGCGGGGCGTGTGGGATTCGAACCCACGCGTCTCTTGATTGAAGGTCAAGCGGCTTAAACCTGACTTGCCGAACGCCCCGCGGGATTTTTCGAGGAGATGCGCGCGGAAAGATTCGAACTTTCACCGAGCGGGTTTTGAGCCCGCCGCCTCTACCCGTTGGGCTACACGCGCGCTGCGGATGCGGGAGGTGGGATTCGAACCCACAACAGCCGTTTTTTAAGAACGGCGCGTCCACCGTTTGCGCCACTCCCGCGAGGAAAGGATGCCGACGGAGGGAGTCGAACCCTCAACCTCTAGTTCCTAAGACTAGCGCCTCTGCCAAGTTGGGCTACGTCGGCGAATCAATGAGCCCGGCAGGACTCGAACCTGCGACCCGTCGTTTAGAAGACGACTGCTCTTGTTCCGTCTGAGCTACGGGCTCGAAGGAACCGATGAAGTCGGAACGATGAACGATGAACGGAAGGCGGGTGGCTCTCACTTCATCGTTCATCAGTCTGACTTCATCGTTCTCCGTCGCGTCTGGCTTCGGGGGAAGGAGTCGAACCTCCACTTCCCGGTTCAGAGCCGGGCGTCCTGCCGGTTAGACGACCCCGAAAGAAAAGTGAACCCGGCACGACTCGAACGTGCGACCTCAGGCTCCGCAAGCCTGCGCTCTCATCCGTCTGAGCTACGGGTCCGAAAGCAACGATGAAGTCAGAACGATGAACGATGAAGTGAAGACCAATTGCCTTGCGTTCATCGTTCATCATTCCTACATCATCGTTGCGAGAGGCGGAGAGTAGAGGACTCGAACCCCTACGGGCGCATGCGCCCTCCAGTTTTCAAGACTGGTGCCAGACCGTTTTGGCGTACTCTCCGCAAAAAAATCGATGCAGGCGGGAGGACTCGAACCTCCGAAGTCTTGTGACGCCTGGTTTACAGTCAGGTGCCCGTCACCGCTCAGCCACGCCTGCGGAAAAATTTGGTATAGTAAAAAAATGAGGGCGGAGAGCGTCGGGTGCTCAGAGTGGACACGCTTCGAGGCACACTTCTCCCGAGGGCGGCGCGATCCGTGCGTGCTTGCCAGAGTCCGAGCGGGATCGCAACCGTCCGAGAAGGCAGACACCCTCCGCCCTCATCTTCATTCCACGAGTTAATTCGGTTGTCAAAAAACAGCGAGAGCGGGTACTTAAGCTTCTCAAGAGAAGCAGTCCCGCTCAGATCAACCCGTGAACTTTGTAGTTTGGAGTTGGAGAGCGGGAGAACCGCTCTCCCGCGACTAATTCTGGTTGCGTCCGTTCAGGAAACGCGGATCGTTAATCATGCCCGCGAGTTTGTGCCCGGATTCGCCGCCCAGATAGGTGGGTAAGGAACTCAGACACATCCCGACGCGCGCCGCGACGGCGCCGCGACGGGCTTGGGCGCACGAAGAGACGAGAGCCGTCTCGACTCCGCCCCGCGCGCCTATCGGTTGTGTCCTGTTCGTCAACATTGAATGCCTAACCTCTTCCGCGCGTCGATTCTTCTCGCGCGGGTTGTCATGTATAAGGCAGACCACTTTGTTCTGTCAAGCACTTTTTTCGTCCGCCGAATTTTCGATACGAAAAGATGCCGCCGGGTTGTCCCGCGCCCGACGAAGAAAACTTCCGCGCGCGACTGATCGCGTCCGTCACGCGTCGTGAATCCTCACATCTCGACTTCGCGCCGCGGCTTCTGCTAGATTCTCCGCGCCCGCGGCCGAATTTAGCGCCGACAGCATCACCGCCAGACGCGAGCCGCCGGGGCAGGAGGTCTCTGTTGGAAACAGCCGATCACGCCGCGCGCAGCCGACCGCCACTAACCGCGACGGCCTGCGCCGAGTGCCTCGAAGCGGTCTCGAAGCCGGTCGTCAACCTGCGCGGCGAGGCGCTCTGCTCCGCGTGCGCCGCAGACTACTACGCGCCCTGCGCCGCCTGCGGCGGGCTCGTCCCGCGAGACGAGGCGCTCGACCGCGACGGCGCGAGCCGCTGCCCCGCGTGCGATCTGAAAGCCGCGAACGTCGCGCCCGAAGACGTGCCCGAAGAGGCGGAGGTCGATGAGCTGATCGCCGAGTACGTCGCGCTCCACGCCGAAGAGAAGCGCGTCAAGGATCGGATGGAAGAGATCAAGGAGCGCCTGAAGATCGCCGCATCCGTCAGGCAGCGCGTGGCGAACGCCGTGACGCTCAGGGGCGAGGGCGGCGCGATCAAGTGCAGCTACCGCCCGGTGTGGAAGTGCGACGAAGAGAAGGTCGCCGCGCTCGAAGGCGCGCTCGACGCCGGGCGGTTCGCCGCGCTCTTCCAGCGCAGCGTGAAGTACGCGCCCGTCAAAGAGAGCCTCGAAAAACTCTTCTCCGGCGAAGCGGGCGCGGACGCCGATCTCAAAAAACTCGTCGGCGCGGCGGTGGAGAGGCAAGAGCAGGCGACGCTCACCGTCGTGCGCCCGAAGAAGAGCCCGGCCTCTAGTTCATAACATACGGCGTCACCGCGGAAGGCAACACGATGAAATTCATCCTGCTCGTCATCATCACCCTTGCTGCCTGTTCTACTGTTCCTTCTCAGGCGGCTCAAGACGAACCTCACAGGTACACATATCACGTTTGGGGAAACGTTTTAGACGAGCAAGCTCGCGCGATGCCCAGGACTACGGTTTGCCTCGTCCCGGCGCAGCGCCCTATCAACGGTCGGATCCCATGTACCAAAACTGACGAGGCGGGTAATTTCGCATTGACGGTGGAAGATATTCCCGACAAGTACAAAGTCTGCGCCTCCACCACGGACTCGCCGTTCATATTCGAAGGTGATAAAGATAAGGGGCATCGCGCGGTGTGTTCAGAAGTTGTGGAGTTCGGGGCGAAAGATGAGTGCAAAAAAGTATCGTTGAAATTTGAAGCCCCGTAGTGTGTTGGCGGGCAGCAAGTGATACCCGCGTCGAAGCCGTTCAAGCCCGAAACCCCTCGCGATGCCGACCACTCCCGAAAGCTTTCAGAACTTCGAGACCGAGCGCACGCTCGGCGCGCAGCGTCTCGCGCAGTACGTCCAGCGCGAGCGCTGCGAGCGATACCTGCGCTTCGCCCTCTTCCCCTCCGAAGCGAAGTCTTTGGCGACGCGGTACCGCGTCCCGTTCGACGCTCTCTCGCCGCTCCTCTCCGGCGCGGGGCAGACGTTCGAGCGCGACATCTTCGCCGAACTCTCCGCGCGCGAGCGCGTGCGCGATCTCCGCAACACCTCCGCCGCCGCCTTCGTCGCCGCTCTCAAAGAGCAGACGCCGGGTCGCACCTTCTACTACCAGCCGCGACTCGAAGGGCGCGTCGGCGGCTGGGCTTGCGAGGGCTACGCCGATCTCATTCAGGTCGAGGGCGGCGAGGGCGAGGGCGGCGACGAGGTCGTGCTCACGGTGCTCGACATCAAGGCGAGCCGCCGCGAGACGGTCGGCTTCCGCCTCCAGGTCGCCTTCTACGCGCGCCTCCTGCTCGACGCCGCGCGGCAGGCGGGCTTGCGCGTCGCCTCCATCGACGGCGCTGTTGTCTCACGCGCCCACGAATCGGGCGGCGGCGGCGAGCCGCGCGAGACCGAGATCGATCCGGTCGCGTTCGCCAAATTCGATCTCTCGCTCTACCTCGACGAGATCGAACACCTCGTCGCCGCGCGCGACTCGGACGTCGCGCGCGCCGCGCGGGCGGGCTTCGAGTCGGCGACGCGCGCGCGCCGCTCTGCGCCGCTTCGACCCGACGGTCGAAGCGCGCCGTTCGCTCTACGGCTCTGACTGGGGGACGCTGCCAGACGAAAGCCTCTACCCGAACCTCGTCAAGGTCTTCGTCGACGCGCAGCGCGATCATCTGGAAGATCGTCTCTACCTCGTCGCGGCGCACGTCACGGGACCCGGCGGCTCGGCGCAGATCACCGAGTCGGTGGGCGCGCCGCCCGACACCGATGCGGAGCGCGCGATGTTAGTCGCGTGGATCAGCCGACTGCTCCCGCAGATCGCGCGCGTCGCGGACTCGGCGGAAGCGCCCGTCCACGTCTACCTCTTCGACCGCCGCAGCCAGCGCACGCTGCTCGACGCGCTCGCGCGCCACTTCGAGGAGTTGTGCGCGATCCCGGCGTTCTACGATCTCCTCACCTCGCACCCCGCTCTGACGCAGGGCATGATCTCTTTCCTGTCTGACGAGGTCGGCGGGCGACTGAACCTCGCGTCCGTCTGCCAGAACCTCTACGAGGTGGCGCGCGAGCTGGGCTTCCGCTGGGAGGACGCCTCGCAGGAGATTCAGCGCAAGTTCCGCACGCGCGTCTTCGACTCGACGCGCCCCTTCGCGCGCGACACCTCGTCGGGGCTGCTCAGCCCGTCCGAAGCGAAGGGCGACGGGGCGATCTTCGTCGAATCCGCGGCGCGCTTCGGCACGGAGATTCCGCTCGAATACGCCTACGCCGCGTGGGGCCTGCTCCAGGAGACGCCGGGGATGCGCGAGGACGACCGCAGCTACGTCGGCGCGTTCAAGGGAGCGACGCTCGAAGACGTGCGCGCGCTCGCGGAGCTGCGCTGCCGCGCGCTGCGCCACGTCGAGGAGAGTTTCAAGTTCAAGAACAGACAGGTCGAGAAAGAGCCGCTCCAACTCTCTCGGTTCGATCAGATCGAGATCGAACCCTCTGCCGTCCCGTTGAGTCGCGCGCTCGAAGATTTCCTCTACCTCGAACACCACGCGCGCGTGCAGTCGCTCCTGCTCCACCTCGCGCTCCCGCCCGAACAGCGCGCGCAGACCGGGCGCACGCTGATTCTTCGTTGCGAGTCTTACGAAAAAACTGAAACGGGCGAGCGCGCGACGTTCACGCTCGCCGCGGGCGGCGATAACCAAAGTGCGACGACCGCCGCGCCGCCGGTCGTGAAGATCAGGGAGGGCGACTGGGTCGTCGTCAACCCGCTCGCGAACGACGAGGGGCGCGCTCTGCCCGCGTGGAAGCTGCTGCGCAGTCGCCTCGCGGTCGTCGAGGAGTTCGACGGCGCGCGCGCCGCGCTGCGCCTGCTCCCGATGAGTTTCAAAAACTCCGACTTCCGCTTCCCGCACAGGCTCTTCAAGCCGGAGGCGGGCGCGCTCTTCACCGCCGACGAGATGGCGGACGACCTCAACGCCGACAAGTTCCTCGACGCCTGCCGCCACGCCGCGTCGAACAACCTCTACCGTTGGATCGAGGACTCGGAGGAAGGGAAGCGGCCGCGCGCCGTCCGCCCGCGCCGCCTGCGCGACGCACGAGAGATCGCCGAGATCGCATCGCGCACGCAGCAGCCGCAGGGTCTAACCGCGGCGCAGCGTCGCGTCGTCGGCGACCTCATCACGGATCGCGTGCTCGTCCTTCAGGGCCCGCCGGGCACGGGCAAGAGTCACACGCTCGGCTTCGCCGTCCTCTCTCGCGCCCTCGCGCTCGCGACGCCCGCGCGCCCCTTCCGCGTCGCCGTCTGCGCGAGGACGCACGCCGCCACGCAAATCGCGCTCGCCAGCATCGCGAAGCGCGCGCGCGAGCTGAGAGAGGGCGCGAGCGGCGACGCGCGCTTTCGCCCGCTCGAAGGTTTGAAGGTCGTGAAGGTCTGCAACGACGCGGGCGAAAGCGTGCCCGCGGGCGTGGAGAGGATTTTCGTGGACGGCGGCGACGAGCTGAGCGCGGCGGAGCAGTGGGACGCGCTGCTCGGCGAGTCGATGCTCGTCGTCGGCGGCACGCCGGGCGGAATCTACCGGCTCGTCAAGGCGGGCGCGGCGCGCGGGCAGGCGGTCGATTGGTCGGAGAAGTTTTTCGATCTCGTCGTCGTGGACGAGGCTTCGCAGATGGGCGTGGCGGAGGCTCTGACCGCCGCCGCGTTCCTGCGCGAAGACGGTCAGTTCGTCGCCATCGGCGACCACCGGCAGATGCCGCCGATACTCGCGCACGCCTGGGATCGCGAGAGCCGGCGCGACATGAAGCACGCCCGCCCGCACCTCTCGGTCTTCGAGTACCTGAGAGAGTCGGGGTTCAAGACGGAGGCGCTCGACGAATCCTTCCGCATCCCCGCCGAGATCGCAGACTTCCTGCGCCGCCACGTCTACGCCGAAGACGGGGTCGAGTTCCGATCAGCGAACCGCGCGCGGCTCGGCGCGGCGCACGATCTTTCGGGCTGGCTCGCGGCGGTCTTCTCTATGGAGCACCCGCTCGTCGTCGTCGAGCACGACGAGTCGGGCTCGCAGCAGTCGAACGAGTTCGAGGCGTCGCTCGTCGAAGAGATCGCGCGCGTCGCGTCCGAGCAGCTCGGGCTCGACCCGGCTGGCGGGATCGGCATCGTCGTCCCGCACCGCGCGCAGAAGTCGCTCCTGCAGACGCGCCTGCCCGAGCTCGCCGACTCGATCGACACGGTCGAGCGCTTCCAGGGCGGCGAGCGCGATCTGATCGTCGTCTCCGCGACCGTCTCCGACCGCGACTTCGCGCGCGCCGAGAGCGGTTTTTTGTTGGAGCCCCGCAGGCTCACGGTCGCCGTCTCCAGACCGCGGCGAAAACTGGTCGTCGTCTCGTCGCGCGCGGTCTTCGATCTCATCCCGTCAGACCTCGACGAGTACGAGCGCGGCGCGCTGTGGAAGCACCTGCGCCACGAGTGCGCGGGCGCGACGCTGTGGGAGGGCGAGATCGGCGGTCACCGCGTCGCCGTGCGCGCGCTCGCCGCCGACTGTTGATTCGCACTCATACTCACCCGACATTCCGCGCGAACCCGTCGGGGCATCCGCGGCGACTTCCCACTCCATTTCAGAACGCGGGATTCACCACCGGGGGCGCGGAGGCGCACGGGGAAGGCGCGGGTAAAAATTATCGGCGCGGGTCTACACCGTAGCTTGACCGAGGCGTGTTTTCCTAATAATGTGTCTCATCCCCTCTCGCGCGGGTCTTTGCTGTGTGAGCCCGCTCATTACAAACACGATTCTGAATACTTGTTCGGGCTGAGGCGGGGGATTTCTGTGAAAGATCTTTCCGCCTGCCTGATCGAGCGAGCCCCGGAGATTTGCCTGCCCGCCACTCTGCCAGTCAAAACCGCCGGCTCCTCCTTAAAGTCAAATGATCGAACGGTTTCGACCCGGGAAGTCCAACCGTTTTGTACCGCCACTCATCTGATTGAGGCTCATCTCGATCATGCGTTTTTACCCGGCAAGAGGTCATCAATGAAGGCAGTGAAATTGGGAACGCGCGCGGCGCGCCGTCGCGGTTCGAGGGTCGTCGCGCTCGCGCTGGCCTGCGCGGCGGCGCTCTCCTTCGGGGCTACGCGCTTCGCGGCTTCGGCGCAGAAGGCGGCGCGCGTCACGTCGAAGCCGACGGTCGCATCGCCGGGCAAGCGGGCGACCGTCGCGACCGTCCCCGGCAAGTTCAAGCCGGGCGGGGCGAAGGCTTTCGCCGCCGCGAAGGGCGGCGACCGCGTCTCCCCGCTGGCGCTCGGCTGCGCGACCCCGGACGGCGCCATCACCTTCGGTCAGACCGTCAACGGCGCCCTCCAGAGCGGTGACTGCACCCTGCCGCCGTCGCCCGACGGCAACAGCTCCTTCTTCGACGCCTACACCTTCAGCGGCACGGCCGGGCAGCAGGTGTCGATCACCATGACCTCGCTACAGTTCGACGCCTACCTCTACCTGCTCCAGCCCGGCGAGACGACCATCAGCGGCGGCACGATTCAGGACGACGACGGCGCGGGTGGCACGGATTCGCGCATCTCTGTCACGCTCCCATCGACGGGCACTTACACGATCATCGCGACCTCTTTCGTCTCCGGCGTGACCGGCTCTTACTCGCTGTCGCTCAAGGACGTGACGCCATGCACCTCGACGCCGACGCCGATCACGCCGGTCAGCGGCGGCACGGTGACCGTCACGGGCGCGCTCACCAACACCGACTGCCACTTTACGGACGACAATTCCTTCCACGACGATTACACCTTCAACGCCACGGCGGGTCAGCAGATCGCCGTCTCGATGAGCTCTACGTTCGATAACTTCCTCTTCCTCATCGCGCCCGACGGGACGGAGCTGGCGCGCGACGACAACGGCGGCGGCGGCAGTGACGCGCGCATCCCTCGGGGCTCAGGTGTCGCGAGGCTGCCGCAGACGGGAACCTACCGCATCATCGCCAACTCCGCCGCGCCGAACGTCACCGGCAGCTACACCGTCTCTCTCACGCTCGACGCGAACCCCTGCCCCTCCGCGCCGATCACGGTCGGCGAGACGAAGAACGGCACGCTCGGCTTAGGCGACTGCCGTCTGCCAGCCGACGGCTCTTTCATAGACGTGTACACCTTCGGCGGCACGTCGGGTCAGGCGATCAGCATCGCGATGAACTCCAACGCCTTCGACGCCTACCTCTTCCTGCTCTCGCCCTCGGGCTCGGTGGTCGCGGAGGACGACAACGGCTCGGGCACGACCAACGCGCGCATCCCCGCGTTCAGCGGCAACTTCACGCTGCCCACGAACGGGACCTACACGATCTACGCCAACTCATCACTGCCGGGTGAGACGGGCGCGTACACGCTCACGCTCAACGGCACGCCGGTCGCGGTCGCGCTCAGGATCGACACCGTCGCGCCGCCCGCGGGTCGCGCCTCGGGCGGGCAGCAGATCAAGCTGACGGGCGAGTTCGCCGGTGTGACGAGCGTGACGGTGGGCGGCGTCGCGGCGTCGTTCACGTTCACCAACGGCACGAGCGAGATCACCGTCACCACACCGCCGCACGCCGTCGGCGCCGTCACGATCACGGTCTCGACCTCGACGGGCGAGACTGCGTCGAAGACCAACGCCTTCGCCTACCTGCCGACCGTCTTCACGGACGATCCGCTCGTCGCGGGCGTGACGACCGCCAAGGCTCAGCACATCCTCGAACTACGGGCGGCGGTCGACGCCCTCAGACTGGTGGCGGGCTTGAGCCCCGCGCCCTGGACGGACGCGACGCTCACGCCGGGCGCGACCGTCATCAAGGCTGTGCACATTTTGGAATTGCGCACGTATCTGGACGACGCGGCGCAGAGGCTCGGCTACCCGGCCGGACCCGCTTACTCGAACCCGACGCTCGGAGTCGGCTCCGTCATCCGTCGGTTGGACATCGAGGAGCTGCGCCAGCGCGTGCGCGCCGTCGCCGGATAAAAGTTTAGCGTCCGCCTGCGGGGCAATTCTCAGCCCGCGCTTGAGACTAGGTGTCTGCCCGCAGGGTCGGGCGCAGTAAGACAAGAGGAGAAATCATGATCACGTTGAGAAACATCACGCTCGGACTGTTGCTGTCGCTGCCACTGGCATCTACCGCCTTCGCCCAGGCGGACGCGGCCGGTAAACGTCCCGCGCAGGAAGACGCGAACGTCACCATCTCGATCTCCGCGAAGGGCGTGCGCTTAAGTGCGCCGGGCAGCGTCGGGCAGTTGCGGCTCGAAGTGTTCGACGCGAATGGCGCGTCCCGTTACAACTCCGAGTTCCAGCCCGGCAACGTGCGCGACTGGACTCTGCAAGACAAGCAGGGGCAGACGCTGCCCGACGGCTCTTACCTGTGCGTCGTCACGGTGCGCGGCTTGTCGAAGCGCATGAGCGTCAAGCAGGGCACGGTCGTGATTGAAGGCGGTCAGGCGTCGCTGCAGTTGGGCGAGGGCGAGTCGGTCGGGGCGGTCGAGTCGGAGAAGTATCCGGCGCTGGTCGCGCCAGACGCCGCGACCGCCGGAACTCTCCTGGCGCACGACGGCAAGGTCGGGCAGGTGGTCTCGACGCGCGGGGCTCTGACGTTCCGGGTCGGCGATTTCTTCGGCGGCAAGGACAAGGAGCTGATGCGGCTCACGCCCGAAGGCAACCTCGGGTCGTGCCCGCCGCAGCCGGCGCCGGCACGCAAGGGAAGCTCGCCAAGTGGACTGATAACAGCGGCACGCTCGGCGATTCCATCGTCAGCGAAGCGAATGGGTTTATCGGGATCGGCACGAACAGCCCCGGCAGTTTATTGACAGTGCAGGGCGTGATCCCCGCCCACCTGGGGCTGTTGCAGACGATCCGCACGACCGGCTCGAACAACGGGTTCGGGCTGATGCTGGACTCGACGGGGACGGGCAACAACAACCTGGGGCTGTCGGTCAACGGGGAGCGCAAGGGCGGGTTCGGCTTCGACGTGGGGCGCAACTTCATCGGCTACGTCAACTCGCTGCACAACGGCGGGCAGGACTTCTCCTTCCGCCTCAACGCCGACGGCAGCTTCACCTACCACGACAGCTCGGTCTACCCGGGTCCCGAGCGCTTCCGGGTAACGTCTACGGGCAGAGTGGGCATCGGCAACCCCGACCCTCAAGCCGCGCTCGACGTTGTAGGTGACATGAGGGTGTCCGGTAACGCGGTGGTGGCGGGCAACATCGCAGCCAAGTACCAGGACGTGGCTGAGTGGGTGCCCGCCCGGCAGAAGATCACTCCGGGCACCGTCGTCATTCTGGACGTGACCCGCTCGAACGGCGTCGAGCCTTCCCACCTCAAGTATGATACGCACGTCGCGGGGGTCGTCTCGGCGCAGCCCGGCTTGATCCTCGGCGAGGGCGGCGAGGGTCAGGTGCTCGTCGCGACGACGGGGCGCGTGAAGGTCATGGTCGACGCGACGCGGCACTCCGTCAAGATCGGCGACCTGCTCGTGACCAGCGACACGCCGGGGTCGGCGATGAAGTCCGTGCCCGTCCGCGTCGCGGGCAACCGTCTCCACCGACCCGGCACGATCATCGGCAAGGCTCTGGAGCCGCTCTCGGGCGGCAAGGGCGAAATCTTGGTCCTGCTCAGCATGCAGTAACGCGCGCCGCCGAAGTTATCGTCGGGGTCACATAAAAAAATCAGGGGAGGCTTCCGAGCCTCTCCTGATTCATTTTGGAGTCAACGACGCGCGCACATCACTACCTGACGCGCAGCTTCCGGCGGAGTGTTGCGGAGAGACCAGCCACACCTGCTCCGAGTAGCGCGAGCGTGGCGGGCTCCGGCACGGCGGCGGGGGTGAAGTGATAAGTGGCGCTTCGAGCCCAGTATAGAGGAGTGCCGTCGGTCTGGGAGCCGCCCCTGGCGAGAACAACCTCAGCCCACCCCTGCCCGGTGAGGAGACCAGAACTGATGGTCTGAAGTCCGGCGCCGTCTTCAACACCGTATCCACCGCTCATGTTGAACTGGACGGAGAAGGTGAAAACATCCGGATTCCCTTCCGGCACGACGATGGGCGTGAGGGCGTTGATAGTGAAATCCGCTACGACTCTGAAGGCGGGGGGTAAGTAGCCGACCCCGTCCACGACGAGTTTGCGCCCGTCAAGTTGACGGTGACCTGCGACGCGCTGCTGCCGTCGATCATGACGACCGTCCCGCCGGTGATGACGACGTTGTCGGCGAAGGCTTCCGCCGGGAGCAGGAAGAGGAGCGCCAACAGTGGTGCGGCGACTGAAAGGCGTTTGAGTCTCGTCACGACATTCCTCCTACGGCAAAGCGCCGCTGAGAAGCAGCCACTTAAGTCAATACACCAGGCAGGGGCTGTAAAACAACATAGATTCAATGGGCCGTGAGGGATTCGAACCCCCGACACCTGGTTCCGAAGACCAGTGCTCTATCCAGACTGAGCTAACGGCCCCTTAGACTTCCTGTACCTGTATGATCCTGATCGTTCAGCCGTACTTCTTTGAAGGCTGTGACCATGAGAATCCGAAGTCAGATGCTCAATCCGACTGAGCTACGGGCGCGCGAGCCTGCGCGCGGCACGCAGGATAGCACAGGCGGCGTCACTTGTTCGAGTTCGACGCGCCGCCCGCGTTAAGACCGGACTGGAACTCCGAGCGGATGAAGCGGACGAGACCGTTGATCTGTTCGGGCGTGAGCCGATCCTTGAACTTGGGCATGCCCTCGCCGCCCTCCGTGATCTGCTTGGCGTACTCCGCGTCCGAATGTTTGAGCGCGTGGCCGCCCTTGAAGCTCGGCGTGCGCAGCTTCTCGCCGTCGATCTCGGTGACGCCGCCCTCGCCGTTCTCCTTGTGACACTTGACGCAGGAGTTGTTGAAGGTCGTGCGGGCGGCAGCCGACTGGTCGGGCGACGCGGCGGGCGCGGCGGCGTTCGCGCTCGCGGCGTTGGCGTTCGCGGCGCGGTTCGTGTTCGTCACGGTCTCCGTGACCGTACTGGTGTTCGTCGAGCAGGCGAGGGCGAAGAGCGCGAGGGCGGAGGCGAACAGGCTGAGCTTGAGTCGAAGCATGGGCGGCGGTCTCCAAACTTTTCTTCACGTTGATGAAAACGGCGGGAGTATAGCGCACGGGGCGACGCGGTTGGAAGCGCGCGCGGGCGGAGCGCCGCGGTCGCCGCCCGCGGGTCTGGCGCGCGCGGATTTTCCGCGTCCGAGGGGGGCTCGCGTGCGTTTGCAATCTCGCGGCGGGCGCAGCACAAT
>JAIVJC010000231.1 GCA_020200235.1 Acidobacteriota bacterium | reverse complement strand
GACCTACGCCGCCTTCGCGCGCAAGTATCGACGATTGCGCGGCGCGACTGCAAGGAAGAAGGGGGCTGGGGGTCAGGGGTCGGGGGTTTAGGGAATTGGGGAAACCTAAGATCGATCTTCAAACCCAAGCCTCATCCCTAACCCCCAGCCCCTAACCACTATCCCCCGCACTTCAATGCTTGAAGTGCCTCACGCCCGTGAAGACCATCGCGAGGTCGTGCTCGTCGGCGGCGGCGATGACTTCGGCGTCGCGCACGGAGCCGCCGGGCTGGATGACGGCGGTGATGCCGTGCTTCGCGGCTTCGTCGAGCCCGTCGCGGAAGGGGAAGAAGGCGTCGGACGCCAAGACGGAGCCCGCGACCGGGAGCTGCGCGCGCGACGCGCCGAGGCGCACCGAATCGACGCGCGACATCTGACCCGCGCCGACGCCGACCGTCTGCCCCGCGCGCGCGTAGACGATGGCGTTCGACTTCGTGTGCTTGCAGACCGTCCACGCGAAGAGCAGCGCGCCCGTCTCTGCGTCGCTCGGCGCGCGCTTCGAGACGACTCTGAGATCGCCGCGCGCGAGCCGGTGAGTGTCGCGCGTCTGGACGAGCATCCCGCCGGCGATCTGCTTGTACTCGAGCCCGGCTGCGGCGCGCGGCTCGCCCGCACGCAGCACGCGCAGGTTCTTCTTCGCGCGCAGGACTTCGAGCGCCGCCGCGTCGAAGTCGGGGGCGACGACGACCTCCGTGAAAATCTCGACGACGGCGCGCGCCGCCGCCTCGCCAACCGTGCGGTTGAAGGCGACGATGCCGCCGAAGGCTGACGTGGGATCGGTCGCGAGCGCGCGCCGGTATGCGTCCTGTGCCGACGCGCCGAGCGCCACTCCCGCGGGGTTCGTGTGCTTGATGATCGCGCACGCGAGATCGTCGAAGTCGCAGACGAGCTGCCACGCGGCGTCGGCGTCAACGAAGTTGTTGTAAGACATCTCCTTGCCGGAGATGAGTTCGGCGCGGCCGACGCCGCCGCGCGAGCCCGTGTCGTAGAGAGCCGCGCGCTGGTGCGGGTTCTCGCCGTAGCGCAGGCTCTGAGTCTTCCGCAGAGTCCAAGAGGCTCGGTCGGGCAGCTCCTGCCAGTCTTCGATAGAAGTAATGTCTTTCGCGTCGGCGTCCGCGCTGCCGCCCGACGCGGCGAAGACCCCGCCGGAGCCGCCCGTGCCGGCGGGTGACGCCGCGGACTCCCGCTCCGCCGCGCCCGAAAGGTAGGCGACGATGAAGCCGTCGTAAGTCGCGGTTCGCAGGAACGCGGTGCGCGCGAGGCGCGCGCGGGTCGCGAGCGTGAGCGCGCCGCCGTTGGCGCGCATCTCCTCGAGCACTTGAGTGTACGCGTCGGGCGCGACGATGACGGCGACGTCGCGGTAGTTCTTCGACGCGGAGCGGATCATCGCGGGCCCGCCAATGTCGATCTGCTCGATGGCTTCTTCGAGCGTCGTGCCCGCGCGCGCGATCGTCCGCTCGAACGGGTAGAGGTTGATGACGACCATGTCGATGGGCTCGATGCCGTGCTCCGCGAGCGCGCGCACGTGCTCTTCGTTGTCGCGCACGGCGAGCAAGCCGCCGTGGACGCGCGGGTGCAGGGTCTTCACGCGCCCGTCGAGCATTTCGGGGAAGCCGGTGACTTCCGACACGTCGCGCACGTCGAGCCCCGCCTGGCGCAGCGCCGACGCCGTGCCGCCCGTGCTCAGAAGCTCGACGCCGAACTCGCGCAAGCCCCGCGCGAACTCGATCAACCCGGCCTTGTCCGACACGCTCAGCACCGCGCGCCGGATCGTCCTCAGCCCTCGATCATTCTTTTCAGTCATAGTTGTTAAGCGTAACAGGTTTGACAGTCAGGAGTCCGGAGTCCGGGGTCTAGAGTCGAACACGAATGCGGATCGAGTAGACTCCCGACTTCAGACTCCAGACTTTTCTTGTCACCTGTCACGGTTTACCTGTCAGCGTCTTCAAGACGTATCGGTCGCGCAGTGTATGAACGCGCAGCTTTCTCTTCTGCGTCAGAGTTATTTCGAGCTTGTGCTCCGGCTCTTTGCGCGCGGCTTCGTCGAGGTAGAAGCCGACGACGTACTGGCTTTGCAGATCGTCGGCGATGGCGTCGAAGACGGGCGCGAGATCGTAAGTGTAGTGGAGATCGAGCGCGCGCGCGGCGTCGCCGAGGAGGAAGTGCGCGCCGCCGGTTCGCTGTGCCAGCTCGCGGAAGCCGCGCGCGGGTCGGCGCACGGCGAGGCGGTCTCCGGCGGGCTCGTAGAGCGGGAAGTGGATGACGTAGAACGAGACGCCGCGCGCGTTCGCCTCTTCGACGACCGAGGGGGCGCGCGCCTCGCTCGCGTTGTCGAGCCCGTCGCTGAGCAGGAGGACGATGCGCCGCTCGGCGGGGTCGGGCTTGGCGGAGTCGAAGGCGCGCACGGCTGCGAGCGCGGCGTCGAAGATCGCCGTGTGGAGGTTGCTCCGGGCGCGGAGGTGGAACGAGGCGCGCACCTGCTCGGTGTCGGACGTTAGAGGGAGCGCGAGCGCGGGTCTCTCTGCGAAGGCGAGCACCGCCGCGCGCGATCCCTTGCCGAAGCGGGAGAGGAGCGCGAGCGCCGCCTCGCGCTGCCGCTCGATGTGCTCGCGCGCGCTGCCCGAGGCGTCGAGCGCGAAGACGAGCGCGACGCGCGACGCGCCCGGAGCGAAGTAGCTGACGGCGACGGGACGCCCGTTGTCGCGCACCTGAAAGTCGGAGGCGGCGAGACCGCCCGCGCGGCGACCGCGCGAGTCCGTGACGAAGCAGCTGGCGGTGATGAGGTCGGTCCTGACGCTCAGCACTTCGTCGTCGTCTGTTGTAGGAACTGTCGGGGTCTGCGCGAGCGCGGCGTCAGGCGCGAGTGTGAACGCGAAGAGGATTAAGTTGAGTGTGTGTAGTGACCGGAGCGCGCGGCGCGTGCGTGCGGGGCGCGGGTTTTGCTGCGAGGGGCGTCGAAGGTTCACTGGCAGCGCGCCGCTAGAACAGGAAGCGACCGAGGAAGAGGAGGGTCAGGATGACGGCGAGCGTGATGATGATGATCTTGACGAGACTCATGTTCGCTCCTCTCGACCCGTAGGGCGGGGAAAAGGTCACCGGCGAGGCTGCATTTTATCGGCGCGAAAAACGAACTGTCAACGTTCAGGGGCGGTTTCTGCGCATCTAACCCTTCGCCCGATTCTACGCCGGGAGCGGCGTTTTTGTTCCCCGCAAGGCAGGCTCGCGCCCGCGCGTGCGACGCCGCGCCGCTCGATTGACAGCCGAAAGCGGCTTGTGGTTAAACTGTTCACACTTTTAGTTCCACGGAAAGAGATTTGAAAGGTTGAGACTCCGAAAGAGACTCGGCACGGCGGGCGGTGTGAGGGGGCGCTTGACGGCTCTCCTCCTGCTGCTCCTCGTCTTCCACGGCGTCCAGGCGAGCGCGGCGCACACGCACCTCGCGCCGAACCTCTCGGCGCGGGCTGTGAGTACGTCGCCGCGCGTGGCGGAGGGGGGCGAGGGGCTCGACGCGCGCGGGGTCAACAATCACGCGCAGTGCCTGCTCTGCCGACTGCAACGCAACCTCTCTTCCAGCCTGCGCAGCTCCGAGCNNCAATCGCGCCGCGGACGACGCGCCTCATCGTCGAGCCCGCCACGACTGCCCCGGGACGCTCACGCCCTTCTCGCGCCTGCGCCGGGCGCGCCCCGCCGCTTCACTGACCGCGACGCACCGCGCGCGCCCGCACACCGCCGCGCGCTAAACAGCGTCACTTCAAACGCAACAAGCTGATCGCGACCGTCTGGCAGCAGCACGATCGTGCGATTTAGGCGTCGAGTCCTCATGTTTGAAGGAGGGTCGGGAATGAAGCCGAGAAAATTACTGTCGGGTCTCGCCGTATCATTGCTCTTAGTTTGTCAGCCGCAACTCGCGCTCGCGCAGGCGGGCGGCACGATCCGCGGCACGGTGAGGGTCGCCGCGGACGGCAAGGTCGTCCACAACGTCATCATCACCATCGTCCAGCTCAAGCGTTCCGTCCAGACGAACGAGGAAGGCGTGTACGAGATCACGGGCGTCGCGCCCGGCTCTTACACGGTGCTCGCGCACATGGAGGGCTTCCCCGACGCGGTCGAGAAGGTGACCGTGACGGCGGGCGGCACGGCGACGGCGGACATCGAGTTGCACCTCGCCGGGCTGAAAGAGGAGGTGACGGTGACGGCGACGGGCAGCGAGCAGACGACGTTCGAATCGTTCCAGTCTGTGACCACGCTCGACACGCTCAGGCTGACGGAAGAGAGCCACCCGTCAATCGGCGAGGTGCTGGAGAAGGAGCCCGGCGTGGCCAAGCGCAGCTTCGGTCCCGGCTCGTCGCGCCCCGTCGTGCGCGGGTTCGACGGCGACCGCGTGCTCATCACGCAGGACGGCTCCTCGACGGGATCACTCGGCTCGCAGTCGGCGGATCACGCCGAGCCCATCGACGTGATGTCGCTCGAACGCCTCGAAGTCGTCAAAGGTCCCGCGACGCTGCTCTATGGCGGCAGCGCGGTCGGCGGCGTCGTCAACGCCGTCACGGGCCACGACGCGGCGCACGAGGGCTGGCGCGGCTACGCGACGGGCGTCGGCGCGACGACGATGGATCAGGGCGGCGCGTCGGGCGGCGTCGAGTACGGCACGGGCAAGTGGATGTTCTGGGGCAACGGCTCGCTGCAACGCACGGGCGACTTCCGCACGCCGCTCGGCGTCGTCGAGCAGTCGTTCACGCGCGCGGGCAACGGCACGCTCGGCACCGGCTGGTACTCGGACAAGAAGTTCGCCAGCTTCACCTACAACTACGATCACCGACGCTACGGCGTCCCCTTCGCCTCGTTCTTCGAGAGCGGCGGCACAGACCTCGGCTCCGACGTCTCCATCAACGCGCGCCGCCACGACTTCAAGTTCAGCGGCGGCTTCCGCGATCTCGGCACCGCCGTCAGCGGCTTCCGCGCGACGCTCGACTACAGCGACTACAAGCACGACGAGATGGAGGCGGAAGAGGTCGGCACGACGCTGACCAACAAGCAGTTCCTCTACCGCGGCGTCTTCGATCAGAAGAAGAGCGGGAAATTCTCCGGCAGCTTCGGCTTCGCGGGTTTCCACCGCGACTACAAGACGGTCGGCGCCGAAGCGCTCGCCCCGCCGACGATCCAGGAAAACTTCGCCGCCTTCGCCCTCGAAGAGATCGATCTCGAACGCGTCAGGTTCCAGCTCGGCGCGCGCCTCGAGCGCAACAGTTACAATCCGGAAGGATCGATTGACCGCTCGTTCACCGGCTTCTCGGGCGCGGCGGGCGTCCGCGTCGGGCTCTGGGAGAACGGCGCCTTCGTCGCTAACTACACGCACTCCTACCGCGCGCCCGCGCTCGAAGAGCTTTACAACAACGGACCCCACGTGGGTAACCTGACCTTCGAGATCGGCAACCCGCTCCTGACGCGCGAGCGTAACGACGGCGTTGACGTGAGCCTGCGTCACGAGTCGAAACGCTTCCACGGCGAGGCGAACGTCTACTATTACAAGATCAAAGACTTCGTCTTCCTCGCGCCGACCGGAGCGATCAATGAGAACCTCATCGAGGCGCGCTACGAGCAGGCGGACAGCCGCTTCATCGGCGCCGAAGTGAGCGCGGACTTCGGGCTCACCGACAACCTCTTCGCGAACGTCGGTCTCGACGCCGTGGACGCGCAGCTCACGGACGGGACGCCGCTGCCGCGCATCCCGCCCTGGCGCGCGCGCGTCGGGCTCGACTTCCGCCACAAGGGCTTCAGCCTGCGACCCGGGGTCCTGATGGTCAAGGATCAGGATCAGATTTTCCCGACCGAGACGCGCACGCCCGGCTACGCGATCTTCGACTTCTCCGGCTCCTACACGCTCGCGCGCACGCACGTCGCGCACGTCTTCGCGGTCAACAGTTTCAACCTCGGCAACCGCGTCTACCGCAACCACCTCTCCTTCATCAAAGACCTCGACCGCCGCGCCCGAATCTTGCTCGCGCAAGACTTACTCGCGCACCGATGAGACTGCCGCTCTACAGCATCACCCTCATCTTCCTTTTATTCGCGATTGCCGCCACCACGGCGCGCGCGCAGATGACGGAGGCGCGGATCAGTGTCGTCTCGATCTCGCCGCCGCGCGTCCGCGTCGTAGGGACGAGAAGCGTCGCGACGAGAGTCTGGTCGTTCCGGAACAACTACGCCGGGATGGTCGGGCTCGGCGAAAGGATCGAGAGCCTCTCGCTCTCGGACGAGCGCGGCGCGAGCGTGCCCGTCCGCAAACTCGCGCCCGGCGAGTTCACGGCCGAGCGCGATGCTACTAAGTTCACCTACGAGATCAGGCTCGACCCGCCGACCTCCGCCGGCGACGCGGCGCACGTCTCGTGGCTTACAGAGTCGCGCTGCGCGCTCATGCCCGGCGACCTGCTGCCGCTCCCGCTCGCGCGCGCGCGGCTGTCGTTCGAGTTACCCGGCGGCTGGAAGATCGCTGCGAGCGAAGAGGGTGGTGCGGCGGAAGTTTACGATCTCGCGGACGCGGAATCTTTCGTCGCCTTCGCGGGCGGCGACGTGCGCGAGCGCGCCGCGAAAGTGCGAGGCATGCGATTGAGAGTCGCCTTCGCGGGCGATTGGGCGTTCGCCGACGAAGAGGGCGCCGGGGTCGTCGCCGCCATCGTCAAGGAGCACGCCAAAACTTTCGACGGCGTGCCGCGAAAGGACGCGCTCGTCGTCGTCGCACCATTTCCGCGTCAGTCGGTGGCGAGCCAGTGGGCTGCGGAGGCGCGCGGCGGGACCGTCCTTTACCTTTCCGGGCGCGCGCCTTCGAGAGCGTCAGCCCTCATGCGGCTCGGCGCGCCCCTCGCCCACGAGCTGTTCCACCTCTGGGTCCCGAACGGTCTCGGGCTCGCGGGCGACTACGGCTGGTTTTACGAAGGCTTCACGAACTACCAGGCGCTCCGCGCTTCGCAGCGACTCGGCGATCTTAGTTTCAACGACTACCTCGACGCGCTCGCTCGCGCCTCCGACGCCTACGACGCGCTGAAGGGGCAAGACACGGTCTCGCTCCTCGAAGCGTCCTCGCGCCGTTGGACCGGCTCGAACGCGCTCGTTTACCACAAGGGGATGCTCGTCGCGGCGCTCTACGATCTGAAACTCCGCTCCGCGAGCGGCGGCAAACGCTCCCTCGACGATGTGTACCGCGCCCTGTTCCGGCGCGCGCTGTCGGGCTCGCGCGGGCTTGACGCGAACGCCGTCGCCCTCGGAACGCTCGAAGAACTGCTCGGCGGTCGTGAGTTCACAGACAAATTTGTCAGGGGCGCGCAACGAATCGACCTCGCGGCGGAGCTTCAACCCTACGGACTGCTACTGGAGAGGACGGGCGCGCGCAGCCGCCTCGTCGTCTCGGGTTCGTTGCGGGGCGCGCAGCGCGACTTGCTTCGGCAGATTGGGTTACAATAATCGGCGGCGGGATCACGGCAGCCGCACGCTTTGTGCTCTCTTTTGTGATCTCCCGCGAGGAATCCCTTCAACACAGTCCGCCTGAGCGCGAGCCGTCGAGAATGCAGACACCTTCCCAGCAAGTCACGCGAAGAGCCGTCATAACTTTCCTGCTGCTCACGGCGACGCTGCTACTCGTCGTCGGGTGCAAGACTCTCGCGGGCGTGCGCCGCACGGGCGTCGTCATCGCGCGGCGCGCGCAGGTGCGCAGCTCGACCGCCATCGTCGCAGCCGACATCAAGGAAGTCCTGCGCGGCGACGTGGTTGACATCGTGGAGGCGTCGGACATCGGGGAATCAGAGAAGCAGCGCGAGCGCTGGCTGCGCGTGCGAACGCACGACGCCGAGAGTACCGAAGGTTGGATCGAATCGCGCAACATCATGCCGCAGGAGCTGCTCGAACGCTCGCTCCGCCTCGCCGAGGAGGACAAGAGCATCCCCGCGCAGGCGACGGGGCAGCTACGCGCCAGCGCCAACCTGCGTTTCTCGCCCGACCGCGGCAACAACGAAAACATTTTATTGAAACTCGAAGGCGGCTCTCACTTCGAGATCGTCGGCTGGAAGCGCGTGCCCACGCCGAAGACCGCTGAGGCGGTCGCCGAGAGCGACGACGCTCCCAAGCCGGGCTCCGCGCAGACGAATAGCCGGAGGCGTGGCGAGAGTGAAGCGGCGAAACCGCAGGTGGAGCCGGATGAGCTCTGGTACAAAGTTCGTTTGACGCCGGACATCTCGCCCGCGCCCGCCGGCTGGGTGTTCGGCAAGCAGGTGGAGCTCTCGGTCCCAAGCGACATCATCTTCTATCGAGGTGGTCGCGAGTTCGTCGCGTGGCACAGGCTCGACGAGGCGGAGAAGGGAAACGGCTCTACGCCGGGCGATGCGCAACCGGGGAGCTGGGTGATCCTCGAGAAGAGCGATAACAACGAATCGTCAGGCACAGACCAGCCCGACTTCGATCGCATCTACGTCCTCGGATACGACAAGACCCGGCAGGAGCACTACACCGCCTTCCGCAGCCACGACATACGCGGTCGACTGCCACTGCGCATCGAAGAGAGCGGCGGAAGTAAGTACTTTGTCATCCGGGCGGAGGACGGGAAAGAGGTCAGGGACTACCGCTTCAGGATATACAAAGACGACCGAGGGCATTTGAAGGCTGAGCCGGAGCAGGCGCTGCCCGGCGATACGAGGAAGAAATAATCAGTATTTTCTGGGGTTTCCGCCTCAAGTTGCAGGCGTGAAATTTTCTTTCGCACACGCTTGACAACTCACGAAGAATCCCTATAATGCCCATTCGCCTGAAATACGGCGGTTGGAATTCCGGCAACCAAGCGCTTTGACGAGCCGCTTCTCTTTACAGAGTTTTGTCTAGAGGGAGCGGCTGTTTCGTCCCCTGAAGACCTAATAATCTTCGGCGAGGCGGGCAACGGAAACCGAGGTCGGCGCGTCAAACTCTGACGCGCTTGACAAGGTGAACGTGCTGAGTTAAAGTCGCGTTTTGCTTGAGACGACAAGGAGTCGGCTGTGGGCAACCGGAACGAATCCGAGGCATCTATGTCTGGATTCGGTCAAGACAAACCGATCTTTGAAAACTAGATAGAGCGTGTCCTGTTAATAGACCTTTGAGAGCGGCTGTGAGCGATAAAGCTCGCGGCTTAAAACTCGAGAAGAGTCATTATCGGATACTTGACCAGTATCGATAATGTTCCAGAGATACAAATTCTAACGAGAGTTTGATCCTGGCTCAGAATCAACGCTGGCGGCGTGCCTCAGACATGCAAGTCGAACGCGAAAGTCCCCTTCGGGGGGCGAGTAGAGTGGCGCACGGGTGAGTAACACGTAGGTAATCTACCTTTGGATGGGGAATAACAACCGGAAACGGTTGCTAATACCGCATAATGCAGCGGCACCTAATGGTGACAGTTGTTAAAGCGGGGGATCGAAAGACCTCGCGTCTAAAGAGGAGCCTGCGGCGGATTAGCTAGTTGGTAAGGTAACGGCTTACCAAGGCTACGATCCGTAGCCGGCCTGAGAGGGCGGTCGGCCACACTGACACTGACATACGGGTCAGACTCCTACGGGAGGCAGCAGTCGGGAATTTTGGGCAATGGGCGAAAGCCTGACCCAGCAACGCC
>JAIVJC010000032.1:8025-33407 GCA_020200235.1 Acidobacteriota bacterium | reverse complement strand
CCAACGCTTAAGTACCGCTTAGCCACCGAAGCCGAGCGCGAGGCAGCTAAGACCAAAGATAAGCGCAATAAAAAGGACGGCGCGGTTCAAGGTACGTTCAGACCTTTCGAGGATTTGCGTAACTGGGCTGAATACGTGGGTGAGTATAAGCCGGTGCTGGTGATCCGCGCGGTCCCGAACCTCGGCGAGTCATTCTGGGGTGCGGTCGGGCGCGGTGTTGCAGCAAACTATGGCATTCACACCCGAGCCAATTTACGTTTCAAGACAGATTTTTATCGGATGAGATTGATGTGCGGCGAGAACGAAGTACAGCCCATTCATCCCGGAAAAGTCGCTCATGTCTTAAACGAGAGCAACTATTTCTTAAAGGCCAAAGACGCCACTTACGAGGGAGTCTACTTCTATCCGGCTGATGCGATCTCCGAGTCTTGTGGACAGATACGGCTAGAAGTGTTCTCTGAGAAGAACCCAAACAAAGCCGATGTCAAAAAGTTGGATGCTAAGACAGTCACGCGCGTGGTAGAAGACTTCGCGCCTTATTTCAAGCAGCATCCAGACCGACAGTCAAAGCAGTAGCCGCCCAGATTCAGTGACGGGCGCGCGTGTGACAGTCGAGGAACTGTCCGCCTCCATACGCTGAACGGAAGAGACCGCGTGGCATCGTGCTTGCCACGCGGTCTTGTGTTTGCGGACGATTAGTTGAGGAGGACGAAGATGAAAACGACTCTTTCCTTGATCTTGACGGCGGCAATCGTGCTGCGCGCCGCCTCCGCTTGCGGCTCGCCCGCGCCGCAGGACGCAGTGAAAAATATCCAACCGCCAACCGCCCTCTCGACCGCGCTCGCGAAGCCGGAGGCGACGCCGAGCGCCGCGACGGCGGCGGCGGCGACAACCAACGCGGCGGCGGCGGCGGTTAGCGCGCGCGCGATGTCGAACGACGACGTGCTGGCTCTCGTCGATGCCGACCTGCCCGCCGCTGTTGTCGTCGCGAAGATCAGGGGCGCGCGCACCGCCTTCGACACGAGACCGGAGACGCTGGCGCAGCTCAAGTCGCTCGGCGTCCCCGACGAAGTGCTGAAGGCGATGATCGGCGAGCCCCTCGGCGCGGCGGTCGAGCAGACGCCGCCCGCAGTCCTGAAGGACATCAAACTCCCCGCGGGCACGCGCGTCGAGCTGGAGATGGCGCACACCATCGACTCGATGACGACGCGCACGGGCGACGCCGTCTCCTTGCGAGTCGTGAACCCCGTCGTCATCGACGGCGCGACGGTGATCGCGCAGGGCGCGACCGCGACGGCGCGCGTAGTGAAGGCTGAGCGCAACGGTCACTGGGGGCGCGCGGGGCGCATCGTGTGGGAGTTGAAAGAGGTGACGGCGGTGGACGGCTCGCGCGTCGCGCTCACGGCGTCGGGGCGGGCGGTGGGCGACAGCAAGGGCGCGAAGGTGGCGACGCAGACCGTGCTGCTCGGGCTGGGGCTCGGCGTCGCCGCGCCCGCCGCGCTCCTCACCGGCTTCAAGCGCGGCGGGAATGCCGTCGTGCCAGAAGGCAAGCGCTTCGACGCCGTCACGCGCGCCGAGGCGGTCGTCAACGCGCCCTCGCGCCGCTGAACAACCGGCGGCTGGATTTGACAACCGGGGCGACCCCACGTTAATTTTTCTCGCCTTGTTGGGAGGTCGTCCAATGGTAGGACTCCAGACTCTGGATCTGGCTATCGGGGTTCGAGTCCCTGCCTCCCAGTCCAGTCAACTCGCACACTTACGGGCAGCACGAATTTAGTGCTGCCCTTTTCTTGTGCCTCTCGTGTGTCGGCGGCGGCAAGGCTCACAAGAGGTGATTACTTCAGGCACTAAGAGTAAATAGTCGGGGCGGAGTTGGTTCTCTTTCGTTAATTCAAACCAGGGCGCTACCGGCTATCGGAAACTCTTGACAGTTATTTGCGTCGGGCTTAGAGTGCGCCTGTCCTCGACGGAGTAGCCAGGCGGTGCCCCGACCGGCGCCGATTCGTTCCTTACAAATTCTCGAAGCTCTTTAATCGCCCTGTACCCCTAACGCGCCCCTCGCTTGCGGCGCGACAGCCTCCGAGTCTCGACGCCTGATCACCCGCGCCCTCAAACTCGCACGCGGCGCGTTCTACTGACGGACGGCAAAACGCAGTCCCTCAAGCTCACCAAATAAGGAGCAGACCTCATGCCATTCAATTTCGACGCCATCGTCATCGGGACGGGCTTCGGCGGCACCGTCGCCGCGACCCGCCTGGCACAGAAGGGGAAGAAGGTCTTGATGCTGGAGCGCGGCACGTGGTGGGTGACGCCCTCGAAGCTCGGCAAGGCGCCGCCGAGCACGCGCGACCCCATCCCCGTCTGGGCTAAGAAGCAGACCCCGCAGCACCCCGTGCAGTACTGGACGCGGCCCGACCACCGGCAGGGGCTGGGCAACTTCTTCTCCGCCGTCCGCAGCGGCGTCAACAAGGACGGACTCTACCAGTACTCGATGTTCAAGCAGGCCGACATCCTCACGGCCAGTGGCGTCGGCGGCGGCTCGCTCATCTACTCGAACGTCACGGTGCGCCCCGAAGCCGAAGTCTTGCAGGGCATCGGACTCAACCTGGCTGACGCTGACTACCAGGCGGCATACAAGTGGATGGAGGAGAACCGCGGCCGCCTCAACCACATCGTCACCAAGATTCCGCTGCCGGGACGCGACGTGACGAACCTCACGACCGACGACTACCTCTACCTCGACCGCGCGCGCGTGCTGCGCGACGCGGCGAAGCTGAGCGAGGGGAAGCTCGGCATCAAGCTCCCGTGGAAGCCGCTCGACCTCTCGCTCATCGAGTACGACCCGCACCGCCCCGACGGGGGCGACGCCGCCAAGGTCGGCACGTTCTGCCAGCGCCAGGGGCGCTGCATCCTAGGCTGCCTGCCCTCCGCGCGCCACACCTTCAGCAAGACGCTCTACACGAAGCTGCTCTTCGACCCGGCGAAGGGCGTGGCGCTCTCGCCGCTGGCGGAGGTGCGCGAGATCAGACAGATCGCGGGCGGCTACGAAGTGACCTACCGCGATCACCGCGACGACGGCGACAAGAAGACGGTCTCGGCCCCGATGGTCTTCCTCTGCGCCGGCACGCTCGGCACGACCGAAATCCTCCTGCGCTCGCGCGAACGCGGCGGGCTGAAGCTCACCGACAAGCTCGGCACGCACTTCTCCACGAACGGCGACTTCGGCGCGTTCGTCGTCGGCACGACCAAGCCCGTCCACAGCTCGGTCGGTCCCATCAACACCTGCCAGGTGAGCACCAAGATGGGCGGACTCCACATCAAGGTCGAGGACTCGGCCGTCCCCGAAATGTTCGCCGCCGTCACCAGCGCGACCCTCAACGTGCTCGACAACTTCGCGCAGCGCGAGATGCTGAAGATGAAGATGAAGAACGCCTTCCTCGGCATCGCCATGCCCGACCTGCAAGACTTCTTCCCGAAGCTCCCGGACACTCACGACCCGGAGCGCAACCAGACCGAGGGAGAGATGGTCTCGAACATCTTCTTCTTCAACGTCATGGGGCAGGACGACGCGAGCGGCAAGTTCACGCTCAAGAACGACCGGCTCGACCTCGACTGGGACAAGAAGATCGGCGAGACGCCCGTCTTCCAGCAGATCGAGACGCTGCTCAAGTCGCTCGCAGAGTCGATGGGCGGCCGCTACGTCCCGTTCCCGCTCTGGAAGGGCTTGGGCAACAAGAAGCTGGTCATCACGCACCCGCTCGGCGGCTGTCCCATCGCGCCGACGAGCTTCGACGGCGTCGTCGACGAACTCGGCCGCGTCTTCGACGGGAGCAAGCCCAAAGGCTCAACCGACGTGTTGCCGGGCCTCTTCGTCGTGGACGGCTCGAGCCTCCCCGGCGCGGTCGCCACCAACCCGACGCTGACCATCGCGGCGCAGGCGCTCAAGGCCGTCAACGCCGCGTTGCCCTAAACCGGGCTGCTGCTGCGAGCCCGAACCGCGGGCGCGAGGGAGGAGAAGTTTCGATGAGCAACGAGGGATTCTTTCAACTCGGCTTGATGGACGTCGAGGGTCGCCCGATCAACGAATCGGGGGTGCGGGTCGGCTTCGTGAGGGTCACGGAGAACAAGGTCATCGCCTCGGCTGCGAATCTCGCCTTCCCGCCGGCTCGCAGGTTCGCGCTCCCGGCGTTCCCGCAGGAGAAGAACCTCGTCTGCGAGGTCACGCCGCCGCGCTTCCGCCAGCGCCGCTCCGGCATCTTCACCCTGACGGACGGCGAGACCATCGTCCGCAACCTGACGCTGTTCCGCCGCCCCGACAAATTCTCCGCCGGCTTCACGGCGTGGGATCAGCTCCCCAGCCTCTTCCTGCCGCTGAAGACCGTCCTCGGCAAGTCGTCTGCCGTGAAGGTGAAGGGCGGCAAGCTCCTCGGGAAATTCACCGAGGCGATCTACGACGGCGTGTCCGACCCGAAAGAGGTCTTCGCCAAAGCCGCGCTGCTGAACCTCTACACAAAGCTCACCGACCTGAAGGAGCCGACCGGTGGACAGGAGCCGTGGTTCTCTCTCGTCCGCGAGATCGTCGAGATCGGTCGCGAGAGGTTCATCGCGGTCGTCGATCCGAGGATGGGCGAGATCGTCCGCGCCGTCAAAGACAATCTCGGCAAGTTCAAACACTACAAGAACACGCCCGCGCAGCCTCACTTCAAAAATATCCCCTCGGTTCTACAGCCGCAGAAGTCGAAGATGTTCAGCATCAAATCGACAGAGGATCACGGGAACGTCCAGCTGACGCTCGCGCCGGGCAAGGACGCGTCCGGCAACGACCTGCTCGTCCTCGACGCCGACATCGACGAGGACGGCAAGCTGCTGGCGCACCTCGCCGATCTCTTCCAACATAAGTTCAACGGCGGGACTCACCCGTTCGACATCCACGAGTACCTCGCGCTCGACTCCCCGAACAGGCCTTTGGGGTATGATCTGGTCTAGCAGACGACCGGCGACGATCGGCGATTAAGCCGGGGACTGTAATCAAGCTCGGGTGGTAAGATCGGGCGGCGAGAGCGTCACGCTCTCGCCGCCTTTCGATCTTGCGTTCGAGAATGGAAGCCCCCGTTCCCGGTCAGCCGATCAAACAGATGAAGATGCAAGACCCTCGCGCCGCAGAGACATCGCCCGACGAAGACGACCGGATGCCCGCGTGGCGTGAGGTGTTTCTTTACTTCCTCATGCTCGGCTTCGTGAACGTCGGCGGTCCGGTCGCGCAGATCACCATGATGTTCAACCACATGGTCGAGCGGCGGCGCTGGCTCTCGAAAGATCGCTTCGTCAAGATCATGGGCTTCTGCCACATGCTGCCCGGTCCCGAGGCGCTGCAGCTCGCCATCTACGTCGGTTACCTGAAGCGCGGCGTCGGCGGCGGCGTCCTCGCCGGTCTCACCTTCATCGTCCCCGGCGCCGCGATCATGATCCTGCTGAGCTGGCTCTACGTCACCTACGGGAGCCTGCCGCAGGTGAACGACGCCCTGTTCATTCTGAAGCCCGCCGTCTTAGGCATCATCGCCGCCGGGATCATTAAGCTCGGGAGGGCGTCGATCAAAACGCCGCTGCTCGCCGCGCTGCTCGCCGGGTCCATCGTCGGCATGCGCTTCCTGGGCGTCAACTTTCTCGTCATCCTGTTAGCCGCAGGGCTGCTGCACCTCCTGTTGAAAGAGGGCTCGCCGCGCCTGCGGCGACCGCCCGCGGCGGCGCACGCGCTTTTCGGCGGGCTGGGTCTCGGCTTCGCGCTCACCGACTCGCGCTGGTTTCAGATGGCTTGGCTCTTCCTCAAGACCGGGCTCTTCAGCTTCGGGGGCGCGTACGCCTCGCTCATCTTCCTCCAGCGCGGCGCGGTCGATCAGCACCACTGGCTGACCGCAGGGCAACTCCTGGACGGCGTCGCGCTCAGCGTCGCCACGCCGGGTCCGTTCATGCTCTTCACCACCTTCGCGGGCTACCTGGCGGGCGGCGTCCCCGGCGCGATCATCGCCACGTTCTTCGTCTTCCTCCCGTCCTTCGTCTTCGTCCTGGCGGGCGCCAGATACATCGAGCAGGTGCGGAACAACCGGGCGGTGCAGGCATTCCTCGCCGGGGCGAGCGCCGCGGTGGTCGGCGTCATCTTCGTGGTCTCCCTGGCTCTCGCGCCGGAAGCGCTCGTCAGTTGGGTGAGCGTCTGCATAGCCGTCTCGGCTTTCCTCATCATCACCCTCTTGAAGAGAGACGTCGCCCTGGTCGCCGCCGGGGCGATGCTCGGCGGGGTCATCTACGCGGCTGCGCGGGCGCTCGCTTAGTCGGCACCGCATGACCGAGCAGACTTAACCCGACTTCCCGGTCTGTGTGGCGGCGCACATAGCGTGTATAATCCTCGCGCGGCCACTAGCTCGGCGTCGGCGGCGCCCTCGCCACCCCCTCTCCGGCGTCCCCGACTTCTTCATCGAGCGAAGAAAGAGAGTGATTCGCCCGTGTCTCAACCTCCACCGCTTCCCCGATCCAATGACAACAGACTGCTCGCCGCGCTGCCCACGGAAGACTACGAGCGGCTGCTGCCGAGTTTGAAGCCGGTCACTTTCTCCCTCGGCGACGTGATCTACGAGTCGCAGGGGCAGATGGACTACGTCTACTTCCCGACAACCTCTCACGTCTCCCTGCTCTACACGATGGTCAACGGCTCGACCGCCGAGGTGGGTCTGGTGGGCAACGAGGGGCTCGTCGGCATCGCCCTGTTCATGGGCGGCGACACCACGCCCAACCGGGCGATCGTGCAGGGCGCGGGCGACGCCTTGAGGATGAGCGCGGCGGCGATGCGGGAGGAGTTCAAGAAGGGGGGCGAATTCCAGCTCGCGCTGCTGCGTTACACGCAGGCGCTCATCACGCAGATTTCGCAGACCGCCGTCTGCAACCGCCTGCACACGACCGAGCAGAGGCTCTCCCGCTGGATGGTCAGAGTCGAGCACGACCGCCTGCTCGGGTAAGACGATTCCCCTCACCAAATCCCGCCCCGCCCCCCTGCCTATGTATGTCAACCCACAGACGCCCTTGGCCCTCGTGTGCTATTCGTAGAGGGCGAGTACTTTCAGGGACTTCGATTCTCCTCGCCGGCATGAACCCCCGGTGCAACTAATCATGAATCCGAGTGTGATGATCGCCGACGACTCCGAGGACACGCGCGGTCTGTTGAGATTCTGGCTGGAGGCGAAGCGGTGTCGCGTCGTGGAAGCCACGAACGGTCAGGAGGCGGTCGAGCTGGCGCGGGGCGAGTGCCCCGACCTGATCCTGATGGGCATGCTCATGCCGGTGCTCGACGGCGCGGGCGCCGCGCGCCGCATCCGGGAGCACGTCGGGTGGTGCGACGTCCACATCGTCGCCATGTCCAGCCACCCGTCGGAAGAAGCGCGCGCGAACGCCCTCGCCGCCGGTTGCAACTCGTTCATCGCCCACCCGATCGATCTGGAACAGTTGGACACTCTGATCAGCGGTCTGCTCCCCGCGCCGGCACGCGGAATGGTCGCGGCGTGATCAACCTCGCCGCCTTCGCGCATTCCGACAGGGGGTTTACGTCGTGGAGAACGAATCACGAAGGGCAGGCGTACCGGTTGCCGGGTCGGCGTGTTACATTCCCCCAGGCTTAAGTCTGAATCGAATCTGATCTTTTGATAATTCATCTTCGACATCGGAAACAGGGTAATGCCTCCTTCTTGTGCCGTCTGCTGTCTTTCAAGACCTGACAGATAAGAAGGTGTTCCGATGTCACACAGAAGAAAGAGTCAGCCGGTCACTAACCGCCTCCTCTCCGCCCTCCCCAAAAAAGAGTATCGACGCCTGCTGCCCGAGCTGGAGCCCGTCACGCTGACTTTCGGCGACATCCTCTTCGAGCCCGGCGACCGCCTCCGCCACGTCTACTTCCCCGACGACTCCATCGTCTCCCTGCTGGCCGCGGTGGACGACCGCGAGCACCTCGAAGTGGGCATCGTCGGCAACGACGGCAACGACGGCATGGCGGGTCTCCCCGTCTTCATGGGGGTCGGCGAATCGCGCGTGCGCGGTCTGGTGCAGGGGGCGGGCGGCGCCAAGAGGATGAAGGCGGCGACGCTGCGCAGGGAGGACGGCGGCGGCGGCGCGCTGCACAAGTTGCTGCACCTCTACACGCACGCACGACCGCGTCGAGGGTGACGAGTTCCGCCTGACCCAGGAGTTCATCTCGAACATGCTGGGGGTTCGCCGCGAACAGGTCACGCTGGCGGCCGGCGCGCTCCAGAAGCGCGAGCTCATCAGCTACAGCCGCGGGCGGATCAGGATTCTGAATCGTGCCAGGTTGGAAGCCGCCGCCTGCGAGTGTTACAGGGTGGTCAAAGACCAGTACGATAACTTCCTAGCTTAGACTTAAGCGCGGCAGTATCCGACCGATAGCGACTGAGAAGTTATTATCACAACCTCATAACAAGCCAAGGAGGGCACGGAGGTTACAGAGATCAGGCGAGTTGCTCGCCAACATCTCTGTAACCTCCGTGCCCTCCTTGGCGTAACTTCTGAAGTGCCGGCGTAAGCCCAAAGATCACTTCGCCCGCCGGACCATCTCCTTACAACACAACAGCGCGCGGCGTCAGCGCGACGTGACCAGAGGCATCTCGATGAAGCTGGCTTGACCGGGCGCGTGGTAGATGCGCTGCGTGGCTTTCCGGTAGTCGCCCGGCTTCGCCCAGAAGATGTTGGGGACGAAGGTCTGCGGGTTGCGGTCGTAGAGCGGGAACCAGCTCGACTGCACCTGCACCATGACACGGTGCCCCGGCAGGAAGACGTGGTTCGCCGTGGGCAGGGCGAAGCGGTAGCGCAGCGGCTCGTTCGCCGCGACGGGCTTCGGCGTCTCGAGGCTCTCGCGGTAGCGACCGCGGAAGATGTCCGCCGAGATCATCAACTGGAAGCCGCCCATCTCTGGCTGCCCCGCCACTTCGTCCGGGTAGAGATCGATCACCTTCACGACCCAGTCCGAGTCCGTCCCGCTCGTCGAGGCGATGAGGTTCACGACGGGCTCGCCGCTGATCTTAACGGGCGCGGTCAGCACGTCGGAGACGAACACGGCGACGTCCGGGCGGCCCGACGCCTCGCGCTGATCGTCGACGAGCCAGCGCGACCAGCTCGCGCCGTCGATGGGGCGCGCGCGGTAGGGCACGGGCTTCGAGGGATCGGAGACGTATTCGTCGAACGGCGCGTCATCAGCCTTCGGCGCGGCGAAGCTCAGCTTGAGGCCGGCGGAGAGGTAGAGGGGCGTCGGGCTGACGCGGCACCCGCTCGCGCAGCCCGCGGGCCACGAGGACAGCCTGTGCCAGGTGTTTGTCCCGGTCTCGAACGCCGTGACGGGGGCGATGTCGGCTTTCGGCGCGTCGTCCTTCAGGTAGTGATCGAGGAAGGGGCGCAGTATCTCGCGCCGGAAAGTCAGCGCCGTGTCGCTGTTGAACCTCACCGCGCCGAGCGCGCTGCCCTCCCTGATCTCCTGCCCGTGGTGCCACGGTCCCATCACCAGAAACACCTTGTCGTTGTTCGCGTCCTTCGGCTCGATGGCTTTGTAGACGGCGGGCGCGCCGTAGATGTCCTCCTGATCCCAGAGGCTGTGCACGAGCATGACGGGGACTTTCAAAGGCTGCGCGGCGAGAATCTTGTCCACCGCCTGATCGCGCCAGAAGGCGTCGTAAGACGGGTGCTCCAAAAGTTTGCGCCAGAAGCCGACCTGCTCCAGCCCGCGTCGGCGACCCAGCTCGCCCGCCGAGCCAGCCTCCATGAACATGTCGTAGTCGTCGAAGTGGCTCGTCCACCACTTCACTTCGTTGGCGCGCGTCGCCTGCTGGTCGTAGATGTAAGACATCCCCTGCTGGCGGAACGCGCCGTTGTGGAACCAGTCGTCGCCCACCCAGCCGTCGACCATCGGGTTCATCGGGACGGAGACTTTGAGCGCGGGGTGCGGGTTGACGAGCGCCATCAGCGGCAGGAAGCCGTCGTAGGAGATGCCGAGGATGCCGACCCTGCCGTTCGTTTCGGGGATGTTTTTGACCAGCCAGTCGATCGTGTCGTAGGTGTCGGTGGCGTGATCGACCGCGGTCGGGTTCTGCGTCCCGCGCAGGGGGCGGTTCATCACGTAGTCGCCCTCGGAGCCGTACTTGCCGCGGATGTCCTGCACCACGCGGATGTAGCCGCCCTCGACGATCACTTCCGTCGCGTTGTCGTAGCCGTAGAGGCTCGGACCGAGGTGCGAGCTGCGGGCGTGGGTCGTGAGCGCGGTGGCGTCGTAGGGCGTGCGCGTCAGAAGGATCGGCGCACGACGCGCGCCCTTCGGCACGAGGATGACGGTGTGCAGCCGCACGCCGTCGCGCATCGGGATCATCACGTCGCGCCTGACGTAGTCGAAGCCGTGGTTCGTCGGCTCGAACTTCGACGGCGTCTCGCTCGGCAGCTTCGCGGGCGACTGCGCAGCCGCCGGTTCCGCGAACGACAGCGCGGCGAGCGACGCCGCGAGCAGGGTCAGCGTGCGAACACTATTCATGGTCATCGGTCGATCACCCTCTCAGGAAATTCGTTAAATGGTTAAGGGATCAAACTCGCGGGAGCTCAGGCACGGACGCGCATATTCTACCGATGTTCCTTCGAGCCCACAAAGGCGCGCCGCCCGCGCCGTCGGGAATCGCACGACGGATCAACTTTTCGTCGCGCGGACGCAGCCAGCCGCCGCACGATTGGCGTGTCGTGCGGCGGCTGGCTATAGAGTCGTGTCTTCTTGACGGCGGGCGCGCGGGAAGGAGTCCAATCTAACCGCGCGCCCGACCTCCGGGCGCCGACTCTGAATTGCGAGGACTCGGGTTCGTGCGGGGAGCGTCGACTATCGCAGACGACGCGCCCCTTCCATTCGACTACTTCGATCTCGCCGCGGCGGTGTTCGAGTAGCTCGACTTCGCCGTCCCGCGCACGGCGCGGACGCGGTAGTAGTAGGTGACTCTGCGCCCCACGCTGCGATCCGTATAACTGATCGTGTTCTGACCGACCGTGGCGACCTCCGCGAAGCCCGTGTCGATCTGGGTCGAGCGCTCGACGGAGAAGCCCGTCTCGTCGGAGTTGTCCGCCCAGTTGAGCGTGACGACCGACTTCGCAGGGCTGCTCGCCGTGAGATTCGACGGGGCGGCGGGCGGCTGCTGGCAGGCGGCGTTGCCGACGAGCGTGTACGCCACCGCGGCGCTCGGGCTGGAGTAGTTCGCGTTATCGGGCACGACCGCCACGACGGGGATTCGCACGAAGATACGGGAGAGCTTGTCGTCAGCCTTCGGCGCGCCGATCTTGGCGTTCGAGACGACGATGGTGATGGCGCCCGTCTGCGCGTCGTACCTGCTGCCCGCGTCCGCGTCGCCGACGGTGGTGGCCGCCCCCTGCGTGTTGTCGGCGTTGTGGACGTAGGTGCCGTACTTGTAGCTCGCGGCGCCGAGCGCGTCCGTCCTCATGTCCACGAAGTAGCCCTTGGCGTCAGGGCCCGTGAAGTAGATGCGCCACTGCGTGTTGGGCGTGAGCGGGCCGCTGAGGTTAGCCATCGTCAAGGTGAAGACGAGCTTGTTGGAGCCATCCGCGAAGTAAGGCTCGGCGACGCGCACCGATTTAATGTCGTGACTGGGCAACTGATCGAGCGAGTCGCCGCCCGGGTCCTTGAGCACCGTGATGCCGGCCCCCTTGCACGCGCTCTCCAGCTCGGCCGGGAAAGTCTTCGGCGACTTGGCACCCTCGCCGTTGGCGTTGAGAGCGCTCACGCGGTAGTAGTTGGTGAGCGGGGCGCCCGCGTCGGCATACGAGTTAGAGTCGATCCCGACGGAGGCGACGAGCGATTCCGCCGAGCCCTCCGCGCCGCGGTAAATCCTGTAGCCGGTGATGGGCGAGCCGCCGTCGTCGGGGGTCGACCAGGTGACGTGATTCGCCTGCCCGTCGGAGCTGGCGATGACCTGCGGAGCCGCCGGCGTGTTGAGCGCGAATTCGGCGTCGAAGCGGCTGAACAGGCTCTTGCCGCCGGACTGGCGGGCGATGGTCGCGAGCGCCGTGCCGTCGTTGTCGTAGCTGTTGACCGCGCCGTCGGGCTTGCCCGTCGAACCGCTCACGTCTTGACCGGCGACGCACGCGGCGGTGACACAGCCGTCGGCGTAGCCGACGAGGACGCGCCCCTTCTGGTCGAGCTGGGCGTCCATGAAGTCGAGCAGGTTGCGCGTGTCGCGCGGGGTGTCCGGGCAGGTCGTGCCCGAGTCACAGATGTTGCCGCGCTGGACGGGATCGCCCGGCGTCGCGTCCGTGAAGGTGTAGCTCGCGCCGCGGTCGTAGGTCGTCGCGACGTAGAGGTGCCAGACGCCCGTGAAGCTCAGGCCCGTGCCGAACGGGTTGCCTGCCGAGGTCGTGCCGAGGAAGGCGAAAGCCGCGCGATCCCCGTCGCCCGCGACGACCGCGGGGAACGCCACGCCGTTGAAAGTGGTCGCGCCGCCGACCGCCTGATCGTTCGACCACGTGTCGGTCTTCGGATCGTAGACGACCATGCGGGGCGTCCGGCTGCCCACGCCGTCGCCGTAGCCGAAGTAGACCGTCCCGTCAGCGCCGACGCCGAGGGACGGGTCCCACTCCCCGGCGCTGCTGTTCGGGGCGAGTTTCACTTCCCACGTCAAGCCGTTGTCCTTCGAGACGGCGAAGCCCTGCTTGCCGCCGCACGAGCGGTTCGGCACGTAGACCGTCCCGTCGGGCGCGACCTTGATATGACCGTGGAGCCCGCCGCACTGCGTCAGCGCGTACATCGGGACGGCGGGCCCGAAGGTCCGACCGCCGTCGACGCTCAGCGCGACCTCGGCGGTGGCGATGTCCTGCGAGGCGTAATAGACGGCGTTCGGGTAGCCGGCGCCGGAGAGCCCCTGCGCGAAGGGCCCCCCGCCGATGGTCTGGTGATCGACGCCGGAGTTGATGCCCGATCCCTGGCTTGGCGTGTAGGTCTCGCCGTCGTCGTCCGTGTAAGCCATCGCGCTCGCCTTGCCCAGGAGCTGCGAGACGAAGGTGCGGCCCGTCCTCGGATCGGTGAAGAGGATCGGATCGAGGCTGACGGTCGAGGTCGTCGTGAAACTCTTGTCAGCCCAGTTGGCACTGGCCGGCGACGTGTTGTCGTCGAACTGGATGCGCAGCGTCCTGAGCGACGCGATGAACATGACGTTCCCCGTCTTCCAGTTGACGCCGATGCTCGGCTCGCCGCCGCGGTGGCTGAACGGGTCTGGGTAGTTGAAGAAGCGGGGCGCGGGCGCGCCCGACACGGGCACGGGCGTGCCGCTCGGCGTGGGCGTCGGCGTCGCGACGGGCGCGTCGACGACGCTCGCCGTGCCGCTGTACTGATCGGCCGCCGTCGCGCTGTAGTAAACGACGTGGACGGCGAAGGTACCCGTCCCGACGCTCGGGTTGGTCGGATCGAGATCGGCGTCCTCGCTCGTCAAAGGCCCCGTCGGGTTGGTCGCGCCCTGACCGGAAGTCGCGACGATCTCGCCGCTCAGGTTGTCCTTGTGGATGTAGAGATCGTAATCGGTGGTCGGCAGCGCCCAGCCGAGGTGGACGTGGACGATCTTTTTGGCGGCTGCCCAGTCGGCGGGCGTGCCGGCGATGGTCAGCGTGAAGGTGTCGCAAGTCAGGCCCTCTTCACAGAGGTCTTCGCCGCCGATTGTGAGCGGGGCGTTGAGCGCGCCGCCGCCGATGGCGCTACCCTGCCACGCGACCTGCGTGGAAGTGGGGCTCAGAGTGGCCGTCGCCGGGTTCGCGGCGTCGGCCGTGCGCCCCGTGAGCAGCGCGCCGAAAACCGCGGTCAGCAGAACAGCAGCCGCGGTCAGGATGCCAAATGAATTGTTGAAGAGATTGGTGGTGCGCTTCGCGCCCCTGAGAAGAGGATAGCCTGCCCTGTTCATCGATCTGGACTCCTTTTAAAGTGTTCGGCAAGAACCTTCGAGCAATGTCATGCCGGTTTGACGTTGCCACCCCTTGAGCCTTCATACCGGGTCGCCATTCCCGACGTTGTTAGGATATGGAGCGGGGTTGAGGAATTCTTGAGGCTGACTTGAGGGGAAGCACGCCGCGCCCGCAAACGTTATGTTTGCAGCAGCTTAAGTCTGGCAAAATTATTTTCAGGCGTGACTTGGCGGCGTGGATTTCCGGTCGTGGTTGAGTTCGAGCTTGTGTGGGAGTGAGGGCGGGATTCACCGCAGGGAGTTAAACGATGAAGTCGGAACGATGAACGATGAAGTGAAAACGATCATTCTTTAACTTCATCGTTCATCGTTCCGACTTCATCGTTTCGCTCGCGCCCATCTGGCGGGCGAACTCTTCGGCGATGACGCGGTTCGTCCAGGCGCGGTGGTGCCCGCCGGAGTGGGTGTTGTCGAGCGGCAGCGCCGGCATGGCAGCCTGAACGGACGCGGCGCGCGGAGCCCAGTCCGCGAAGGCGACTCCGTTTCGCGCCGCCCAATACTTGAGCCAGTAGTAGGAACGGTTCGCGTCGCTCCAACTGACGACGAGCGTCGCGCCCTGCCCCTTCGCGTACGCGCTCAGCCGCTCAAGGATCGACGACTCGAACTCAGCCGCACTGATCTCCCTTCCGTCCGGGGATGTCTGCGCCGCAGCTTCCTTCACCGCGCGAGCGCGGGCGCGCTCCGACATCAGGCGTTTCGCCTTGAGCCCGATCTGCGAGTGATCAGTGAGCCAGCGCGCCGGGGTGGCAAGGCGACCCCAGTAGGGATCGCCTTTGGTGAATTTCCTTTTCCGCACGCCGCGCAGGAAGAGGAGATCGTCCGCCATGTCGTTGTCGCAGCAGAGGTAGAGGATGAATCGCGGCGGGCGGCGCAGCAGCGCGGCGTGGCGGCGCAACGTGAGCAGACTCTCCTCGCCGCCGAAGCCCGAGACGCCGAGGTTCACGACGCCAAATCGCTTGACATAGTACCCTTCGGCGTCGCGGTTGAGGAAGAGATCGAGTTGGAACGGGTACGAGGCGTCGGCGGGCACGCCGACGCCTTGAGTGTAAGAATCACCGACGGCGAGGACGAGTTGCGGGTAGTCGTCGAACCCCTCCTGAAAGTTCTCCGTGCCGGCGCGGTTCGTCCGCGTCTCCTGCTGGAAGTCGGTCGTGTGGAACAGGTGCGCGGCGGGCTTCAAACGGTACCCGAGCTCCTCGTCGTACTCGTAAGACCAGGGGATCGTGAAGTTGTAACTCGGAATGAAGAGCCGCAACGCGATTTCGACGACGAGCAGCGTGACGAAGACGGAGGTGAAGAACAGCGCGGCTCTCTTGAGCCGCAGGCGGAGAGACTTTTTCGGTGCGTCCATAACTTTCAACGAGTTCGCCGCGGCGCTAATCAGCGCGCGCCGCCGGCCGGAGACATTCGTAGAAGAAGCCCGCCGCGTTGGCGAGTTGCGCCCAGGCGAGCAGCGCGGTCATCCTGATCGACTGAGCCGGGCGCTGCTGCGCGAGCGCGGCGCGCAGCAGCTTCGAGTAGAAGGCTGATTCGGGCTTGAAGCGACGGGCGCCGCGCGCCTCACGCTTGCGGTGGAAGCTGTAAGCGCCGCGACCGTAGCCGAAGTGTTGACGCCACAGCGAGAGGGCGCCGAGCGCGTGCGCGTGACGGACGACCGCCTCCGGCGCGTAGACGAGGCGACGCCCGCCCCCCCTCCAGCGGTCGCAGAAGTCCCTGTCCTCCGAACAGCGGAAGTTCACGTCGAAGCCGCCCGCCGCGCGGAAAGCTTCGGCCGGCGCGGCGAAGTTGTTCGACGCGAAGAAGCTCGCGCCGCCCCCGCCCGCGTTGTAGTGATCGTAGACCACGTCGATGATGAGCTGGCTCGTCGCCGAGTAAGGGTTATCGGCGAGCGCGTTGACGGTGCGGCCGCCGACGAGGTCGGCGGGCGACGCGCGGAAGCGCGCGGCGAGCGCGGCGAGCCAACCGGCGTCGGGCAGGCAGTCGTCGTCGGTGAAGGCGAGGAAGGGGCCCCGCGCCTGAGCCGCGCCGCGGTTGCGCGCCGCCGCGGGCCCGGCGTTCGGCTGCGCGAGGAGTTTCAGATCGAGCCGCCCGCGAAACGGCGCGACGCGATCGCCGACCGGCGGCACGCTCCCGTCGTCGACCACGATCACTTCGAAGCCGTCGCGCGGGAAGTCCTGCGCGGCGAGCGACGCGAGGCAGGCGGCGAGCTGCGCGTGCCGCCCGCGGGTCGGGACGATGATCGAGATGAGCGGCGTTGCTTCCATCAATCAGGCTTCGCGCGATCCGCTTTTCGAGATTCCGTCAGTCGCCGATCTCGGCGGCGATCTCATTCGGGGCGGCGGCGGGCGGGCGGCGCGCGCGTTTGACGTAGCGGTGCCGGTGAAACTCCATGTCGGAGAGCTTCTCCATCGCGCGCCCCGCGCCGAGCGCGTAGCCGACGAGTTCGCCCGCGCCGTCGCAGACGAGCGTGGCGAAGACGGCGGGCAGCGTGCCGCGCGGCGTGTCGAGTTTCGGCAGCGACCGCGCGATCCTCGACGATCGCCACGATCGGCGCGCGCGCCTCCCGGACGCCCGCCGCGCGCGCGCGCGCCGTCGAAGTCATCGGACCGACTTCGATCACCTTGCAGGCGGAAAAATCTCGCAGGGCGGATTCGTCGAGCGCGAGCGACGAGACGGCGGGCGCGGCGATCACGAGTTCGATCCGGTCGCACACGGTTTGCGCCCGGAGGTGGCGGACTGTCTTTCGCACCGTCTCGAAACGGTCGGGCGTGATGACGACGACCGACATTGCAGGCGCGGGGCTGACGCCCGCGCCGCCGCCGCCCCCGGCTCGCTGTTCCTTTTTCATGTCTCGAGCTCCCTCCTGTCACGCTCCGTCACGAGGACGACCGACATCTCAGGCGTGCGCTCTTCGATCATTTCACCCACCGTCGCCCGTCGGAATGTTCCTTCACCCGAACGCCTCCCCGCGCGATCCGGCGCGCCGCCGCCGGCGCGTTGCACTTCACTCTTCCGGCATGACGACTACGCGCCGCGTCCGCGCCGACTCTTCAGCCGCGACGACGACGGCGAGACTTCGATAGCCGTCTTCGAGGTCGGGCTTCACGCCCTTCGCGCCGCGCGCCGCCGCGACGAACGCGAGCAGCGCGCTCGTGTAAGAAGTCTCGTTGGCGGGCGCGCGCAACTTTTCCAGCAGGTACGTGCCGTACCGCAGCTCGCCGAGCGCGTGCCGCAGCCGTCTGAGCCGCGCCGCGCGCGTCGTCGTGCGCCCGCTCATGTTTGCGCCAGCACGTAGACGAGGACGGCGTGCCCCGGCGTTTCCCTGATCGCGTGGACGAGGCGGAGTCCGGGGTGCTCAGCCCGCTCGTCGAGTAGCGGGCGCAAGGGCGTCTGCCTCAGGCTGCGCTCGTTCACGACGACGAAGTCGGCTCGCTCCCTGCGCGCGCGCACCACGAACGAATCGTAATCCTCGGCGGCGAGCGCGACGTGCTGGCCGTTCGCGTAGAACGCCGCGACGGGCGCGGTCGCCATGATGCGCGGGGAGCCCTGCGCCGAGTGCTCTTTGATCCAGACGGCGGCGAGCTTCTGCCCGTGGTAGTCGCCCCACCTGTCGCCGCGCATCAGGAAGACGAACGCGGGGACGAGCGACGCGAGCAGCGCGGCGACGACGAGCGCGCTGACGAATCTCCCGCCGGCGAGCCCGGCGCCGCGCGCGAGAATGTTTCCCGTCGCGCCGCCGACCTCGCCGGTCACTGACGCGCGCCGGTTCGCCAACGTCTCCGCGAGCCAACCCTCCAACTCGACGACGCCGCGCGCGAGCCAGCAGACGAGTATGGGGAGGAGCGGGACGAGGAAGCGTATGTTCGGGAGCGTCACGGCGTAGCCCGCGAGCGTGGCGGCGACGAAAGCCGCGAGGTAGAGCTCGCGGCGCGCGCGCTCCCGCGTCCAGCCCGCGCGGAAGAGTCCGAGCGCGGCGACGGCGACGAACGGGAGCGGGAAGACCAGGTTGAAGAAGTCGAACTCGTTCCTCGCGCCCCTCGCCGCCTGCACGACAGCCGTCACGTAGTCGGGCACGAGCGACGGGCTCGCGAACTCGCCGGCGCGCCCGCCGCCCTGCCACAGGTGCATGTGGAGTTTCCCGCTGAGCGTCCAACCGCCGAGCGCGGCGCGCAGGTAAAGAAGGTGCGGCAGCGCGAGCAGGAAGAATCCCGCCGCGAGCGCGAGGCAGTCGGGCGCGGTTCTTTTGAAGGAGCGCCGCGCGCCGCTGAAGTTGACGGCGGCGCGCGCCGCGGCGAGCAGCAAGACGTAGCCCGCGGCTTCGGGCTTGATGAGGTAGCACGCCCCGAAGACGACGCCCGCGAGGAAGTGCGAGAGCCACGCCGCGCGCGGCTTAGCCTCTTCGCGCGCGACCGCCGCCGCGCGCGAGAGCGCCGCCCAGCCCGCGAGCACTCCGCAGGTGAAGGCGAGCGTGTACGTCGATTCCGTGAGCAGCTCCGAGGAGTAGTAGACGAGCAGCGGGTGGAGCGCGACGACGACCGCCGCGATCCGCGCGACCCTCTCGCCGTAAGAGTCGCGCGCGAGCGCGTAGGCGGGGGCGACGAGCAGCGCGCCCGCGACCACCGAGACGAAGCGACCGGCGAACTCGATGTCGCTGAAGAAGAGTGACGAGAGGCCGACGAGCCACGGGTAGAGGGGCGGGGTGAAGGGGGTCATCGCGCCCGCGAAATTCCCGGAGGCGCAGCCGTAACCGAGCCACGCGTAGTAGGCGCCGTCGGGCGTGATGACGCTCTCGACGCGGAGGACGACGAGCAGCCGCAGCGCGAAGGCGACGAGCCCGCAGCCCGCGACGAAAAGCGCCGCGCCGCGGCGCGCCCCGACGAGAGGCTCGGCTGCGACGGCGCGAGACGCTATCGCGCGCGGGGCTCGCTGCGGCGCGGCGGTCGCGCGAGCCGTGGTTGTTTCCGTCGTCGGCGTCACAGTGGTCTTACGCCCTCACCCGGCGCGGCGAACGTCTTCAGCCGGCGCGGCGAGTGTCGCGCGCCGCGCCGCGCCCCCGCGCCGCTGTAGCACGTGCGCCGAGGCGCAGAGCGCGAAGGTCGCGCCGCCGTAGAGGAAATAGAAGAGGTGCATCGCGCACGACGCGGCGGCGAACCGCGCGCCGCGCAGCCGGAACAAGTATCGGTACAGATCGCGGTTAATGACGATCACGACGGCGACCAACGCGAGCGCCGCGAGCGCCGCCGCGAGCGTCAGCGCGGGCGCCGGCACGGGCGCGAAAGAACTCGCCGCGAGCGTTAAAGCCGCGAGCGCGAGCAGCGCCGCCGCGAGCATGACGAGCGCGGCGCTCAAGCGCCCCGAGACGCGCAGGTTCAGCTCGTCGCACACCCCCTCGCCTTCGAGGATGAGGCGCGACCACGGCACGGCGCGGTCGCGCACGTCGGCGCGCACGAGCGACGCGAGGGTCCAGCGTTTCAGGTGCTTCGCCTGCAACTCCGGATCGAGCGCGATGCGAAACCCCGCGCGGCGCAGCCTGTAGCCCAGCTCGATGTCTTCGACGGAGGGGCGCGCGTAGCGGCGCGCGTCGAAGCCGCCGACCGCGTCGAAGGCGTCGCGGCGGACGGCGCCGCAGCCCGCCCAGAAGGTCGACGCGCGCCGCGGAGAATGCTGGTGCGTGTAGTGGTGGAAGAGGTTCTTGAACTGCGAGGCGAAGTCCGGCTCGGCGGGCGCGTCGTCGTACGAGCCGAAGACGGCGGCGACTCTTTCGTCAACTTCCGTCGTGCCGACGCCCGCCCGCGTCGCGCCCCGCGTCGTGAAGTGCGCGGCGGCGCGCGCGATGGTGTCGCGCCGCACCTCCACGTCGGCGTCGACGAAGAGGAGCAAGTCGCCGCTCGACGCGCTCGCCCCGCGGTTGCGCGCGGCGGCGGGTCCGCCCTGCGCGTCGAGTCTTAGAACTTTGCAGCCGCGCGTGAGTGCGATTGCGGAGGTCTCGTCCGCCGAGGCGTCGTCGACGACGACGATCTCGAAGCGCGCGTAATGAGAGTTAGAGAGGGCGTCGAGGCAGCGCAGGAGGTGAGCCGCCGCGTCGCGCGCGGGGACGACGACCGAGACGAAGGGCTCGCGCGCCGCGGGCGCGTGACTCTCAAATTCGGCGTCGTGGGTCATGCCTCGGACTCGGCGGCGGCGGCGCCCGGCGCGGCGACGCGCCCGCGCACGACCCGCACGGGGACGAGCGGCTGCGTCGCTTCGAGCTCGGCGAGTCGCGTCGCGGCGTCGTCGCCCGCGCCCATCTCCTCCTGATACTCCTGATCCGTGTTCACGCCCCAGAGGTCGTGGCTCGCGCCGAGCACGTTCTCGACCGCGAGCATCGCCGTCAGCATCGAGTGATCCTGGTTGTTGTAGCGGTGCATCCCGTTGCGCCCGACGAGCTGGAGGTTCGCGAGCGCCCCCAGAAATGCGCGCACCACGGCGAGCGATTCCTTGTAGGTCGCGTCGTAAACGGGGTAAGCCTTCGCCACGCGCACCACCGTGCCGTCCTCGACCTCAGAAGCTTCGACGAGACCGAGCAGCCCCATCTCGCGCTTGCCCAGCTCGACGAGTTCGGCGTCGGGCATCGCCCACAGGTCGTCGCCCTCGAAGCAGAAGTATTCGAGACCGAGGCAGGTCTTCGACTGGTCGGGCACCATGTCGGCGCTCCAGTTCTTGAAGTTCTGCACGCGACCGAGGCGCACGCCCGCGTCGTGGACGTAAATCCAGTTGTCGGGGAAGACTTCGGCGCGGTCGACGATGAGGACGACGGTGAGGAAGTCCCTGTAGCGCAGGTTCTCCGCCGCCTCGCTCACCTCGCGGGGCGGCGCGGGGTCGAGCCTGCGCACCAGCTCGCGCACCGGCAGGCTGCTGATGAAGTGCGTGCCCCGCACGGTCTCGCGCCTCCCGCCGGAGGAGACTTCGATCGACTCGACGCGCCCGCGCGACCAGCTGATCTTCTCGGCGCGCACGCCCGTGCGCACCTCGCCGCCGAGCGCCGCGACGCGCTCCGCCATCGCCTCCCACATCATGCCGGGTCCGCGGCGCGGGTAGTGGAACTCGTCGATCAGACTCTTGGCGGCCGCGCCGCCGCGCTTGCGGCGCAGCAGGTCCTTGACGACGACGGCGAGCGACAGCCCGCGGATGCGCTGCGACGCCCACTCAGCCATGATTTCGTCGCACGGGATGCCCCAGACCTTCTCCGTGTAGGTCTTGAAGAAAGTCTCGTAGAGCCGCCTGCCGAAGCGGTTCGTCACCCACTGCTCGAAAGTCTCTTCCCGTTCGTGCGGCGCGATGCGCGCCCTGAGGTAGCTCGCGAGGATGAGGAGGCCCTCGCCGACCCCGAGGCTCGCGAGCATCGAGGTGGCGCGCAAGGGGTAGGCGACCGAGGCGCACGCCCGCGTCGTGGACGTAAATCCAGTTGTCGGGGAAGACTTCGGCGCGGTCGACGATGAGGACGACGGACGCGACACCGGCTTTGCCCAACTCGTAAGCGGCGGTCAGCCCCGCGGGGCCGCCGCCGACGATCACGACCCTTCCGCCTTCTCGCTCTGTCATCTCGTGTACAACTTCGATCCCCGCAAGATTAAATTTATGGCTGAAGACGCGTCGCCCCGCGCCGGAGAGCCCGAACAGATTAGCACGTGCGACGGCGTGAACGACTTGAACCTTAAACGAACCGCGGCACAAATGACAAGACCTTATCGCGGCGTTGGGCTCGCGCGACGGGCGAAAAAGACTTGCGGCGCGGGCTGGGGCGGGATTATCCTCCCGGCTCGGACGCACTCACGCTCACGCCGCTGATTTCCCTCGCGTCGCGGTCAGGAAAACACCGGGCTCGCAGCTCGAATCACCGAGTCATATTCGTTATACGCGTATCGGTTCTGACGCCGGGCATTGCTGCTTTTTCGCGCCAGATTTTCTTCCCTCACGGAGAATGCCATGAACGCAGCGGAAGGCGGGGGCGCGGGGAAAGCTGGCGGGTCGAAGATCGTCGGACTGATGACCGCCGTCATCACAGTCGTCATCACAGCCGTCGTCGGGCCCATCCTGGTTCATCGCCTGACCAACCCGCCCGCGACGCCATCGCCGACGGCGACGCCCGGCGCGCACGCGACCCCGCAACTCTACCGCCCGATCGTGCCCGACTTCCTCTCGCTCCGCATCTCCCCCGACCACAACGCACGCGAGATAGTGAGAATCCCGAAGGACGCGCGCGGCATCGAGAAACTCGGCGAGCCCGTCGTAGCCCCGGACGGCGGGACGTGGATTCACGTCAAGTACGGCGACGCCGTCGGGTACGTGAACTTCAAACTCCTTAAACCGCAGTAGTCGAGTCGCGCGTGTTCGCGCGCGCCCGCCGACTCCGGTCGAGCCCCAGCCCCACCCCTCTTCGCCCACTTCGCCGTTGCGCATCGGCGCGGCGCGCGATAGAATCCGCCACACAGTTCATCCGTCCCCTTTTTTCATAGCAAAGTTTTCATAGCCGACGAGCCGAGCCGATGCGCGCGCGCCCCGAGCGTGAGGTCGAGGCTTTCGGCGCAAGCGCCCAACTTCCCGACCGAGTCTCTGTTTTTCAGTAAGGAGAAGCCCACCATGAAGATCATAAGTCTGCTCGCGCTCGCGCTCTCAGCGGCGCTCGTCGCGCCGTCGGTCGCGCTCGCGCAAAACCGCGGCGCGCAAAGACAGCCGGCGGCGGCTCAAGCGTCCGCCAGCGCGCCGGGCGCGCTGCCGCCGATCAACTTCACGGAGTTCAGGCTCCAGAACGGCCTGCGCGTCATCCTGCACCGCGACACCTCGACGCCCATCGTCGGCGTCAACCTCTGGTACCACGTCGGCTCGAAGAACGAGACGCCGGGCAAGACCGGCTACGCGCACCTCTTCGAGCACATGATGTTCCAGGGCTCGAAGAGTTACGACGACGACTACTTCAAGCCGATCCAGGAGGCGGGCGGGATCCTGAACGGCTCGACCAACACGGATCACACGAACTACTGGGAGGTCGTGCCCTCGAACTTCCTCGAGCTCGCCCTCTTCATGGAAGCCGACCGCATGGGCGGATTGCTCGACGTGCTGAACGAGGCGAAGCTCGCCAACCAGCGCGACGTGGTGAAGAACGAGAAGCGGCAGAACTACGACAACCGCCCCTACGGGCTCGTCGGCGCGCGCATCAACGAGATTCTCTACCCGAAGAATCACCCCTACCACTGGCTCACCATCGGCTCGCTCGACGATCTGACAGCCGTCTCCATCGACGACATCAAAGGCTTCTTCCGCCGCTACTACACGCCCAACAACGCGAGCCTCGCGATCGCGGGCGACTTCGATCCGGCTGAGGCTCGCCGCCTCGTCGAAAAGTATTTCGGGGCGATCCCGCGCGGTCCCGAAGTCACGAAGCCCGAAGCGCCGCAGGTCGCCATCGACGGCGTGAAGCGCGTCGAGATGGAGGATCGCGTCACGCTCCCGCGCCTCTACATGGTCTGGCACACGGTGCCGCAATACACGGCGGACGAGCCCGCGCTCGACGGGCTCGCCAGCGTCCTCGGCATCGGCAAATCGTCGCGCCTCTACAAGTCGCTCGTTTACGAGCGGCAGATCGCGCAGGACGTTTTCGCCTTCAACAATGCGTCGGAGCTGGCGGGCACGTTCCGCGTCACCGCGACGGCGAAGCCCGGCAAGACGCTCGCGGAACTCGAAGGCGCGATCAACGAGGAGATCGAGAAACTAAAACAGGAGCCGCCCACGCCCGAAGAAGCCGAGCGCGCCTACAACGGTCTTGAGGCGTCCTACATCTACGGCTTGCAGAACGTCGGCGACTTCGGCGGCAAGAACGATCTGCTGAACCAGTACGCGACCTTCCTCGGCAAGCCCGACTACTTCCGCGAAGACCTCGCGCGCTACCGCCGCGTCACGCGCGAGGACGTGAAGCGCGTCGCCAACCAGTACCTCGGCGACAACCGGCTCGTCGTCACCGTCAAGCCGCGCGAGCGCGGTCGCACAGCCGCGAACGCTCCCGTGCCCGAAAGCCCGACGGTGATGACGCCCGCGCCGCAGTCGCAACCCGCGGCGGGCACGACCCCCGCCCCGGCTGCCGCCACTTCCGACAAGCCCGCGGGCGCGCAGACGCAGACCAAGACGCAGACCGCGCCATCGCTGACCGCCGGAGCCGCGCCGCCGACTACGGAAGCCCCTGCGACCGCGCCGACGGGCGGCGCGAAGCCGGCGAAGCGCAACCCGGTTGACGACACGGCGAAGTTCAACCTGCCGAAGCCGAAGCCCGATCCGAAACTCGTGCTGCCGAAAGTTCAGCGGCGCGAGTTGTCGAACGGGCTCGAAGTCCTGATCGTCGAGCACCACGAGCTGCCCGTCGTCAACATGAACCTCGTCATCAAGTCGGGCGCGGCAGCCGATCCGGTCGAGCGCGCGGGCGTGGCGACGCTCGCCGCCGACATGCTCGACGAGGGGACGGCGACGCGCAGCTCGCTCGAAATCTCGAACCAGCTCTCGTCCATCGGCGCGCGACTCTTCGTCGGCGCGAGCGTGGACTCTTCGACCGCCAACCTGCTCACGCTCACACGCCACCTCGACCGCGCGCTCGACATCTTCTCGGATGTGCTGCTGAACCCCGCGTTCCCTGAGAACGAGCTGAAGCGGCTGCGCGCCTCGCGCCTCATCGCGCTACAGCAGCGCAAGGACGACGCCAACAACATCGCGGGCACGGTCTATTCGTCGCTGCTCTACGGGCGCAACCACCCCTACGGGCATCCGGGCATCGGCGACGAGAAGTCGGTCGCGGCGATGAGCGTCGCGGACGTGCGCGGCTTCTACGAGTCGTTCTACCGACCGAACAACGCGGCGCTGCTCGTGGCGGGCGACGTGACCCCGGCGGCGATCATGCCGAAGCTTGAGAAGGCTCTCGGCGCGTGGAAGCCGGGCAAAGTCCCTGCGGTGGACGTGACCGCGCCCGCGCCGCAGATCGGCAAGACCGCCATCTATCTCGTGGATCGTCCGGGCGCGGCGCAGTCCGTCATACAGATCGGGCAGGTGGGCGTGGCGCGCTCGTCGCCCGACTACTTCCCGCTGCTGGTGATGAACTCGATCCTCGGCGGGCAGTTCGTCTCGCGCGTGAATTTGAACCTGCGCGAGGACAAGGGCTACACCTACGGCGCGCGCACGGGCTTCGACTACCGGCGCGGCGCGGGTCCGTTCATCGCGTCGGCTGGCGTGCAAACCTCCGTCACGAAGGAGTCGGTCGTCGAGTTCATGAAGGAGATTCGCGGCATCCGCGGCGAGGTTCCCGTCACGGAGAAAGAGCTCGGCTAC
>JAIVJC010000032.1:0-7726 GCA_020200235.1 Acidobacteriota bacterium | reverse complement strand
GAGCCCCTTTATTCTCTACGCACGTCGCCCCGCGGCTAGCGACTCTGCTTCTTCTTGATGAGGTTGATCGTGCCGCGGCAGCCCGGCGCGCCGCAGCGGCAGCCCTTCGTGTCTGGGTGGTACGACTCGACGTAGTCGAGCGTCAACTCCTCGCCCGCAGAGATGTCGCGCAGCGCGAAGAAGATGACGTGCCCACAGACTATCCGGACGAACGTGTTCGGCTGGCACGAGTGGTTGACGAACTGCGAGCCGTTGCCCCCGCGGCTGGAGTCGATGCCCCGGTAGGAGTCGATCGCGCAGATGTGCAGCCGGCGCTTTCCCCTCATCCTGCGCGCCGCCTCGACGCGCGAGACGCGCTCGCCCACGAGCTCCACGATCTTCCGCCCCTTCTTAAAGTGCGTGGTCGCGAAGCACCCGCGCCCGTCGATCTTCGACTCGCCGACCCGGATGCCCGGCGCGGTCTCGCTACTCTCCATCACAGCCCTCCGCCCGCTCGTAACTTTTTCGCCCGCCACGCGTGCGCTCACTCGAACTGCCTCCGAAATTCCGCGAACTCGCGCTTCAACTCTTCCAACTGTCCCCGCAATGCCCCGACCTCTTCTTCCAGCCTGCCCACGCGCTCGTCGGCGCCCCTCGCGCCGCGCGAAGCGGCCGGCTCGTGCGACCTCCCCGCCTCCGTCTCGTCGAACTTCACTTCGCCCGCGAGCAGGTGCGCGTAGCGCGCCTCCTTCTGCCCCGCCGCGCGCGGCAGGCGCGCGACGAGCGGGGGCGAGCGCCGCATCAAATCTTCGAGCGTCGCCTCGACGAACTGAGTGCCGGAGAAGGAGTAGAGCCGCTCGGTGCGCCCGCGCAGCTCGCCCGGCGTCTGCGCCCCGCGCAGCATCAGCACGCACACGACCGCCAGCTCGGCTTTCGTCAGCGTGATCGCCTCTTCGAGCACCTGCCTGTACTTCGGCACGCGCCCGTCCGCCTCCGGCGTCGTCACCTGCTTCTCGACGAGCGCGCCGACGACCCGCACCTCCTCCGCGCTCAGGATCGTGCCCTCTGCGAAAGTTGTCATCGTCCACACAGCTTACAACGACGCGCGCGCATTCAGCCACACCGGCGGCGCGGCTGTGACCCTCACAGCGCGGGTGTTAAAATAGACGACGATGAATCAGCCGGTGCATCTGACGGGCCTGGCCGAGGACGAGCTGCGCGAGTTCGTGCGCTCGCTCGGGGAGCCCGACTACCGCGCGCGCCAGATTTTCTCCGCGCTGCACCGCCGCCGCCTGCGCACGTTCGACGAGATGACCGACCTGCCGAAAGATTTCCGCGCGACGCTCGCGGGGCGCGCGACCGCTTCGACCCTGACGGTCGAGTCGCGCTACGTCTCGGAGGACGGCACGCGCCGGTATCTCTTGAAGACGCACGACGGTCTGCCCGTCGAGACCGTCTTCATCCCCGAAGAGCGGCGCGACACCGTCTGCTTCTCGTCGCAGTCGGGCTGCCCCCTCCAGTGCAGTTTCTGTCTGACGGCGAAGCTCGGGCTGCTGCGCACGCTCACGGCGGGCGAGATCGTCGAGCAGATCGTCGTCGCTCTGAACGACGCTTACGGCGTCGGCACACGGACGCCGCGCGGCACGAACCTCGTCGCGATGGGCGCGGGCGAGCCGTTCCTCGCCTTCGATCCGCTGATGAAGGCACTTCGCCTCATGCGCGCGCCCGAAGGCTTGCACATCGTGCCCAACCGCGTGACGGTCTCGACCGCCGGGGTCGTGCCGAAGATTCGCGAGCTGGCGACGCTCGCGGATCGCCCGCACCTCGCCGTCTCACTCGCCGCGCCCACAGACGAGCTGCGCGACGAGCTGATGCCGATCAACAAGCGCTGGAACCTGGAAGAGCTCCTCGCCGCCTGCAAGGAGTTCGAGAAGTCGCTCAAGCCCGGCGAGCGCTTCACCTTCGAGTACGTGATGCTCGACAATGTGAACGACTCGGACGGCGACGCGCGCCGTCTCGCGAATCTTTTGAACCGCCACCAGCTCCGCACGAAGGTCAACCTGATCCCGCACAACGCGGCTGAAGGGCTGCCCTATCAGCCGTCGCCGCCGGAGCGCGTCGCGCGCTTCAAAGCGATCCTCGAAGCGAAGGGCGTCCAGGCGTACGTGCGCCGCCCGCGCGGTCGCGACATCTACGCCGCCTGCGGTCAGCTCGCCGCGAGGCGTTCGGCGAACAACCTCGCGCCCGCGCTCGCGCATCAATTAACGCGGTGAGCTTGAGTTTCGAGCTTGATTACTTAACACGGAAGGCTGATGAGACGAATGATCAGAAATAGTTTTTCCCGCCGCCCGCTTTTCCTGTTTCTCCCCGCCCTGCTGCTCTTCTGCGCCGCCGCCTCGACGGCGCGCGCGCAGGCGCCCGACATCGGGGTCAGCGGCTTCTACGCCACGAACCGCGCGCAGCAGGGTCGCACGGTGCAAGCCGTCATCGTGCTCGACGTGCCGTCGGGCTACCACGTCAACGCCAACAAGACCGGCAACAAGTTTTCGATCCCGACGACCGTAAAGATCGAAGCGCCCGAGGGCGCGCGCGTGAGCGCCGTCACTTACCCGCGCGGGGCGGTGCGCACGCTCAAGTTCTCGAAAGAGCCGCTCGCGCTCTACGAGGGGCGCGCCGTCATGCGCTTCAACGTCACCCTGCCCGCGAACTTCAAGACGGGCGAGACGGAGCTGCGCGCGCGCGTCCGCTACCAGGCGTGCAACGACGAGGTCTGCTACCCGCCCGCCACGCGCGAGGTCACGATGCCCATCGCCGTCGTCGCGCCGACCGAGCAGGTCAGGGCGATCAACAGGCAGTTCTTCGGCGGGGCGCGGAAATAGCGGAAGCGCCGGACCGGATTCACCACAAAGTCGCAGAGGGCGCGGGGCGGGCACAGGGAGTCTTAAACTCCGTGCCCTTTCCGTGCCCTCTACCAGGAAGACGACTGATCCGACCGGCGCGCGCGCGGCAAGCGATCCGTTCTTTGCTAACGACGACCGACGACGCCGAGCAGCCGACCCGTGCGGCCGTGGAGTTTTTTCTCTCGCCGGTAAGAGAAGAAGAGGTCCGTGCGGCACATCGTGCAGAGCGGCGCGGCGTGGACGTTCTCGCCGGGGACGCCCGCGTCGAGTAGTTGACGCCGGTTCGCCTCGTGCAGATCGACGAGCGCGCGCCCCTCGTGCGTCGGCGTGAACAGCGAGTCGGCGTATTCGGGGAAGCGGGTTTTGAATATCTCGACGACCTCCGCGCCGACCTCGTAGCAGCAGCCAAGGGCGGCGGGACCTATCGCGGCGATCACGTCTGCGGGATGAGTGCCGTACTCTTCCTTCATCCTTCGGAGCGCGAGGGCGACGATCGACGAGGACGTGCCGCGCCAGCCCGCGTGGACGGCGGCGCACGCGCCCGTCCGGGCGTCGCCGAGGAGCAGGGGCACGCAGTCGGCGGTCTTGACGCCGACGAGCACGCGCGCCAGATCGGTCGCGACCGCGTCGCACCGTTCCTCTTCGCCGACGCCGCGCGGCTCGGGTTGTGCGCGCACGACGCGCAGGCTCGTGCCGTGAACCTGCCAGCAGGCGGCGAGCGTCCAGTCGCCCGGAAGGAGCGAGAGGAAGCGGCGGCGGTTCTCTCGGATGTTCTCGGCTGAGTCCTCGTCGAAGCCCGCGAGGTTGAGATCGTTCGAGGGGAAGGGGCTCACGCCACCCGCGCGCGTCGAGAAGGCGTTGGCGAAGCCCGCCGCGTCGAGCGCGAGTGAGGAGAGCGCGCGCACGCCCCCGCGCCCCAGCCAGCGGAAGCCCGCGCGCCCGACAGCGGCGTCGGAGGAATCTGTGATCGTCTCGGTCGGCATAGACATGATCGAAGTCGGGCGCGTGCGCGACGTGATGGCGCGCACGCCGCGCTTCGCCGTGCGCGTCTTCACCGAGCGCGAGCGCGAATACTGCGGCGGGCGCGGCTCCTCGGCGGTCGCCGCGCAACATTATGCCGCGCGCTTCGCCGCGAAAGAAGCCGCGCTGAAGGCTCTGGGCACGGGCTGGAGCGGCGGGCTCTCCTGGCAGGACGTCGAGATCACACACGACGACGCGGGCGCGCCCTCGATCCTCTTCCACAGACGCGCGCTCGAACTCTTCCGCGCCTCCGGCGCGACGCGCGCGCACGTCTCGCTCTCGCACACCTCCGAGCACGCCGTCGCGCAAGTCGTCCTCGAGCGCCGCGACGGCGAACCCTCCTGAAGATTCCCAGAGCCTCTGTAGCGGTTTGCGAATTGATGCGACGCCGGGAGCGTACAGGTCGGAACCGCCTGCGATCCTGATCGCGTGCGAGCTGAAGATCGTTCGTGAGGGTGGCGCGGCCGCCGCGGCTGGTATCGGTCAGAGTCTTCGGCGGGGCGTGGAGGCTGAGTTGTAGCGCGGCGCTCTGTCCGCCGCGCGTCGAATCGTCGTGCGGCGCGGACGATTCGCGTGCGGCGAATGAGTCTCGCGCGTCGCGCGCGGGCTGCGCCGCCGCGGCGATATCATCGGAGGCGAGCGCGGACGTGACGGCGTCGAAGCCGCCGTGCGCGGCGCACTCTGCGCGGGGCGCGAGCGCGGGCGTCAGGGCGACGAGCTCGCGCAGCGGGCACGAGCCGGAGGCAAGCATCCCCGTCTCGGGATCGATCTCGACGCCCGTCACGCCCGCGGGCACGGCGAACGCCGCGCCGCCGAGTTCGGGTCTGAGGTCGAGAGCAGTGCGCATGAAGTCAGACCAGACGGGCAGGGCGGAGTCCGCGCCGGTGATGTTGAGGGGCGTGTTGTCGTCGAAGCCGACCCAGACGACGCAGACGAGGTTCGGCGTGTAACCGGCGAACCACCCGTCGCGGGAGGTGCCGGTCTTGCCCGCCGCGGCGGAGATTTTTTGCAGCCCGCGGGCGGCGCGCGCCGTGCCGTGATCGAGAACCGCCGAGAGCATGTCTGTGATGACGTAAGCGGTCGAGGGTCTGACGACCTGCGCGGGCGCGGGCGCGAGATCGCCCACGAGCGCCGTCCCGTCCGAATCCGACGCGCGCGCGACGACGCGCGGCTCGACGCGCGCACCACCCGCCTCGACCGCCGCCGCGTAGACGAAGGGCTTGAAGACCGAGCCGGGCTGGCGGCGCGCGTCGGTCGCGCGGTTGAGCTGGGACGCGGCGTAGTCGCGTCCGCCGACCATCGCGACGACGCGACCGTCGCGCGGGTCGATGGCGACGAGCGCGGCTTGCGGCTTCGCGCACCCCGCGCCCTCCGCGCGCGCGGTCGCCGCGCAGCGCGCGCCCCGCTTGAACCTCTCGTCGAGCAGTGCGAGCTGTTTGCTCACCGCGCCTTCGGCGAGCCGCTGCAAGTCGGCGTCGAGCGTCGTGTAGACGCGCAGGCTGCGCTCGTCGGCGTCCGCGCGCCCGTCGAGTCGCGCCTCGACGGCGCGGTTGACGTAATCGACGAAGTAGGGCGCGTTCGCCCCTTCCGAATTTGAAGCGGGCGCGACCGTGACGGGCTCGGCTGACGCTCGCTCGGCGTCTTCGCGCGCGAGCGAGCCGTCGCGCACCATCGCGGACAGAACGGCGTCGCGGCGCGCGCGCGCGGCTTCCGGGTGGCGGTCGGGCGCGTAGCGTGCGGGGCTCTGGATCATCCCGGCGATGGTCGCGGCTTCGGCGTAGGAGAGTTCCTTCAGCTCCTTGCCGAAGTAGGCGCGCGCCGCCTGACGCACGCCGCGCACCGAAGTCGCGCCGCGCCGACCCAAATAAATCTCGTTGCAGTAGAGCGCGAAGATGTCCGGCTTCGAGAGCCGGCGTTCGAGCGCGAAGGCTAGGAGCGCCTCTTTGTACTTTCGCGTGAGCGTGCGCTCCGGCGTCAGGTACGTGTTCTTGACGAGCTGTTGCGTGATGGTCGAGCCGCCCTGGCGTTCGGGCGAGTCGGCGCCCGCGCCCAGACCCGTCCAGCTCGCCGCGGCGCGCAGGACCCCGACGGGGTCGAGACCATTGTGCGCGAAGAAGCGCCGATCCTCGATCGCCGTGATCGCGCCCACGAGCGCGGGCGGGATGTCGGCGAAGGCGAGCGTCGAGTTGCGCCCGGTCTTCATCGCGGTGTCGGTGGTGAGCAGCTCGGGTTCGAGCGTGAACGAATCGAGCGCGACCTCGTCGCCCGTGATCTCCGCGATCGAATCTTTCGCGCCGAAGCGGACGCGGACGACCTCAGGCGTGAAGCCGAGCGCGTCGGCGCTCCTGTCCGTGCGCGCCGCCTGCGGGCGAATCTCGACCTCGCCCTCGCGGGCGATGAACGCGCCGCTCCAGACTTCGCTCGCGCCCGACTCGACGTAGCCCGCGCGGCGGAGGGATTCGGCGAGGCGCTCGCGCGGCACCCGCTGCCCGGCGCGCAGCACGCGCGGCGCGGCGTACACGCCCGCGCGGCTCGTCAGGTATCCGGCGGCGAGTCTCTCGTCGACGGCGAGCGCGGCGGCGTTGTAGTTGTAGACGATCGACGAGGCGAGCGCGATACAGGCGGCGAAGAAAACGATCAGCGCGATCCTGAACGAGCGCGCGCGGAAGACTGAGGCGACGCGAGATCGGAGGAGTCGGCACGTCGCCGCCAGCAACGTCGCGTCGGTCGCGCCGAGCGCGGCGCGGGTCGTCCGCCCTTTGAAGTGTCCGCCGGTCGTCATCGTTAAGAATCCGCCGCCGTTTCGCCGCACGCGATCGGTTAACGTGGTCGCGCCGGGCTGAACGGCGAGACGTACCAGCGCGGGTCGGGGCGCGCCCGCCGTGAATGTTTTCGGTGTCGTGCGCTGTGAGGAAACGACTAATCGGCTGCGGATTCTTCTCCGCGAGACCGGATGATCATTGCAGTCCGGCGCGCCGGCTCAGGGTCTGACCCTGAGAGTCGCCCGCGGTCGAGCCGGAATCCGCCCAGATGGAGAGCGCCGCCACGGAGACGGCGAAGGTGACGGTGAGCAAAATGATCGCAAACAGTTGCGCGAGGCTGCTGCCGATTTCCTTCATGTCCGCTTCACCCCTTGTCGAGAGATTCTGAAGGGGCTCAGGGCAACGGGCGTGCCAGCATCCCGGCGTCCGGTCGCGGGCGCGTGCGATGTGGGGCTATGGTAGGTGTTAAAGGCGTGTGGGGAGATTCGAGGGTGGTTCGTCCGCGTCCTCGGCTCGCGGTCGCGGGCGTCGGCGCGTCGCGAGCGCGGACAGTCGGGGCGGGGCGGGTCGTTTCAAAACAGTCCGGTGGGACGGGTTCACTGTAAGGGGGCAGTCGCTTCTTCGCGGGCGGCGAGCAGCCCTTTGATCGCGGGAAGCGCGGCGCGGGCGGCTTCCTCGCCCGCGCGGATCAGCTCGGCGGCACGCCCCATCTCGTCCCAGCGGATGTGACCCACCTTCGGGCGGACGGCGACGTCAGCCGCGCGCGTCTCGTGCGCGCTCACCGTGCGCTGCACGACCATCATCGACTGGAAGAGCACGCCCAGAGCCGTGCGCGGCGGACCCAGAAACTTCGCCCCCTCGTAGTTCACGTCCACGGCGATGACGATGTCGGGCAAAAGCTCCCGCGCGGCGGCGACGGGGACGAGCGCGACGAGCCCGCCGTCCACGAGCCGACGCCCTCCTTTGTCCACCACGGGCAGGTACCAGCCGGGCACGGCGCAGCTCGCGCGGATGGCGAAGGCGAGATCGCCCTCGCCTTTGAGGACGACCGCCTTGCCGCTGTGC
>JAIVJC010000106.1 GCA_020200235.1 Acidobacteriota bacterium | reverse complement strand
CGGGAGCTGTTCTAACCAACTGACTCATTGAAGGTCATAATTCGGGCACGGCTTCTCCGGCATCCGTTGTGGCTCATGCTTGCCGCTTGAGCCCACATTAGTCAACATACAAATTCGGGCGTTAGATATCGCGCTCGTCCAGCGGTTGTGATCGAGCTCGCTGGTGGGGACACAATCGAGTCGAGGCTGTAGAATCTCGTGCGCAGGGGAGGGTTAGAAGGTGTCCGCTCAAAAATCCGGCGCGCGCGCGCAGAAGAAATCTTCGGAGGGGTCTCTGCGCTGCCGGCGAAAGTTCCTGCGCCACTTCCCCGGCGGCTTCCGCGACGAGACCTACCTCGACTGGGAGCGCGACTACAAGTGGGAGACGCACGAGCGCTGGGAGGAGCAACTGAGCCGCGAAGAGTTCCGACGCCTCCTCAAGCGCGGCGAGTTCGCGGAGATCGCCGCGCGCGCCGTGCGCGTCGAGCAGAAGTCGCGCCACAGCATGCTCTTCTCCTTCGAGAAGATGGCGCTGCGCGACGCGGTGAAGTCGGACGCGGGCGCGCGCGCGTTCAGTGAAGGGCTCTACGAGTTCCTGCACGGCGCGGGCGACGCGCGCGGGAAGTTCGAGCGCTGGGTCGAAGTGGTCGAGTCCTTACCGCGGCGGCAGACGCGCGTGCTGACGTGGCCCCTCGTCACCGTCTTCGGCTTCATCGCGCTTCCCCTCGAGCACATCTTCCTGAAGCCCAACGTGACGCGCGCCGCCGCGCGCGAGTACGGCTTCGACTTCCCGTACGTCTCGCGTCCGAACTGGGAGACTTACGAGAGCCTGCGGGAGTTCGCCGCGGCCGTGCGCCGCGACAACCGCGACCTGAAGCCGCGCGACATGATCGACCTCCAGTCCTTCATCTGGGTGCAGGGCTCGGACGAATACGACTAGCACCCGCGTCCGGCTTTGCGACGAGTTCTAAGTTATCTCTCTGCCCGAAAAGAACGCATGACTAATCCGCAAACGCAGAAGAGCGCGCCCCGTGTCGCGCCCGTCCCCGAGATCAGATCGCACTTCCCGGCGCTCGGGCGCGTCCACAACGGCGAGCCCGTCGCCTACTTCGACGGGCCCGGCGGCACGCAGGTCCCCCGCGCCGTCGGCGACCGGCTCGCCGACTACCTCTACCACCACAACGCCAACACGCACTGGGAGTACCCGACGAGCGCCGAGACCGACGCCGCGCTCGACTCGGCGCGACGCACCTTCGCCGACTTCTTCAACTCGTCGCACGAAGAGATCGCCTTCGGCGCGAACATGACGACGCTCACGCTCCACCTCTCGCGCGCGCTCGGTCGCCGCTTCTCGCCCGGCGACGAGATCGTCGTCACCGAGCTCGATCATCACGCGAACGTCGATCCCTGGCGCGAGCTCGCGCGCGACCTCGACCTCCGGGTGCGCACCGTGCCGCTCGTCACCGAGACGGGGCAGCTCGACTGGGACGCTTACGCGCGCCTGCTGAACGAAAGGACGCGGCTCGTCGCCGTCGGCGCGGCGTCGAACGCCCTCGGCACGATCAACGACGTGAAGGCGGCGGCGGGGCTCGCCCACGAGTGCGGCGCGCTCGTCTTCGTCGACGCGGTGCATTACGTCCCGCACGCGCTCGCCGACGTGCGCGCGTGGGGCTGCGACTTCCTCGCCTGCTCCGCCTACAAGTTCAACGGCCCGCACGTCGGCGTCCTCTACGGCAAGTTCGATCTGATTCAGTCGCTGGAGTTCCATCGTCTCAAGCCCGCCCCGGATTACGCGCCGGAGAACGCCGAGAGCGGCACGCTCAACCACGACTTCAAAACTTTGTGGGACGGTCTCTCGGAGGTAGAGGGCGTGCGGCTCTACGGCGCGCCGCCCGGATTGCCGCGCACGCCGACGGCCGCCTTCACGTTCGACGGAGTCGCGTCGAGCGAGGTCGCGCGCCGCCTCGCGCGCCGCGGCGTCTTCGTCTCGCACGGCGACTTCTACGCGCAGACCGTCGTCGAGCGGCTCGGTCTCGGCGAAGAGGGCCTCGTGCGCGCCGGCTGCGCCGTCTACACGACCGAAGAGGAGATCGCGCGCCTCGTCGAAGGCGTGCGCTCGATCCGCGAGGGCTGATGCGCGCGCCGGCGGGCGCATCGGGGACGACTCCGGTATCGAGTCCCGCGGCTAACGACTCCGAGGCTCATCACGGCGCGAGAAAATTCGCTTGCCCCGCGGCGCGTGAGGCGTAGAATAGCCCCGCACCGAGTTCCGCGCGGCGCGCGCGACGCGACCTCAAGCTTCTCGCGCTGATCTGGCGCCCGGGCGCCGCGCCCCCCGTCAAGTTTCGCGACCAGCCCGCTTCAGAATTTTTCCGGCGGTCTCATCACCTGCTCGCGTCGCCGCCGCCGCCGTTGCCACACACAACCCGGACGCTCGTCAGCCGAGGCTCTCACCATGCTCACACGATCCCGCTCCCTCCCGCTCGCCCTCCTCGTCGTCGCGCTCCCGCTCTGCGCCGATCTCTTCACGACCGCCGCCCGCCGCGCGCCGCAAGCCGCGCCCGCCGCCGCGAGAGTGGCCGCGAAGCCGTCGGCGAGCCCGACGGCGACCCCGTCGGCGAGCCCGACCGCGCAGCCGACCCCGTCGCCGACCCCTTCCGAGCCGCTCGTGATCCGCGTCGGCGTCGTCAACTTCAACGGGTCGGAGAGCAGCTACGCGGAGCACGACCGGGTACTGTCGGAGATGGCGAAGGGTGAGGCGAACCCGAAGATCAGTTTCCGCCTGGTCGACGGCACCTACGACGACGTGCTCGCGTGGTACCAGAACGGGCTGCTCGACGTAGCCGTCCTCAGCCCCGGCATCGTCGCGCAGCTCCTGTCGAAGCCCGAGTGGAAGAAGCAGCTACAGGATAATTACATCGCCAGCGAGGCACTGAAGCCGGTCAGGGCGAACAACATCTTCGCGAGCAAGCAGCGGCGCGCGGAAAGGGGCGAGCAGTTCCTCTACGGGGCGGCGGTCGTCGTCGGCAAGGACGCTCCCGTCAACACCTACGAAGATTTGGTGAGGGAGGCGGAGCAGGACAACGTCAAGATGCTCTACGTCCACCCCCTGTCGGTGTCGGGCCACATCCTGCCGCGCTACGTCATCGAGAAAGAGCTCAAGATCAAGAACGCGGAGAACCTGGGGGTGGAGTGGACTTACGATCACGGCTACTCGCTGCGGCTCCTGAACGAGCCCGACCCCGACGACACGCGGATCAAAGTCGCCGTCGTGATGGACGACGCGAAGGCTCCGGGCGACGCGGAGGGCGCCGGGTTCAACTACGGCGACTACTACAAGAAGGTCGAGTTCCCCGGTCTCGACAACCCCGACAAGCTCATCCCGCAGGACATCGTCGTCCTCCACCCGAACTTCTCCGAGCACAGGGAGACGGTGAAAAGGCTCTTCCTGAAATCGGGGCTGGGCAAGACCTACCGCGAGAGGAAGGGTTGGGTGGACGAGTACGCGCGGGTCGAGGGCTGGCTGAGCGCGCTCGCCCTGCCCCTCAACGAGATGGCGCAGCAGTACCTCTCGCTCGAACAGATCATCGGCAAGATACGCTACATGAAAACCGCCCGCCCCGAGCAGACGCGCCTCGCGCTGGTGCTCTCCGGCGGCGGCGCGAAGTGCGCCTACCAGCTCGGCGTGATCCAGGCGCTCGAGGAAGAGCTCGCCGTCCACGAGAAGCCCGGCGGCAAGCGCGACGTGGACATCGACCTGGTCGTCGGCACGTCGGGCGGGGCGATCAACGCGCTCTCGGTGGGGCTCGGGATCACGGAGAGCGACGAGGGCGTCACGAAGCTGAAGGAGACCTGGGAGGGCTTCACGCAGCGCTCGTTCTTCACGCCGTGGGGGTGGTTCCAGCCCCTGCTGGGGACGACGCTCGGCTTGCTGCAAGCCATCGCCGCGATCCTGGCGGTGCGGCTCTTCGCGCGCGAGAAGATCAACTGGCAGCGGCGCGTCGGGCTCATCTCGGTGATCCTGATCGCGCTCGGGCTCCTGCTGTGGTACGCGGGCTGGAGGACGGTGGCGATGATACCGCTCATCACCCTGCCGATCCTGCTGGCGTCGCGCCTCTTCAACAACCCGAGCAAGAACTGGTGGAGGCACGCCGGGTGGGCGATGATCGCGCTGGGCGTCGTCGAGATGACGGTCGCCCTGACGCAGTGGACGCCCTGGGAGCGGATGAAGTACGTCGCCGCGGCGCTGCTCGCGGCGGCGCAGCTCGTCGTCATCGTCGTCGCGGCGCGCATCTACCACTCCAACCAGGAGGACTCCGACAGCCTGCGGTGGTGGAAGATATCGCTCGTGATCTTCGCCGCGCTCGTCGGCGCGGAAGTCCTGGTCGCGAGCCTCGGCGGCGGCGATTCGTGGGAGGCGCTGGAGCAGTCGGGCAAGAACCACGTGCTGCACCACCTGTGGCTCCTGCTCACGCTCGGCCTCTACGGGGCCGCCGCCGCCCTGCTCGTCGTCGGCGCGGGGCTGCTCTACGTCGGCGCGCACGATCTGCCGAGCCTGCGCCCGTGGGGCTACTACGTCTTCCCCGGCAGCAAAAAAATGCGCGTCTTCCGCCTCCTCCTGCTGCGCCGGCTGAGCGTCGCCACGGCTGCCGTCGCCACGCTGCTCGTCGCCTACTCGCTGCTGCACAACAACACGCTCTCCGACTCACAGGGCATCGAGAAGATCATGTCGGAGAGGTTCCCCGAGCTGCTCGCGACGGTGCGGGGCGAGTTCAAACCGGGGGACGGCGATCCGGGGGCGCGGCTCCGGCACCTCTCGCAAGAGATCATCGCCAACGACTGGCTCAAGCACGATCTCGTCATCACCAGCATGCGCCTGCCGACCGAGGACGACCGGCGGAAGGCGCAGCCCGCGTGCAGCGACTGCTACTTCTTCTACGATCACGTGGACGAGATACAAAAGACGCCCGGCGGGGAGCGGTTCCGCTCGCCCGCCGATCAGCCGCTGCGCGACCCGCGCTTCCTGCCCTTCAAGACCGACTACGGGGACAGGCTGATGGACGTGGTCATCGGGTCGAGCTCGATCTTCCCGGTCTTCCCGCCGCGCGAGCTGGCGTCGCTCGGCGCGCCGGAGACGCTCGACAAACTGATCGACGGCGGCTTCGCGCACAACAGCCCCATCGAGGCTGCCGTCGCGTGGGGCGCGACGCACATCATCCTCGTCGAGGCGTCGCCCGCCGAGGAGCCGCAGGCGCCGGGGCAGAGCCTGCTCGCCAACTCCGTCACGGCCCTCAACTACCTCTTCAGCCAGGCGCAGCTCGTCGACGCGCGCTCGCGCGGCAAGGTCGAGATCTACTCGATCAGGCCGCAGCCTCCGCACGTCGACGACCGGGCGGCGCAGCCGCCGTCGGAGATCGAAAACCCCTGCGCGCGGAAGACCACCACCGTCAAAAAAGAGGTCAGCGTGGCGGGCGCCAACCTGTGCACGTTCGACTTCACGAAGGAGCTGGTCGGGAGCGCCATCCGGCTGGGGCGCACGGACGCCAACAAGC
>JAIVJC010000230.1 GCA_020200235.1 Acidobacteriota bacterium | reverse complement strand
GGGCTGGGGGCTGGGGTTAAGAAAATGTTTCATCGACGATTTCCCTAACCCCTAGCCCCTAGCCCCTATCCCCCTTTTATGTTTCGCATCGGCATCGGACACGACATGCACCGGCTCGCCGCGGGACGACCGCTCGTCCTCGGCGGCGTGGCGATAGAGTCCGAGCGCGGAGCGGAGGGGCACTCGGACGCCGACGCGCTCTCGCACGCCGTGACCGACGCGATCCTCGGCGCGCTCTGCGAGGGCGACATCGGCTTGCACTTCCCCGACCGCGATCCGCAGTGGAAGGACGCCGACAGCCTCGCGCTGCTCGCGCGCGTCGTCTGGCTCGCGTCGCAGCGCGGCTACTCGGTCGTCAACGTCGACGCGACCGTCATGCTCGAAAGCCCGCGCCTGCGCCCTTACGTCCAGCAGATGCGCGAGCGTCTGGCGGAAGTCTTGTCGGTCGACGCGGGCTGCGTCAGCGTCAAAGCCAAGACGGGCGAGGGGCTCGACGCCGTCGGCGAAGGGCGCGCCGTCACGGTGCAGGCGGTGGTGTTGCTTCAAAGAATTTAAAGGCTGTCCGTTGTCCGTGGTCAGTTGTCAGTTGTTTTGTCCTTGCTTAACGTGATCATTTCTCTTACGCGTTGAGCCTGTGAAGCGCACGCAACTGACCACGGACAACGGACGACGGACGACGGACAACTTCATTGCGACCACAGGACATCATCAGCCGCAAGCGCGACGGCTCAACCTTGAGCGACGAGGAGATTAAGACCTTCGTGCGCGGGGTGACGGACGGCTCTTTCGCCGACTACCAGGCGAGCGCGCTGCTGATGGCGATCTTCCTGCGCGGGATGGACGCGCGCGAGCAGTATGCGCTGACCGAGGCGATGCTGCGCTCCGGCTCGTCGCTCGACTTCTCTGAGATCGAGAAGCCCAAAGCCGACAAGCACTCGACGGGCGGCGTCGGCGACAAGACCTCGCTCCTGATCGCGCCGCTCGCCGCCGCCTGCGGCGTGTGCGTGCCGATGATCTCGGGGCGGGGCTTGGGTCACACCGGCGGCACGCTCGACAAGCTCGAATCGATCCCCGGCTACCGCGTGCGGCTCTCGTCGGATGAGGCGCGCGCCATCCTGCGGCGCGTCGGCTTCGTGATGATGGGTCAGACCGCCGAGATCGCGCCCGCCGACCGCAAGCTCTACGCGCTGCGCGACGCGACCGCCACGGTCGAGGCGATCCCGCTCATCGTCGCCTCGATCATGTCGAAGAAACTCGCCGCCGGTCTCGGCGCGCTCGCGCTCGACGTGAAGACCGGCACGGGCGCGTTCATGCGCGACGAAGAGCGGGCGCGCGAGCTCGCGCGCGCCCTCGTCGCGACCGGCAACTCCTTCGGCGTCCGCACCGAGGCGCTGCTCACGGACATGAACCAGCCGCTGGGTCGCGCCGTCGGGCACGCCGAAGAGGTCATCGAGTGTGTGGAGATTCTGCGCGGCGAGGGGGACGAGCGCGCGCGGGCGGTGCGCGAGCTCTCGGTCGAGCTGGCGGCGCGGATGGTCGCGCTCTCCCGCCTCGAAAGCTCCGTCGAGGCGGCGCGCGCGCGGGTCTTACGCGCGCTCGAATCGGGTGAGGCTCTCGAAACATTCCGCCGCAACGTCGAGGCGCAGGGCGGCGACGCGCGCGCGTGCGACGAGCCGCGCCGCGTGCTACAGCCTTCGCCGCCGCGCGAGGTTAGGGTAGAATCGGCGCGCGCAGGATTCGTCGTGAGAGTGGACGCCGCGGAGATCGGGCTCGCCGTCGCGCGCATCGGGGGCGGTCGAGTCCGCGTCGAGGACGAGATCGACCCGTCGGTCGGCTTCCTCGCCGACGTGAAGCTCGGCGAAGAGGTGCGCAAAGGTCAGGCGCTCGGCACGCTCCTGTGCCGCGACGGGGCGCGGGGCGAGGAAGCCGCCCGCCGCGTCCGCAGCGCCTACACGGTGGAAGACGACCCGCCGCCCGCCGGTTCGTTCAAGCTCATCAAGGAAGTGATCGCCGGATGAAGATTGATCGCAGAGCCGCGAGAAAAGTTTTAACCGCCCTGTTCGTCGCGCTCCCGCTCGCCGCCGCCGCGTGTACGATGCCCGCGGACACAGGCGCGGACGGGTCGAAGATGCGCGTCGGCATCGTCTTCGACATCGGCGGCAAAGACGACCGCTCGTTCAACGCCGCCGCGCTCGTCGGCGTCTCCTGCGCCGCGACGGGCACGAAGCCCGACGGCACGCCTTGCGAGAAGCCTTCGCTCGGCGTCGTCGTGCGCGACGTGGAGCCCGGCAGCCCGACCTCCATCGAGCCCGCGATGCGCGCGTTCGCCGAGCGCGGCTACGATCTGGTGATCGGCGTCGGCTTCGCGCAGGCTCCGATCATGGAGTCGGTGGCGAAGGACTACCCGAACATCAACTTCGCGATCATCGACGGCGTGAGCGAGCTGCCGAACGTCGCCTCGCTCGTCTTCCGCGAGCACGAGGGCTCGTACCTCGTCGGCATGATCGCGGCGCGCGCGTCGCGCACCGGCACGCTCGGCTTCCTCGGCGGCATGGACATCCCGCTCATCCACCGCTTCGCGAAGGGCTACGAGGAGGGCGCGCGCGCCGTCCGTCCCGACGTGCGGATCATACAGAACTACGTGGGCGTGACCGACGGCGCGTGGAACAACCCCGGCAAGGGCAAGGAGCTCTCGCTCTCGCAGATCGGCAAGGGCGCGGACGTGATCTTCACCGCCGCCGGAAATTCCGGGCTCGGCGCGTTCGACGCCGTCGAGCAGGCGGGCAAGGGCGCGGACGGTCGCGCCACACACTTCGTCATCGGCGTGGACTCGAACCAGAACATGGTCAAGCCCGGCTACGTCCTGACCTCGATGGTCAAGCGGGTGGACAACGCCGTCTACGACATCATCGAGGACGTGGTGAACCGCCGCTTCAAGGGCGGCTTCCACGTCTTCGGTCTGAGCGAGGACGGCGTCGCCTACTCGCTCGATCAGTACAACCGCGATCTGATCCCGGCGGACGTCCTGCAGGAGGCGGACGCCGCGCGGCAGAAGATCATCAACGGCGAGATCAAGGTGACGGACGCGATGGCGAAGTAAAGCGGGGGGCGGGTGTTAGGGGCTAGGGGTTGGGGGAATGAAAGCAGTATCGTCGCCGATTAATAGTTAAGTTCTGACAGATCGATTTCAAACCTAGGGAGCTATCAATGAAACGTAAAGCATCGGCGCGCTGGGAAGGCGCGATCCAAGACGGCGGGGGGACGATCTCGACCGACAGCGGCGTCCTCTCGCAGACCCAGTATTCCTTCAGCACGCGCTTCGAGAACGGCGCGGGCACGAACCCCGAAGAGCTGATCGCGGCGGCGCACGCGGGCTGCTTCTCGATGGCGCTCTCGGGTCAGCTCGGCAAGGCGAACCTCACGCCGGAGAGCATCGAGACGACCGCCACCGTCACGCTCGACAAGACGGACGCGGGCTTCACCATCACCGAAGTGCACCTCGACGTGACGGCGCGCGTGCCCGGCGCGACCGAGGAGGCGTTCAACACGGCGGCTGACAACGCCAAGCTCGGCTGCCCCATCTCGCGCGTGCTCATCGCGAAGACCACGATGGACGCGAGTCCACGGCGATGCGCATCGCCTACGGCTTCTACGCGGCGGACGCGGGCGAGATCGTCATCGACGGCGAGCCGCGCGCCATCCGCTCGCCGCACGCGGCCATCGCCCTCGGCGTCGGGATGGTGCACCAGCACTTCATGCTCGTCGAGCCGATGACCGTCGCCGAGAACATCGTGCTGGGGGCGGAGCCGGGCGGCACGGGGTCGCTCGACTTGCGCGAGGCGGCGTCGCGCATTCGCAAACTCTCCGACGAGTTTCGCCTCTCGGTCGACCCCGGTGCGGTCGTCGAAAGCCTCTCGGTCGGGCAGCAGCAGCGCGTCGAGTTGTTGAAGGCGCTCTACCGCGAGGCGCGGATTTTGATTCTGGACGAGCCGACGGCGGTGCTCACCCCGCAGGAGGTCGAAGAGTTCTTCGCGATCCTCAGGCGGATGCGCGAGCAGGGCAAGACGGTCGTCATCATCACGCACAAGCTCTCGGAGGTGCTCGCCATCTCCGACGACGTGACGGTCATGCGCGACGGGCGCGTGGTCGGTCGCGTGAAGACCGCCGAGACGAACGCGGCGGAGCTGGCGCGTCTAATGGTGGGGCGCGACGTGCTGCTGAGAGTCGAGAAGCCCGAGGCGCGGGCGGGCGAGACGGTCCTGAGCGTCCGCGATCTCACCGTCAAAGCCGCGGACGGCTCCGCGCGCCTCGACGAAGTTTCGTTCGACGTGCGCGCGGGCGAGATCGTCGGCGTCGCGGGGGTGGAGGGCAACGGGCAGACCGAGCTGATCGAGGCGCTCGCCGGGCTCGTCCCCGCTCCGCGCCTCGCGGGTCGCATCGACTTCCAGTCGAAGAACGTGACGCGCCTCGGCGCGCGCGAGCGCAGGGAGCTCGGCATCGCGCACATCCCGGAAGACCGCCACCGGCGCGGGCTGCTCCTCGACTTCGACCTCGCCGAAAATTCGATCCTCGGCACGCACTACCGCCCGCCCGCAACCCGTGGCGTCCTGCTCGACGAGCGTGCGATCCGCGCCGGAGCCGCGCGCATGATCAAAGACTTCGACGTGCGCCCCGCCGACCCCGATCTCCCGGCGCGCGCTCTGTCGGGCGGCAACCAGCAGAAGCTCATCATCGGTCGCGAGTTCGGGCTGGAGCCGAAGCTCCTGCTCGTCTCGCAGCCGACGCGCGGCGTGGACATCGG
>JAIVJC010000031.1 GCA_020200235.1 Acidobacteriota bacterium | reverse complement strand
CGTGCTCGTCGGCGCCGTGCAAGCCCCCGTGAGGACTGGCATAGGCTCGGTGCTCGACGTGGAGTGGAGCTACCAGCTCGACGCGCTCTCTGCCGTCTTCATCCTGATCGTGACGGGCGTCGGGCTTTGCATCTTCGTCTTCGCGACCGGTTACATGCACGGGGACGCGGGCTTCTACCGCTTCTTCGCCTACCTCGGCCTCTTCATGTTCTCGATGCTCGTCCTCGTGATGGGCTCGAACTTCCTGATGATGTTCGTCGGCTGGGAGGGCGTCGGACTTTGCTCCTACCTCCTCATCGGCTACTACTTCGACCGCAGGGAGGCGGGCGACGCCGCGCGCAAGGCGTTCATCACGAACCGCATCGGCGACTTCGGCTTCGCCCTCGGGATATTCGGCGTCATCGCCACCTTCGGCTCCGCGCAGTACACGACCGTCTTCGCCGCGGCGAGCGCGTTCCCGATTGAGCGCCTCTGGGAGTTCGGCTTGCTCTCGTGGATCGCCCTCGGGCTCTTCGTCGGCGCGTGCGGCAAGTCAGCCCAGATACCGCTCTACGTCTGGCTGCCCGACGCGATGGCGGGACCCACGCCCGTCTCCGCCCTCATCCACGCCGCGACGATGGTCACCGCCGGCCTCTACATGCTGACGCGCACGAACGTCATCTTCCAGCACTCGCAGACGATGATGCTCGTCGTCGCGATAGTCGGCGCGGCGACGGCTCTCTTCGCGGCGACCATCGGCATCACGCAGAACGACATCAAGAAAGTTCTCGCTTACTCGACCGTCTCGCAGCTCGGCTTCATGTTCCTCGCCTGCGGCGTCGGCTCCTTCGTCATCGGCATCTTCCACGTGATGACGCACGCCTTCTTCAAGGCGCTGATGTTCCTCGGCGCGGGGAGCGTGATCCACGGCATGCACCACGAGCAGGACATGCGCAGGATGGGCGGGCTGCGCAAGTACATGCCGAAGACCTACTGGACGTTCCTCATGGGCTGGCTCGCCATCTGCGGCATCCCCATCTGGAGCGGGTTCTTCTCGAAGGACGAAATCCTCTGGCGCACCGTCTCAACCACGGTCATCCCGGGCGGCTGGCTGCTCTGGCTCGCGGCGACCGTCGCCGCCACCTGCACGGCGTTTTACATGACGCGCCTCGTCGCGATGACCTTCTGGGGTCGGGAGCGTTTCCTGGACGCGCGCGCGGGCGGCGAGGCGGACGAGGCGCACGCGCACGGCTACGACGAGTTCGGCAAGCCCCACGACGCGCGCACCTTCTCGGCGGGCGACCGACCGCGTCACGAGCCGGGCGAGCACGTGGGCGCGGCTGACGACGAAGAGGATGCGCAAGCCGTGTGGGCGGCGCGACTGAGCGCAGGGCTCGCGGGGCGGGAGGCGGGCGCGCCCGGAACCGATGATCACGAAGGCGCGGTGCCGCGCGCCGCCCACGCGCACGGGGATCACCACGCCGTGCATGTCCCGCACGAGTCGCCCGCCTCGATGTGGGTGCCGCTCGCCGCGCTCGCCGTGCTCGCCACGGTCGGCGGCTTCGTCGGCATCAGCCCGGCGGTGACGGGCGGCAAGCACGTCGGCGGCAACCTCAACATCGTCAACTGGCTCGACCCCGTCATCTGGAACCCCGCGACGCGGCAGTTCGGCACGCCGCACCACGAAGGCGGCGAGCACGCGCGCGGCATTGACACGCGCGCGACGAGTCAGCCCGCGCCGAACCTGATCGCTTCAACGTCCCACGCCGCGGTGGCGGAGGCGGCGCAGGAAGGCGGGAGCGGCACGCCCGCGCCGAACGAAGTAAAGACCGATAGCCACACGGCCGCCACGCCGGGCACCATGACGCCCGAAGAGTATCGGAAGCTCTCTGAGGAAGCGATGCGCTCGCCCTACGGCGACACGGGCTTCAACCTCGCGCACACGCTCGAACATTCGCTCGGCGAGCGCGTGACGGAGTGGCTCTTCATCTTGATCTCGGTCGTCGTCGCCAGCTTCGGCATCTTCCTCGGGTGGCTCTTCTACATCAAGAAGCCGGAGCTGCCCGGCGTCTGGGCGGCTCGGCTTGGCGGGCTCTACCGCGCGAGCTTCAACAAGTACTGGGTCGACGAGCTGTACGGCAAGCTCGTCACGCGCCGCACGATGGATTTGTCGCGCGGCGTCTACAAGGTCGATTCGGAGATCGTCGACGGCGCGGTCAACGGCGCGGCAACGCTGACGAGGCGGCTGAGCAGCGCGACGGGCACTTTCGACAGCCGCGTGGTGGACGGCGCCGTCAACGGCGTTGCCTACTTCATCCGCGGCGTGATGTCGAACCTCTTCCGCGCCGCGCAGACCGGCTTCGCCGCCAACTACGCGCTCGTCATGGTGCTCGGCCTGGCGGCCGCCGTCGCGGTCTTCGTCTTCTGGCGGTAAAGAAAGATTGTCAGTTGTCCGTGGTCAGTCGTGATGAGCTGTTAGCTGTTAGCGATTAGCTTTCAGCCGAACAGTTGAACGACAAAACCGACCGATGATTTTGCTATCAGCTAATAGCTAACAGCTAAGAGCTAATTTATGAACATTCCGTACCTACTCTCCGTCGTCACGTGGCTGCCCGCCGTCGGGGCGGTCATCATCTTGGGCGTCTTCAAACGCGATCAGGGGGGCGCGATCAAGAAGTTCGCGACCGCGTGGTTCGGGCTCGTCTTCCTCGTCTCGCTCGCGCTGGTGGGTTACGACCGCGGGGCGGGCGGCTTCCAGTTCCTCGAAGACTGTCAGTGGATCCCCGTCATCGGCGCGCGCTACCAGATGGGCGCGGACGGGGTCGCCGTCCTGCTCATCGTCCTGACGACGCTGCTCGGCGTGATCGCGTCGCTCTCGTCGTGGGAGTACATCCAGAGGCGCGAGAAGGAATACTACGTGCTGCTGCTCTTGTTGCAGGCGGCGGTCGTCGGCGTCTTCGCGTCGCTGGACCTGTTCCTCTTCTACCTCTTCTTCGAGGTCTCGCTGGTCCCGATGTACTTCCTCATCGGCATCTGGGGCGGCGAGCGCCGCCTCTACGCCGCGATCAAGTTCTTCCTCTACACGCTCGTCGGCTCGGTCGTCATGCTCTTAGGCGTCCTCAAGATTTACTTCCTGACGCAGGACGCTGCGCTCGTCTCGAAGATCACGCAAGCGACAATCGACTCGCTCGCCGGGAACTCTCAGGCGTCCGCGCTCGTCGCCTCGACGCGCGCCGCGGCAGCCGCCAACGGCACGGGCGTCTTCAACATCATCTTCCTCCAGTCGCTCGGCTCCGTGCTCTCGCCCGTCGCGGTGACGACGCTCGAAGTGCTCCTGTTCTTCGCCTTCGCGCTCGGGTTCGCCATCAAAGTGCCGATGTTCCCGTTCCACACGTGGCTGCCGGACGCGCACGTCGAAGCGCCGACCGCCGGGAGCGTCATCCTCGCCGGCATCCTGCTGAAGCTCGGCACTTACGGCTTCTTCCGCTTCAACCTGCCGATGTTCCCCGCCGCCGCCAAAGACTTGAGCTACTTCGGTCGCTTCGGCGTGCGCCACGTGATGATCACGCTCGCCATCATCGGCATCATCTACGGCGCACTCGCCGCGATGTACTTCGTCGTCAAAAGGGACGGCGACGTGAAAAAACTGGTCGCCTACTCTTCGGTCTCCTCGATGGGCATCGTCATGCTCGGGCTCTTCGCGCTGAACCCGAACGGGCTGAACGGCGCGGTGCTCCACATGATCAACCACGGCATCTATTCCGCCGCGCTCTTCCTCCTCGTCGGCATCGTCTACGAGCGCCGCCACACCAGAAACGTCTCCGAGTTCGGCGGGCTCTCGCACGTCATGCCCGGCTACGCGACCGTCTTTCTGGTGATGGCGATGACGGCCATCGGCTTGCCGCTGCTGTGCGTCTTCATCTCGGAGTTTTTGGCGATGCGGGGCGCGTTCGAGGCGCAGCCCATGTGGGCGGCGTGGGCGGCGCTCGGCATCATCCTCAACGCGGGCTACATGCTCTGGCTCTACCAGCGGATGTTCTTCGGCAACATCGACAACCCGAAGAACGAGAAGCTCAAAGACATGAGCGGCAGGGAGTGGGCGTACATGCTCCCGCTCGTCGCCCTCTCGCTCTGGATCGGCGTCTACCCGAAGCCCTTCATCGACTTCATCCAGAAGCCCGTCAACGCCGTCGTCCGACAGGTCAGGCCCAACTACCCGCTGCCCGGCGTGCCAGCCCCGACGCAGACGGCTGAAAGGCAACGATGAAGTATGAACGATGAACGATGAAGTGATCATAAGTTGTCTTCACTTCATCGTTCATCGTTCCGAGTTCATAGTTTCTAATTATGTTGCTGTTACAAGCCAACACGACTGACCTGTTCGCCGTGCGCGAGCTCAACCTGATCGTGCCGGAGATCATCCTGACGGTCGCCGCGTGCGTGGCGCTCGTGATGGAGGTCCTGCTGCCCAACAGGCGGAGCCGCTGGGTCGGCTACTTCGCGCTCGGCGGCGTGCTCTTAGCCGCCGCCTCGGTCGTCGCCGCGTGGGTCACTTACGGCGTGGGCTTCCCGCTCACGGGCTTCTACGGGATGGTCAGGCTCGACGGCTTCGCGGTCGTCTTCAAGCTCATCTTCCTGCTCGCCGCCGCGCTCACCATCGCCGTGAGCCTTCGCTACCTCGACGTGGAGAGCGAGCAGCGCGGGGAGTTCTACGCGCTCGTCCTCTTCGCCCTGACGGGGATGATGTTCCTCGCCTCCGGCTACGATCTGATCGTGCTCTTCATCAGCCTCGAGCTGATGGCGCTCACCTTCTACGTCCTCGTCTCCTTCACGCGGCGCGAGCGGCGCTCGAACGAGGCGGGGATGAAATACTTCCTGCTCGGCGCGTTCTCTTCGGGCGTCCTGCTCTACGGCATGTCGCTCCTCTACGGCATCGCCGGCTCGACCAACCTCGGCGACATCGCCGCCAGCGTCAACTCGATCCTGCACGCGCCCGGCGCGGACGAGACGACCGCCGTGCCTTTGCGCCCGATGCTCCTGCTCGGCATGATCGCTTTAGCCGCCGGGCTCTTCTTCAAAATCTCCGCCGTCCCGTTCCACATGTGGGCTCCCGACGCCTACGAGGGCGCGCCCACGCCCGTCACCGCCTTCCTCTCCACGGGGTCGAAGGCGGCGAGCTTCGCGCTCTTCGCGCGCATCTTCCTCGAAGGCTTGGGCGGCATGCGCGCCGAGTGGGCTCCGCTCCTCGGGGTCGTCGCGGCGATCACGATCATGGTCGGCAACTGGGCTGCCGTCACGCAGACCAACTCGAAGCGGCTCCTCGCCTACTCGTCGGTCTCGAACGCCGGATACTTACTGTTGGGCATCATCGCCGCGAACCGTTACGGCTACGTCGGGCTCGCCCTCTACCTGCTCGTCTACACGCTGATGAACATCGGCGCGTTCGGCATCATCATCAGCTTGCACCGGCGCGGCGTCGTCGGCGAGCAGGTGGACGATCTCAAGGGGCTCGCGCAGAAAGACCCGGTCATGGCGGCGGCGATGGCGGTCTTCATGCTCTCGCTCGGCGGCTTGCCGCTCACCGGGGGCTTCATCGGCAAGTGGTTCCTCTTCGGCGGGCTGCTCCAGCGCGGCAAGGAGGAGGGGAAGAACTGGTACTACTGGCTCGCCCTCTGGGCGATCATCAACACGGTCGTCTCCTTCTACTACTACGTGCGCTTCATCCGCGTGATGTACCTGGACGAGCGCGCGGCTGACGTGCGACCGCTCTCGCTCTCGCCCGCCCTGCGGGTCGCGCTCGGCGTGGCCGTCTTCGGCATCATCGCCGTCGGCGTCTACCCGCAGCCGTTCATCAACTTCGCGCAGTCGATCGTCTCCTCGCTCGCGGGCGCGGTCGGCGGCACCATCGCCGTGAGGTAAAACAGGAAGAAAGGAACAAGAACGATGGCACTCCTTCTCAAACGCCTGCTCGCACCCGTGGTCTTGCTCGCCGCGCTCGCCGCGGGCGCGGCCCCGGCGCAGAACACCAACAGCCCGACCGCGCAGAACGACAACGACATGGCGCGGCAGATCGAGAAGGGCACGCGCCAGTGTCTGCGCGACGCGCGGCGCGATTACAACAGTTGCCGCCGCCGCGCGCGCGGCAGCCGCGGACGGCTGGCGCGCTGCCGCCGCGCTTACGACGAGAGGCGTTCGGGCTGCTCCGGCTGACCGCCGCCGCGCGCGCGCGGACTTGGTTGACGTTCGAGCGGGGGGCGCGGCATTCGCCTCCCGCCTTTTTTATGTGGCTCTTCTACCTCTTCGCGGCGCTCCTCCTCCTCCAGTCGCTCCTCTCGCTACGCGGCGGCGCGCGCTACCTCAAATTCTTCCGGCGCGCGCTTGAGCTTCCGCTCCCCGATTTCGCGCCGTTCGCCTCGGTCGTCGTGCCCTGCCGCGGGATCGATCAGGGCTTCCGCGAAAACATCTCCGCGCTCTTCAGGCAGGACTACCCGCGCTATGAATTGGTCTTCGCCTTCGACGGCGCGGCCGATCCGGCGCTCGCCCTCGTAGACGAGATCATCCGCCACTTCGACGGCGCGCCCGCGCCCGGCGTCGCGCGCGCCTCCGTGCGCGTTATCGTCGCAGGGCGCGCGGAGTCTTCGGGGCAGAAGGTCCACAACCTGTCTGCGGCGGTGCGGCAAGTCGATCCGGCGTGCGAGGTCTTCGCCTTCGTCGACACGGACGCGCGGGTGCGCGCCGACTGGCTGCGCTCGCTCGTCGCGCCGCTCGTGGACGCGCGCGTCGGCGCGGCGACCGGCTACCGCTGGTTCGTGCCGACGGAGCGCGGCGGCCTCGCCTCACATTTGCGCGCCGTCTGGAACGCCTCCATTGCCTCCTCGCTCGGCCCCGACGCGCGCCGGAACTTCTGCTGGGGCGGCTCGACCGCGATCCGCCGCGAGACGTTCGACCATCTCGACGTCCTCGCCGAGTGGCGCGGCGCCCTCTCGGACGACTACGCCCTCACGCGCGCCCTCGGACGCGCCGGCCTGCCGATAATTTTCGTCCCCGCTTGCCTGACCGCCTCGCACGAGGACTGCTCCTGGCGCGGCCTCTTCGAGTTCACCACCAGGCAGCTCAAGATCACGCGCGTCTACGCCCCCCACCTCTGGCGCGTCGTCCTCGCGTCGAACCTGATCTTCTGCTCGGTTTTTTACGGGTGCGTCTTCGCTGCAATCGCGCGCGCCCTGCGCGGGCAGCCGCTCTCGTTGTCCTCCGCCTTCGCCGTCACGGTCTTCGCCCTCGGCGCGCTCAAGGCTCACCTGCGGCTGCGCGCCGTCTCGCAAGTCCTCGCGCGCGAGGGCGTGCGCGTCCGCGGCCCCGAGCGCGCGGCACACCTCACGCTCTGGACGCTCACCGCCGCCCTCTTCCTCTACAACGCCCTCGCCGCAGCCTTCTCCCGCTGCATTACTTGGCGAGGGATCCGCTATGAACTGAAGTCGCCGACCGAGACGGTGGTGACCGCTCGGAGCAGTGACCGGGCGACGCGCGGCGCGCCGGGCGGTCCCTGAGGTAACTTCTAGCGCCTGCTACCGGATTCGGCTAGAATGCGCGGGCAGCTGCTCCCAAGATTATTCGCGGCGAGTTCCGCCGCCTTCTTCTAGCGCTCTCGCCTCGTTTATGAATCACGCGCTCGCGCCCGGCGTTCAGATCGGTCGCTACATGATCGTCTCCAAGATCGGCGCCGGCGGCATGGGCGAAGTCTATCTCGCACACGACGCGGAGCTGGGTCGCCCCGTCGCGCTGAAGTTCCTGTCCGCGGACGTCGCCTCCGATCCGCAGAGGATGCGGCGCTTCGTCCAGGAGGCAAGAACTGTCTCGGCACTCAACCACCCGAACATCCTCACGATCTACGAATTCGGGCAGGCTGACGTGGCGCGCTTCATCGCGGCGGAGTACGTCGACGGCGCCACGCTCAGGCAGCACGCGGCGGGCAGGCGGCTGCCGCTGCCGGAGGTGCTAGACATAGGTGTACAGGTCGCCTCCGCGCTCGCCGCAGCCCACGAGGTGGGGATCGTGCACCGCGACGTGAAGCCCGAAAACATCATGATCCGGCGCGACGGCTACGTGAAGGTGGTGGACTTCGGCCTCGCCAAGCTAACCCAGCCGCAGGTGCCGACCGGCGACCTGAAAGCCCCGACCCGGAGGATGGTGGAGACCGAGCCGGGCGTAGTCATGGGGACCGTCGCTTACATGTCGCCGGAGCAGGCGCGGGGGCTGGGGGTGGACGCGCGCACAGACTTATGGAGCCTAGGCGTGGTGCTCTTTGAGCTGGTGACGGGGCGACTGCCGTTTACCGGCGCGACGCCGAGCGACGTCATGGCGGCGGTACTCACCTCGGAGCCGCCCAGGCTGGAGGAGCTCGCGCCCGCGGCGCCTGCCGAGTTGCGGCTCAGCCTGCGGCGCGTGCTGGCGAAGGAGCCGGGCGGGCGTTACCAGACGGCGGCCGAGCTGTTAGCCGACTTGCGCAGGCTCAGGCGGCGGGTGGAGGCGGAGGCGGAGGCGGCAGACACGCGAGGGAGGTCTGCCCGCACGTCACCGGAAGCCGCCCGTGCTGCGGGCGCGTCGGCTGACCCCGCCGACGACTCTCAGACACCGGAGTCCTACGCCGCCCCTCCTGATCAGACGCTCATGCAGTCGGTCGAGATCGCGCACGTCTTGTTCACCGACATCGTCGGCTACTCGCGCCTGCCGATGGGCGAGCAGGGCATGCTGCTGCGCCTCTTGCAAGAGGTCGTGCGCGGCACCCGCGAGTTCCAGCGCGCCCAAGCCGCCGACCAACTGATCCGGCTGCCGACGGGCGACGGCATGGCGCTGGTCTTCTTCGGCAACCCTGTGGCATCGGCGCAGTGCGCGGTCGAGATCAGCCGCGCCCTGTCGGCACACCCGGAGCTGAAGCTGCGGATGGGCGTGCACGCGGGGCCCATCTACCGCGTCTCGGACATCAACACGAACCGCAACGTGGCGGGCGGGGGCATCAATATCGCGCAGCGGGTGATGGACTACGGCGACGCGGGGCACATCCTGGTCTCGGGCACGGCCGCCGAAGTGCTGGGGGAGTTGGGCGGGTGGGCGGACAAACTGCACGACTTGGGAGAGGCGGAGGTCAAGCACGGGGTGCGCGTGCGCCTCTTCAACCTCTACTCCGATGAGTTCGGCGATCCCCACGTACCGCAGAAACTATTGGCCACGCGGGCGGCGATGGTGACGGCGGCGGCGGGGGCTGCGGCATCTACAGGCGGGGCAGCGGCACGCCCGACCTTAAGCGCCGAGTACCTCGTCAGCGGGGCCGGGCGGCACAAGAGGGGCGTGATCTTGGTGGCCGGAATGTTCGCCCTGGCGGCGTTAGTCGCAGCCGCTTTCGTAACTCGTAAGCTCACCTGGCCGGGGACTCCGCCGGCCCCCTCACAGGCGATGAAGTTCGTCAAAGTGACTAGCACGGGGAAGGCTGACCAGGCCGCCATCTCGCCGGACGGCAAGTATGTCGTTCACGTGACGAGTGAGGACGGCCGCCAGAGCCTCCGCATGCGACAGGTCAACATCGCGAGCGGCGAGCAGGAGATCGTGCCGCCGGCGGAGGTTGGGTACAGGGGGCTCACGTTCTCCCCGGACGGCGAATTCATCAACTACGTCGCCGCCGAAAAAAACGTGCCGCCCGCCGCGCTCTTCCGGGCGCCGATACTCGGCGGCCCGTCGAAGAGGATCATCACGAACGCGGCGGGCGCCGTCACCTTCTCCCCGGACGGGAAGCACTTGGCGTTCATCCGCGATCTGGTCGAGCAGGGCACGCAAGTTCTGGTCGCCGCGGATGCCGACGGGGGCGGCGAGCGGATCGTCGCCCTGCGGAAGTTCCCGAACTTCTTCAAGTCCGTCTCGTGGTCGCCCGACGGGAAGACCTTCGCCTGCGGCGTCGGCAGTTACGTCCCGACCTACACGAGCTACGTGGTCACGATCCCGATCGAAGGCGGAGCCGAGACCCGCGTCTCGGCGCAGGCGTGGTTCTCCATCGGCCAGGTGGCATGGATGCCGGACGGCGCCGGGCTGATCTTTAACGCCTCGGAGCCCGGTTCTGCCAGCCCTGACTCCTCGCAGCTCTGGTACGTCTCCTACCCGGGCGGGGAGGTGCGGCGCATCACCAACGACTTGAACAACTACTCCGGCGTGAGCCTGACGGCGGACGCCGGGCGGCTCGTGACCGTGCAGTCCGCGACGGTCTCGAGCCTCTGGCTCATGCCCCACAGCGATGCCGCCCGCGCCACGCAGATCACCTCCGGCATCAGCCAGGGGGACGGCAAGGAGGGCTTCGCCTGGTTGCCGGGCGGCAGGATCGTCTTCTCGTCGAAAGAGGGGGGCGGGGAAGACATCTGGGTGATGAACGCAGACGGCACGGGCAAGAGGCAGCTCACGTCCGGCTCCGGCATCAACACCAACCCCGCCGCCTCGCCCGACGGGCGCTTCGTCGTCTTCACCTCCACGCGCGGCGGCGCCTCGCACATCTGGCGGATGGACGTGGACGGCTCGGACGTCAAGCAGCTGACGAGCGGCAGCGGCGAGAACTACGCGGACGTCGCGCCCGACGGGAGCTGGATCGCCTACACGCTCTTCGCCGGCAAGCCGACGCTGTGGCGCGTCTCGATGGACGGCGGCACGCCTTCGCCCCTGACGGACAGGCAGGCGTCCTCGCCCGCCATCTCCCCGGATGGCAAGACGGTCGCCTCCATTTACTGGGAAGAGGAGCCGAACTCGCGCGCGCGCATCGCCCTTCTGCCTTCCGACGGGGGCGAGCCGTTGAAGACCTTTGACGTCGCGCAGGCAACCTGGGGTAATGTCCGCTGGTCGCCCAACGGACACGCTCTCGCTTACGCCGTCACAATCGGGGGCGTCTCCAACCTCTGGAGCCAGCCGGTCGCCGGCGGCGATCCGAAGCCCCTGACCGACTTCAAGGCTTTTCAGATTTTCCGGTTCGGCTGGTCGCGCGAAGGGGAGCAGTTGATCTGCGCGCGCGGGATCGAGTCAAACGACGTCGTGTTGATAAGTGTCTTTAGGTGAGGTCGGGGCGGCACCTCAGCGCAGGCCGTCGAGCGAAGCCCGGATCTCCAGGTTCGTCGGCCGACGCGTGAAGTCGTCCTCGACCTTCGCCCAGGCGACACGCCCGCCCTTGTCGATCACGTAAACGGACGGGTGGGGGATGCCCTCGAACTGCTTGCCCGTGTAGGCGGGGTCGCGGAGCCCGTAGCCGTCAATCACGGCGTGATCAAGGTCGGAGAGCAGCGGGAAAGCGATCGCGCCCTTCTTGTCGGCGGCGAGCTTTTCGGCGAAGTCCCTGCTCTCCTCGGGCTTGTCCATGCTGACGCCGTAAAGGCGCACGTTTTCGCCGTCGCGCAGGAGCGATCGAAACTCGGCAACCTGCCGAGTGCAGTAGGTTCACCAGTGCCCTCGGTAGAAAACGAGGACGACCGGCGCCTGCCCGCGGGCGGCTGACAGTGTCACCTTCCGCCCGTTCTGGTCTCCGAGCGTGAAGTCGGGCGCCGTCTCACCGACCTGCACGGGCGAAGGGCGCGGCTTCAACTCGTCCGCCGCGACGGAGCGGCGCGCCCTCCCGGTGCAGGTTAGGCACGGCGCGAGCAGGAGCAATGCGCAGGCGATTCTCAGCTTCATAAACAGTCCTCCCTGACTCGGACGGTAGCCTAGAAGATACCGCCAACACGCGAGCCGTTGCAACGACAAAAGTTTGTAACTAAGATGGCGCCGGTCATGCCCAACAGAGCCGCCAAACTTTACCATCTGCTCCGCTCGACCGACCGCGGGCGCCGTCTCGGCACCGTCATCCTCTTCGTCACCTCGCGCTGCAACGCCAAATGCGAGACCTGCTTCTACTGGCAGGAGCTGAACCAGCCGGGCGACATGACGTTCGCGCAACTGGAAAAAATCTCAAGCACGATGCCGCCGATCACAGACCTCTGGCTCTCGGGCGGCGAGCCGACGCTCAGGCAAGACCTGAACGAGATCGTCAACCTCTTCGTCCGACAGAACGGCGTGCGCCGCGTCATCATCCCGACCAACGCGCTCGTCAAGTCGCACGTCGTCGGCGTCGTCTCGCGCGCGCTCGGCGAGAACCCGGCGATCGATCTCTACCTCAACGTCGCGCTCGACGGCTACGGCACGACGCACGACCGCGTGCGCGGCGTCCCCGGCAACTGGGAGAAGACGCTCGACTGCGTCCGCGCCCTCTACCCGCTCAAGGAAGAGTTCGGTGATCGCTTCCGCCTGAACGTCAACACGGTCGTCTGCGCGGAGAATTACACGGAGATCGAAAAGCTGTCGGAGTTCATGTGGGAGAATTACCGCCTCGACGGTCACTACTTCAACATCATCCGCGGCGAGGCGAAGGCGGGCGCGACCATTAAAGAAGTCCCGGCGGAAGTGTTGCCGCGAATTTACGCGCTCGCGTCGCGGCTCACGAAGCGTTACGGCGACCGGATGTTCGCGGAAGACGACGCCGCGACGCGGCTCGTCAAGAACGCCGTCTACGTCGGCGCGATCACGACCCACTACCGCACGCAGCTCGCGAACTTTTCGGAGCCCTCGGCGTGGTCGTTCCCCTGCACGGCGGGCGAGACCGCCGCGGTCATCGACTACAACGGCGACGTGCGCGCCTGCGAGCTGAGGGAGAAGTTCGCCTCGCTCGCCGATTTCGACTACGACTTCGCCGCGCTCTGGGCGTCGCGGGCGAGGGGGGCGGAGCTCGAGGAGATCGACGGCGGGAAGGCGTGCTGGTGCACGCACGTCTGCTTCATCCACGACTCGATGCGCCACTCGCGCCGCGCGCTCCTCGTAGACGTGCCCAGGAATTTTCTGACGCGCGAGAGTTGGTGAGACGCCGGGCGCGCGCTCCCGTCTCGCCCCCGATCCGAACTTATGTCGAAGAAGAACGATCAGGAAGACGAAGGGGAAGTGAACCGCAGGAGCGGCGTGATGTATGCCGCCGCGCTCTCGATCTTCTTCTCGGTGCTCGTCGGCTTCGGCATCGGCTGGGCGCTCGACAAGTGGCTGGGGACGACCCCGTGGATGGTCGTCGCCGGAATCGTCGCGGGCTCCGCCCTCGGCTTCTACGAGTTCATCCGCCTGACCTCAAAGCTCGACTGATCAACCTCTTAACCGCGCTCGACAGCCCCGCCGCCGGTGTGTAAAATCATCAGTCTTGCGGATGAACGTGATCGCCGACAACCTGACAGGCGCCCACCCTCATGCGCCCGAAGACGCGGCGCTGGAGCGGCGCATCCTGCGCGGGATGTTCGCCGCGGTCGCGCTCGCGGCGGCGGTGAGCGCGTTGGTCGCGCCGTGGCGCGTGACGACGGGGCTCCTGCTCGGCGGCGCGCTCTCGATCTTTAACCACCACTGGCTGCGCACGTCCATCGCGGCGGCGCTGCGCGTCACGGAGTCGCAGCCGCGGCCGCGCATGAAGCTCGCGCGCTACGTGCTGCGCTACTTCATCGTCAACCGAGAGGAAACTTAGAGGATGTTCTTCCTGCTGCAAGAGGGTCACGCCGCGACGCCCGCCGCGGGGCACGCCGCTCCGGCCGCGGAGCACGGCGCGCAAGCCGCGGAGCACGGCGCGAAGGCGGCGCACCACGTGCCGCCCGTCGTCCAGTGGATCAACCACGCCGTCGGCGAGCCCGTCCACCAGTTCCAGCTCCACTACACGAAGCCGCTCTGGGACAAGTTCTTCCACAACTTCGGGACCGACGCGGAAAAGGTGTTCGGGGCGTACACGCCGGAGAACGCGATCCCCTGGTACACGGTGATGTTCGTCATCGCGTGCATCCTGACGGTGGTCGTCGTCCTCGTCCTGCGCAAGAAACTCTCGCTCGACGCGCCGCACGGCGGGCAGCAGACGCTCGAGGTCGCGGTGCTCTCGATCCGCGGCTTGCTCGCCGACGTGGTCGGCGAGCACGGGCTGAAGTATTTCCCGGTCGTCGCCACGTTCGCGATCCTGATCCTCGTCTCGAACCTGATGGGCTTCTTCCCGATGTTCATGTCGCCGACGGCGGCGACGAGCGTCACGTTCGCGCTCGGGCTCTCGTCGTTCCTCTACTACAACGGCATCGGCATCAAGGAGAACGGGCTCTTCGGCCACCTGCGCCACTTCGCGGGACCCATCTGGTGGCTCGCGCCGCTCATCTTCCTCATCGAGATCGTCGGCAACTTGATCCGCCCGCTGTCGCTGGGCTTGCGTCTGTTCGGCAACATGTTCGCCGACGAGCAGGTGGTCGCCAACATCGCCGGAATCTTCCCGCCGCTGACGGGCTTCGCGACGCTGCTGCTGATGCCGCTCGGACTGTTCGTCGCCGTCGTGCAGACGTTCGTCTTCACGCTGCTCTCGATGGTCTACATCAGCGAGGTCTCGCACCCGCCGCACCACGGCGAGCACCACGCGGACGGGCACGGCGAGGAAGTGCTCGACAACACGAGCGATAACCTGATCGCGCCCGTGATGGGCTGAACAGTTCTCTCGGAAGTTAAGGCGCGCCGATCGAGCGGCGCGGGCTGAAACGGTCGCCCGCGCGCGTTGCGGCGCTAAGAGGTGAAACGTTCGTCGGCGTCTGGCGGCGAAAGTCGGGGAGGGGAGACGCGAGGGGACGGGTCATAGTCTTCGCTGTTTGAAGGCGACAAAGCAGGTCACGCCCCGCTGGCGCGCCGTTGTAAGAGGGGCGGCGAAAACCGGGGGCTGGCGAAATAATAAAAAGTCCCGCGCTCGATCCACACCGGCTTCGCGCACCGCACGGCGCGAATACTCGGACAAACTTTAAAGGAGACTTGCTATGAGGAAACTGAGAACCGCTTTCTTCGCGGTCGTGGGCGTGCTGTTCATGGCGACGGCTGCGTTCGCGCAGACCACAGCCGAGGCGGGCGACAACGCCTCGACCGAGAAGAAGTGGGCGTACCTGGCGGCGGCGTTCGGTTTTGCGCTGGCGGCGGGGGCGGGAGCCATCGGGCAGTCGCGTGTGGCGGCGGCGGCGGTCGAAGGCGTGGCGCGTAACCCCGGCGCGTCGGGGCGCATCCAGACGCTGATGATTCTGGGTCTCGCGCTCATCGAGTCGCTCGTGCTCTTCGCGCTGCTCATCGTGTTCGTGAAGGTCGGCTAATACCTTCGCGCGGATCGTTTTAAAGGAAGGGCGTCGCGGCACGGAGCCGCGACGCCCTTCACTCTTTCCGCGTCTCCCACGACTTCGTTAACTCCGCCGCGAGAGGGCGACGTTTCACTATGCGGCGCATCCGGGTTATAATGCCCGCGAAGTTTTCCTCCCTGCATTTAAAGACTTCCTTTCATTCCCCCTGAATTTTCGTCCCCCGGTCGAAGCAGGCGTCGGAAGGTTTCGCGCCCCCGCGCGCAACTTACCACCACGCGCCCGCCCCGCTCCGGGTCGGGTAACTTGAGAAGAGACGGAGGAGCTTATGAAAAGGTTAATCATCACACTCGTCATCGCGCTCGCGCTCGCGCCCTGCGCGCTCGCCGACACGATCTATCTGCGGGACGGTCGCGTCCTGCGCGGCACCGTGCTCGGCTTCCTGAACGGGCGCGTCGTCGTCAGGCTCACGAACGCGAACCAGGCGAACGCTTCCGCGAACGACACGTCCCTGCCGCCGTCGCAGACGGCTGCCGGCGTCGCGGCGGGCGAGGTGCGCTTCTTCCGCCCGGCGGAGATCGACCGCATCGAGATCGACGGCCGCTCGCTCGACGAGGCGCGCTTCGTCGTCCGCAACGTGCAGGTGCAGCTCGGTCCCAACTGGATCGACAGCGGCGTGGACGTGCGGCACGGGCAGCGCGTGCAGGTGAAGGCGAACGGCACGATCTACGCCAACCGCCTGCGCATCACGCCCGCCGGCTTGCGCACGACCGACCCGAACGCGCCGCTCCCGCGCGCCGCCGCGGGCGTGCTCATCGGCGCGGTCGGCAACGATCAGGACACGCCCATCGTCGAGCTGGGTTCGAGCCGCGAGTTCACGGCAGATCGCGACGGCCGCCTCTACCTGACGGTCAACCGCGCCGAATACACGGACGCGCGCGGCGCGTACAACGTCGAGGTCAGGACCGAGCGGCAGCTTCCGCAGCGGCGCACGGACGCGGCGCGTAACACTCGCGATGATCAGGACGACACCTACGATCCGTCCGAGAACGAGGAGCGCGACACGACGCCCGCGCCCGTGCGCTCGCGCTTCCCGACCGCCCGCCCTGGGAACGACCCTTACAACCGCAACCGTGCGCCGCGCGAGGTCACGATCTCGGTCCCCGGCACTTCGCGCGGGACTGACACGGGGCTTGACCTGCGCGCGGGCGACCGCGTCACGCTGAGCGCGGCGGGCAGGGTCATCGCGGGTCGGCGCGCGGGCGAGGTCGGACCCGAAGGCGGCGCCTCAAGCGGCGTCGGCTCGATCCTCGGCACGCGCCCCGTCCCGAACGCGGGCGTCGGCGCGCTCATCGGCTACCTCCGCATGAGCAACGGCCAGGCGTCGCAGCCCTTCTACGTCGGCAGCCAGCTCACCTTGACGGCGCAGGCTGACGGGCGGCTCATCCTGCTCGTCAACGACGACAACTACGCGGACAACGGCGGCGAATTCACAGTCCGCATCGTCATCGAAAACTGAAGCGAAGGGTTGACCGCGGCGGGCGCGATGCGGCGGCGGGGTCGGACGAGACTCCGCCGCCGCGGCGTCGGACACACGCGCCGCGAGCCGCGGTTAACTTTTTCGGCACGAAATCAGACTCGCCGTCGTACAAAAGTGAGTCGCGAGGCGCAAGGCGGTCGCGCAGGCGCGAATCTTTTCCGGCGCGGGCGCGATTGGCTTCGATTTTGCTTTAAGAAGTTTTGGCTTCGGTTGATGTAGGGGTATGATACGTCCATCCAAACATTCCTCCACAGGCGCGCGGTGAGGGCGATAGCCGGATGAAAAAATGTCCGAAATGCGGGAAGGCTTACGAAGACGGCAACACGCTCTGCCCGGCTGACGGCACGGCTCTCGTCAAGACGGGCGACGCCCTGCTCGGCAAGACGCTCGCGGACAAGTATCGCATCGAGGAGCGCATCAGCGAGGGCGGGATGGGCACGGTCTACCGCGCCACGCACGTGCTGATGGAGAAGACGGTCGCCGTCAAAGTCCTCCACCCTTCGCTCGCCGCCGACGACAAGATCGTCGCCCGCTTCACGCGCGAAGCCAAAGCCGCCTCGCGCATCTCGCACCCGCACGCGCTGAACGTCACGGACTTCGGCGAGGCGGAGGGCGGCGTCGTCTTCCTCGTGATGGAGTACCTCGCCGGGCGCACGCTCAAGAAGGTCATCCGCGAGGACGGCGCGATGCCGCTCTCCCGCGCCGCACTGATCGCGCGCCAGATCGCGGGCGCGCTCGACGCCGCGCACGCCGAGGGCGTCGTCCACCGCGACCTCAAGAGCGACAACATCATGCTCGGGGAGTCGGCGGGCGGCGACTGGGCGAAGGTTTTGGATTTCGGCATCGCCAAGATCATCGAGCCCGACGGCCACGATCCCGAGTTGACCGCGCCGAACCTGATCATCGGCACGCCGCAGTACATGTCGCCCGAACAGTGCTCGCAGGCGAGCGAGATCGACGCGCGCTCCGACATCTACTCCTTCGGCGTCATCCTCTTCGAGATGCTCGCCGGTCACGTGCCGTTCACGGGCGAGAGCGCGACCTCGATCATGCTCAAGCACCTGCAGGAGCCAGCGCCCTCGGTGCTTGAAGAGCGGCAGGACTTGCCGCCCGCCGTCGGGCAGGTGGTGGCGCGCGCACTCTCGAAGCGCCCGGAGGATCGGCAGCAGAGCGCGGGCGAGCTGGCTGAGGCGTTCGCGCTCGCCGCCGAGGGCGTTGCGCCCCCGGTCGCCGCACCGACCGGCGAGAACAGACCTTTCGACAACCGCGACACGAACCGGATCGTCGTCCCGACCGCCTCGCACGAGTCGCGCGGGACGGAGAACGAGGACTACGACGAGGCGACGGTCGTGCGCGCCAACGCCGGTCAGCGGACTCCGACGGGCGGGCACGTGATCTTCGACGACGTGGTCGAGCCCGTGCCCCCGCCGAGGTTCAACCCGTGGGTCGTGATCGTGCCCGCGGCGGCGCTGCTCGTCGCGGTGCTCGGCATCTTCTACGTCACCAGCCGCAACAACTCCGGCGCGCCCGCCGCGGGCGACAACTCGAACGCAGCGTTCGCCGTCGATCCGAACGCCGTGCCCGTGCAGACCGCCTCGCCCGCCACGGGCGCGGGCGAGAGCAACATCACGAGCGTGCAGGCTGCGACGCCGCCGCCCACGCCCGTCGGCGGCAGCGACGCGGCGATCCCGAACACGAACGCCAACGCGCAGGGCACGCCGGCGGTCGTCCAGGAGGGCAACCGCAACGCGAACGACAAGAAGGGGCAGGAGGGCGAAGACAATCCGCCGCCGAGCCCCAGCCCTTCGAGCGGCGCGACGCCGAAGCCGACGGCGACGCCCGCGCCGAAGCCCACCGTCGACCCCGGCGACGATCCGCCTCCGCCACCGCCCACGCCGCGCAGGACCGCGACGCCTCCGCCGCCCAAACCCGAAGCCATTCAAGCTCCGCTTGGCGATCCTCCTCCGCTGTCCGCTTGAGACTCCAGCATATGTCTTTGCGCCTTTGCGCCTTTCCGTGAGAATAAAATTTCACGCTGGAGGCGCTGGAGACGCGAAGAGAAGCGCGCACCGGCGACTTTTAGCCGGAAAGCCTGCGCGCGTCGCCCGCCGCGAGCGCGCGTCGCACGAGTTCCGACAGATCGCGCTTGTCGTCGATCTCAAAATCGATCCCGACTTCGTAACACGGCAACTCGAAACGCATCCCGCGCAGCTTCACCGCGTCCTTCGCCGTCGTGAGTAAAACTTCGGCGCTGCTCAATCGCGCCTCGCGCACGACCGCGTCAACGTCCGCTTGCGCGTAAGCGTAATGATCCGCGAAGGCGCGCGCGTGTCGCAGCTCGAAGCCCTCGCGCGCGAGGTTCGCGAAGAAGGCGCGCGGGTTCCCGACGCCGCAGAACGCGGCCACCTCTCGCGGCAGACCCGCACGCGCGACTGACTCGCCACGTGTCTCGCGCGTGACAAGTTTGAAGCCCGTCACGCGCGTGCTCGCGTTGAACGTGGGACGCCCGCCGCTCAGTCGCGCAGCCTCCGCGCGCAGCCCCTCCAAATCTTCTGACAGCTCCGCCCTCGTGATGACGACGCAGTCGGCGCGCGCGAGTTGCTCGACCGGCTCGCGCAGCAACCCCGCGGGGAGCAGGCGACCGCCGCCCCACGGGTCGGTCGCGTCGAGCGTCGCGACGTTCAGATCGCGCGCGAGCCGGAGGTGCTGGAAGCCGTCGTCGAGGATGAAGACATCGCTCCCCAACTCTTCCAACGCGAACCGCGCCGCCGCCGCGCGATCCGCGTCGCACACGACGGCGACCCGGAACTGAAGCAGCCGCTCCGCGAGCAGCAGCGGCTCGTCGCCCGCCTCGCGCGCACCGGCCAACACGTTCGCGCCGTCAGAGACGACACGCCTGCGGCGCGCGTCCTCGCGCGCGTAACCCCGCGTCAGCACGCAGGCGCGCCTGCCCTCGGCGGCGACGGAGCGCGCGAGCCATTCGACGAGCGGCGTCTTGCCCGTCCCGCCCGCCGTCAGGTTCCCGACGCTCAGCACGGGCGCGCCGACCGACTGAGACCGCAGAACACCGCGCCGGTAGAGAGCGACGCGCGCGCGCGCCGCCGCGCCGTAGGCGACGCCGAACGGTGCGAGCGCGAGTCTGGAGACGAGAGACATGGGAATAGGGGTTAGAGGTTAGGGGTTAGGGGTTAGTAATTCAAGGACGACGATATAACCTTCATCGTTTTTACCCGATCATTTGATGACGAATGACTCAATGCGAATGACTGATAAGAGAATGATAGAAGACGGGCAACTGGGTTGGACGAGAATGGTGATTGGCAACAACGAGGACGCGGAGCCACGGCTCGCCGTGCGCTGCTCCCCAACCCCTAACCCCCGACCCCTGACC
>JAIVJC010000229.1:1277-7638 GCA_020200235.1 Acidobacteriota bacterium | reverse complement strand
AGGTCGCGGCGGTCGCGTCGGCGCGACTCGCGGAAACGACGGACGCTAACGTACGCGCCGCGGCGTCTTCGGCGGACGGGCTCGCCGAGATCATCACGCGCGTCAGCGGCTACGCGCCCGCGACAAGGCTCTCGCCCGCTTCGAACCTTACGACCGATCTCAAGCTCGACTCGCTCGGTCGCGTCGAGCTGCTCGGCGCGCTCGAAGACCGATACCAGATCGAGATCGACGAAGCCGCCTTCACCGCCGCGACGACGCTCGGCGACTTGCGAAGGTTGATCAGCCGAGGCGAGAGAGAGAGCACTGACGCGGATCGAGTCGCGGGCGAAGTCGGTCCGACCGCGACGGCGCACGAGGGCGTCGCCTCGGATCGAGTCGCGCCGTACCCTTACCCGCGCTGGGCGCGCCGCTTCCCCGCGACGTGGATCAGGATCGCGCTGCTCCACCTCGTCGTCTTCCCGCTCGTGCGCTGGATGTGCCCGCTGCGCGTCGAGGGGCGCGAACGACTCGCGCGGCTGGGCGATGGCCCCGCGCTCTTCGTCGCCAACCACGTCACGCGCGCCGATCAGGCTCTCGTCCTCGCCGCGCTGCCCGCCAGACGCGCGCGGCGAATCGCTATCGCGATGGACGGCGAGCTGCTGCGCGACTGGAGGCACGCGCCGCCGGGCACGCCGCTCGTCACCCGTCTTCTCGGGCTCGCGCAGTACGCGCTCGTCGTCCTGTTCTTCAACGTCTTCCCGCTGCCGAAGAAGAGCGGCTTCCGGCGCAGCTTCGCATACGCGGGCGAGTCGGTCGATCTGGGTTTCGACCTCCTCGTCTTCCCGGAAGGCGCGCGCGCCGGGGAGGGGCGCATGAATCCGTTCATGGCTGGCACAGGTCTGCTCGTCAGAGAACTCGGGGCGCCGGTCGTGCCCGTGCGCTTGGACGGTCTTTACCAGCTCAAGCGCGAGGGGAGGCGTCACGCGCAGCCCGGCGAGGTGACGCTGACGTTCGGCGAGCCGGTGAGATTCGGCGAGGAAGAAGCGGGCGAGATCGCGAAAGAGTTGGAGCGGCGTGTCGGCTCACTCTGACGTGAAGAATGCTGCAATAAAAATTCAAGACTCGTAAACCCAGCGACCGCCGACCATCGTGCGCTCGACGGGGATGTTCACCAAGTTGCGCGGGTCTTCGCGGAACGGATCGCGACCGAGCACGACGAGGTCTGCGAGCTTGCCCGGCTCGATCGAGCCCTTGATCTTCTCCTCGTAGGAGGCGTACGCGCCGTTGATGGTCCCGACGCGGATCGCCTCCTCGACGGTGATGCGCTGGCTCGCGCCCCAGACCTGCCCCTTCATGTCCGCGCGCGTCACCTCGGATTGCAGAGCCATCATCGGCTCGAAGGGTCCGGGCGGGTAGTCGGAGGCCTGCGTCGCGCGCACCCCCGCGTCGAGGAACGAGCGGAGCGCGAACATCCTCTCGAGCCGAGCCGCGCCGTACTCGCGCATCTTCTCGCCGTGGAAGTAGACGTAGGTCGAGAACGGCGTCGGGATCGCGCCGAGGGCGGCGATGCGGCGGACGAGCGCGTCGTTGACGACCGTGCAATGCTCAAGGCGGAAGCGCGGGTCGCGGCGCGGCCGCTCGCGCTGCAAACGCTCGTAGACGCGCAGGACGGTGTCGATCGCCACGTCGCCGTTCGCGTGGACGCCGATCTGCCAGTCGTTCTCGTGCGCCTTGCGCGCGGTCGCGTAAAGCTCTTCCTCGCTCGCGACCATGATGCCGAAGTCTTTGGGGCGCCCGACGTAAGGCTCGGAGAGTCGCGCCGTGCGCTCCGAGATCGAGCCGTCGCAGGTCATCTTCATCGCCCCGACCCGCACCCACTCGTCGCCCAAACCGGTGCGCACGCCCGCCGCGATCATGCGGTCGAGATCGAAGTAGCCGACGAGGCAGTAGACGCGCATCAGGAGATCGCCCGCCTCGCGCGCGTCCTGGTAGGCGCGCAGGTCGTTGTGCGAGCCGTAGGCGTCGTGGACCGAGGTGACGCCCGCGCGCGTCATCATCTTCGTGATCAGCTTGACGCCCTCGCGGAAGTCTTCGCGCGTGTAGTCGGACGGGATGATGCGGTCGAAGGGGTCGGTCGCGTTCTCTTTCACGCGGCCCGTGAGTCGCCCGGTTGAGGCGTCGCGCTCGAAGCTCCCGCCCGCGGGGTCGGGCGTCCGCTCGTCCACGCCCGCGAGCTTGAAGGCGCGGGAGTTGACGTAGATGGTGTGACCGCCGCGGTGTGCGACGCGCACGGGACGGTCGGGCGCGGCGGCGTCGAGGTCTGCGCGCGTGAGCGGGCGGCCCTCCGTGGTCTTGGTGTCGTCGTATTTAAAGCCGAGCACCCACTTGCCCGCGGGGGTCTCGGCGGCGCGCCGTCGCAGCGCGGCTTGAATCTCGCGGATCGAGCGCAGATCGCAATCGACTTCGCGCAGGTGCAGGCGACCGGAGACCGCCGGGTGCGAGTGCGCGTCGATGAAGCCGGGGAGGACGGTCTTGCCGCCGAGATCGACTCTCGCGGTGCGCGCTGAAGCGAGCGAGCGAACCTCCGCGTTCGTCCCGACGGCGAGGAAGCGACCGTCGGCGACCGCGGCGGCTTGCGCGCGCGGGCGGCGCGGATCGACGGTGAAGAAGTTGCCGTTGTAGAGGATCGCCTGCGGCTCGAAGCGTTCGAGCGGCAGCAGCGCGAACGCCCCGAGCGAGGCGATGAAGCTCCTGCGCGAAACGTCTCGCACGGGCCTGCTCCTTTGTTTAGTGAACGCGGAAAGTTTTCCTAACGGCTGCGCCGGTCAGTAGCTCTCGAGTGCGCCCGTCAGTAGCTCTCGAGGCTGTAGTGCTCCGCGACGGTGCGGCGGATCGCTTCCTTGATCTCCTCTTCCGTCGAAGTGTCGTCCGCGCCCACGCGCACCGCGAAGGGCTCGCGCTTGAGCATCACGTCCATCAGCTCGACGCGCCACGCGCCGCCCCCGTCAGCCTTCACGCCCGTCACCTCGCAGTCGGTGCGCTTCGACTCGGCGAGCGCCGCGCGCGCGAGTTCCGTCAAACGCTGTTCGTCCATACGTGTTCCCTTCCCCGTTAAAATTTTTCAACCGACATTAACCGCCTCCACACCCGGCGAGAAATTTTCCGACGCGCGCCCGAGCGATCAAACGGCCGTCAGCACTCGTGACGCTCTCAGAAGCCGCGGCTGAAGGAGAGGTAGAACTTGTTGCCCTCGTTGCTGTGCCCGATCTCGGCGCGGACGGCGAACGCGCGGTTGATGCGGTACTGCGCGCCGCCGCCGACGGACGCGCGCCAGTTGGATGAATCGAACTTGTCGTTCCGCAGGACGATCGGGTCCGTTTGCGAGCGGTTGTCGCCCCAGACCTGCCCCGCGTCGCCGAAGGCGAATACGTCCACGCCCTTCGTCTCGGACTTCGACGAGACAGTCTGCCTCAGCTCGGTCGTGAACATCAGGAGGTTGTTGTCGAAGTACCGGTAGTTGTCGTAGCCGCGCACGAAGGTGCGCCCGCCGAGGAACGACATGTCGTAGAAAGGAATCTGGCTGCCGCCGCGCGGGTCTTTGAGTGAGGCGTAGGCGCGGAGGGCGAGCGAAGTCTTGTCGCTCGCGAGCGGCACGTAGCCGCGACCGTCGAGCTCGGTCTCGAGCCAGCCGAAGTCGGAGAAGTTGCCGCGGCGCAGCCCGTCGCTGGAGGCGAGGCGACCGTAGAGGTAGGCGCCGCGCGTCAAGCCCCTCGCCGCGGAAGGCGCGCGAGTTGCGGCGGCGGACGTAGACGCCCGCCTGCGCCGACTCCGAGAAGTCGCGGAAGACACCCGCGTTGAAGCTGCGCTCTTCGAGCGAATAGTTCGTGTCGAGCGCGCGGCTGATGCGCGGCCCGATGCCGAAGAGCTGGTCGCGCGTGCGGCGCGTGTAGTTGAACCAGATGTCGGCGTGCGTCTTCGCGTCGCCGAGGTGTGGCACGTACGCCTCGACCTCTAACAGGCGATACAGCTTCGTCGTGATCTGGGCGGTCGCGCGGAACTCGACGCCGGGGATCGAGTCGGCGGTCGAGAGCTCGACGCCCAGGGCTTGGCCCGCGCCCTGGCGCATCCCGCGGAAGACCGCGCTCACGTGGTCGCTCCCGAGCCCGATTACCGTGCGGCTCGAGCGCTCCGGGAAGTTGCGCTCGCGAATCTTCACGTCGCGGACGATCGAGGCGAGCTTGCTCTGCGTAGGCTCCGCCGTAGGAGAAGGCTCAGCCGTGGGCGACGCTTGCGGCGTGGGCGTCGGCGTCTGGGCGAACGTCGCGTGCGCGAGCGAGGCGACGAAGACGGCGATCAGAGCCGTGCCGGTTAACTTATTTTTCATGCCGCTTCCCCGTAGATTTTTTTTCGACGCGACGACAATGTGACCGCCTCGCGTCAAAGAGTTGTCACATTCTGCTTGAGAGACTTTGCGCGGCGCGCCCCGCGAGGAGGTTATTTCCGCGCGCGCCCGCGCGCCCCGCTTCAAGCCGTCTTCAACATCTCGCGCGCGTGTCGACGCGCCGTGTCGGTGATCTCCGCGCCAGTCAGCATCCGCGCGATCTCCTCGACGCGGCGCGGGCGCGGCAACTTCTCGACGCCGACCTCCGTGCGCCCGCGCGCGGACGATTTGTTGACCAGCAGGTGCGTGTCGGCGAAGCGCGCGATCTGCGCCTGGTGCGTGACGCAGAGCACCTGGTTCGTGCGCGCGAGCGCCTTCAGCTTGAGCCCGACGGCTTCGGAGACGCGCCCGCCGATCCCTGCGTCCACCTCGTCGAAGACGATGGTGCGCGGGAAGCGCGTGGGGCTCGCGATGGTCTTCAGGACGAGCATCAGCCGCGATGCCTCGCCGCCCGACGCGACCTTCGCGAGCGGTCTGACGGGCTCGCCCGCGTTCGCCGAGAAGAAGAACTCGACGCGGTCGATGCCCGCCGACGTGAAGCGCGGGGAAGACGCGTCGTCGCGCAGCTCGCCTTCGGCGGGCGACTCGACGCGCGCCTCGAAACGCGCGTGCTCCATCGCCACCTCGCCGAGCGCGCGCTCCACGCCACCGCGAAAATCCTTCGCCGCGCGCGCACGCTCGCGGTGGAGCTTCAAGGCGCGTTCGAGGTAAGCGCCGCGCGCTCGGCTCAACTGCTTCGCGATCTCTTCGGCGCGCTCGTCGGAGTGTTCGAGCGCGGCGAGTCGCTCGCGCGAGCGCGCGAGGTGTGCGAGCGCGCCCGCGACCGTGCCGCCGTACTTCCGCTTGAGCCGCGCGATCTCGGCGAGCCGGTTCTCGACCTCGGCGAGGCGCGCGGGCGAGAACGTCAGCCCCGAGGCGAAGCCGCGCAGCGTGTGCGAGAGGTCTTCGAGCAGGGCGCGCGCCGACGCGATGCCCTCGGAATAATTCCGGTAGCTCGACTCGTAGTCCGAGAGCTCCGCGATCTGTCGTTCGAGCTGGCTGAGGCGCGCGACCGTCGAGTCGTTGTCCTCGTAGGTGCGGTCGTAGGCGTCGGCGCAGAGAGCCGAGACTTTTTCCAAATTGTTGAGCCTGCGCCGCTCCTCTTCGAGCCGCTCGTCCTCGCCCTCGGCGAGCGACGCTCCCTCCAACTCGCCGACCTGGAAGCGCAGCCCGTCGAGCAGGTTCAGCTTCTCCGCCTCGTCGCGCCGCAGCTCTTCGAGTTCGCGCCGGAGACCCGACCAGTCGCGGTAGAGTTGCGCCACCTCGTTGCGCGGCGCGGCGAGACCGGCGAAGGCGTCGAGCAGTTCGAGGTGCGTGTCCACTTCGAAGAGCGTCTGCTGCTCGCCCTGCCCGTGGATGTCCACGAGGAAGGGTCGCAGCTCGCGCAGGAGCGAGAGGGTGCTCAGGCGGTTGTTGACGAAAACTTTGCTGCGCCCGACGGCCGACAGCTCGCGCCTGACGACCAGCTCGATGCCCTCCTCGCCGCCGCCGCGCGCGTCGAGCCCCGCGCCTTCGAGCAGCGCCGCGACCTGCGGGTGCGTGCCGACGTGGAAGAGACCCTCGACCGAGGCGTGCTCCTCGCCGGAGCGGATGAGATCGGTCGAGAACCTGCCGCCGATGAGGACGCCGAGCGCGTCGACGATGATCGACTTGCCCGATCCGGTCTCGCCCGTCAGGAGGTTGAGCCCGCGGTCGAACTCGACGCGCAGATCGCTGACGAGCGCGAAGTTTGAGATGTTAAGCAGCGCGAGCATGGCTTGAAAGTTTGGAATCTTTCGGCCCGTTCGTCAAACTCGCGCGAGCCCCCGCCGGCGCGCGCCGTTCGACGATCACAGCTCGCGTACGAAAAATTCGCCCCGGCGTCGAACGTTTGACGCCAGGGCGAAACGCCCCCGCCCGCGC
>JAIVJC010000229.1:0-1232 GCA_020200235.1 Acidobacteriota bacterium | reverse complement strand
CAGGATGAGCAGCTGCTCGAACCGGCCCGCCTGGAGCATCTCGGAGTGGAACTTGTCCACGCGCTGGTAGAGCGACTCGACCTTCTGCGCGAAGATGTAGTTCGTCAACTCCGCGCCGAGGGAGCCGACGAGGATGAAGACCATCGTGAGCGCGCCCGCCTTGTTGCTCGCCTCGCCGCCGTGCAGGTGGTAGACGGAGTAGCCGACCGGGACGGCGAACAGCAGGGCCAGCAGAAGCGAGATGACCATGTGGAACATCGCCGCCCTCCTCGCGTGCTCGTAGTCGCGGTTGAGCTGTTTGGAAATCTTCTCCTGCGTGCTCTGGAGGTTTACCTCCTCGTAGAGCCGCGCGAGGATGGTGGCGACCGCCGCCTGATCCGCGAAGAGCTTGATGTTCTTGCGGTCGTCTTCAGTGAAGACGTGGCGGACGCGGTAGTTGACGAACATGACGCCGATCTTCTCGCCCTTCGCGCGCAGCAGCACCGCCGCCGAGGAGACGATCCCCTCGCGGCGGACGAAGTCGCCCTTCATCAGGGCGTCGCCCGGCGTGTCTTCCGCGACGTACATGTCGTCTTCGAGCGCGTTGTCGGGGAGCCTGAAAATCTTGCTCACGGCGGAGCCCTTGTCCACGCGCTGCTCGCGCTGCGCCGCCGCCTCGTTCGCCACGCCGGCCATCGTCGGCGGCACGACGAAAGCCTGCTTCTCGCGGTTGAGCCGGTGGAGGCTGACCGCATCGCAGCCCATCGACTTCATGATACCCTCGACCACCTTCCTCAGCGTCCAGTCGAGATCGCCGGAGGCGACCGCCTCGGCGACGATCTGCGCCACGTCCCTCGTCCGCGAGAGCTGCTCGCGCGAGATGGCTTTGGCGAGCGAGATGGCGCTCTGGTGCCCGAGGCGCTGGAGCACCTCCCAGTCGGCCTTGCCGAGCTGTGGGTCTTCCGACGTGTCGCCGACGTAGAGGACGAACTTGATGTCGGGCTCGACCCTGACGCGCGCCGCCAGCAGCGTCCTGAAGTTGTGCGGCGTGAGGAACGGCGCCTCGTCGTGCTTCTCCCGGAAGTCGTATTCGACCGCGGGCGTGCCGACCGGCACGGACAGCTCGCCCCTCGCGACGCGCCCGAGGAAGCCCGGCAGCTCTTCGAGCTGCGTCGGCGGCGACTGCCCTTCGAGCTGCGCCGTCGGGTAGGGCTTCCTGCCGTCCACCGAGTCGATGACTTCCAGCTCATTCC
>JAIVJC010000228.1 GCA_020200235.1 Acidobacteriota bacterium | reverse complement strand
GTTGTAGACCGGGTTGCCACCGACGATGACCAGCATCTCGACCTGACCCGCGTCGATGTCGCGCACCAGCTCGCGCAGAGACTGAACCTGATCGACCGGGTTCGCGTCGATCGGCTCGACGTAGGAGACGGTCTGGCCGACGTTGCCGAGCGCGGCGTTCATCGCGTGCGCGAGCGCGTGGACTTGCGGCGACTGATACTCGCCCGCAATAACAATACTTCGCCCGGTGTGTTCCTTGAGGTCTTTGGCGACTGCGCTAACCCAACCTAACCAATCATCGGAGGGTTGTGGGTTCAAGCGAATGCCTACGCCTTGCCCGTTATTGCCGAACGGTCCCTCATGTCCCAGAAGTGGCGTAGCGGTTATACCGCTCGCGCCCACGAGAGCAGCGAGAGCCATCGCCAGCGTAGTCATCTCGCTCGGTCTGACGGCGAGGCGGTGATCCGCCTTCGCGCCCGTGTTGGTCGGCGCGCACTCGACGGCGTAGAGCCGGTTCATCCCGGGCAGGTCTTTCATCCCCTCCTGCCCTTCGGCGACGCGGCGGCGCGAGATGAAGTCGCGCGCGTAGCGGTTATTCGCGCCGACGGCGGCGAGGAAATCAGAGTCGAGCGAAAGCACCCGATCGGCGCGGTCGAAGTGGTAAATAGTTTGCACCGGCTCGCCGAACGCGAGCGCCGAGCCGACGGTCGCGTTGTTCGCGTCCGCGGGCTCGTAAGAGTGCCACTTGGCAGCCGGGTAGGCGCGCAGGATGTCGCGCATCTGCGCGGCGGCGGTCGGCGACGTGACCGTCTCGGTCAAAAACCTCAGCCCCGCGCCCTGCCTCCCCTTCAGCTCTTCGAGCCGCGCCCGCACTTCGGCGAGGAACGCCGTCTGCGGGCGCACTTCCCCGCGGAAACGAACCGTGTCCGAACGATCCGGATCGTAGAGACCGAGGACTGAAGCCTGAGCGAAGAGATCGACCGAGGCGACGCGCTGTCCGGCTAGTCGCTCCGGCGTGCCGCTCGTCGGGTGATCGGGGTTGCCTTCGACGTGCGTCGGTCGGCCCTCGTTGCTGCGTGCGAGGAGCCCGAGCGCGCCCGACGACGTGGGCATCGCGGTGGCGAAGAAGAGCGGCTTGCCGGGGACCAAATCTTCGGGCTGGCGCACGAAGGGCACGGCGGTCTCAGGCGGCTGGTAGGAGCAGGAGGTCGAGAGCCCCGCGAGCGCGAGCGACGCGCCCATCAGCTTGAGAAAACTGCGGCGGCCGACCTCGTCGGAAGGGTCCCACTCGGAAGCCTGACGCGGGAACTCCCTGTGCAGCAGATCGTCGAACTCCGGGGTCTCAGCCAGCTCTTCGAGGCTGCGCCAGTACTCCCTGCCCTGCTTCGACGCGAGGCGACGGCGCACCTCCTCCGCGCGCAGAGGTTTCCTGATCTGGTAGAGTTCGGGGAGAGTGTCCTTAATGTGCATCTGACTCGTTGAGGAAACGCGCGCCCCAGACGCTAGCGGTGGCACGTCGAACAGCTCTGCAGGATCGCCTTGTGCCTGACGTTACTCTGCTGCTTCCACTCGCGCCCGTAGGCGAGCTCACCCTCCGTCTTGTTCTCCTCGCGCCACTTCATGTTGAAGACTTCTTTGGGGTCGCGCAGGAATCGCTCCGGCTCGCGGTGACACTCCAGGCACCACTCCATCTGTAAGGACTTCGCCTGGTAGACGAGCGGCATCTCGTCCACGCGCCCGTGGCAGGTCGTGCAGCCCACGCCCTTGTTCACGTGGATCGAGTGGTTGAAGTAGACGTAGTCGGGCAGGTCGTGCACGCGCGTCCACTCGATGGGCTTGTTCTCCTTCCAGCTCCGGCGCACCGGTTCGAGGTAGGGGCTGTCGCTGTAGATCTGCGAGTGGCAGTTCATGCAGGTCTTCGTCGGCGGCAGGCCCGCCGAGCTCGACGTCTCGACCGACGTGTGGCAGTAGCGGCAGTCGATCCCGTCGTCGCCGACGTGGTGCTTGTGCGAGAACTGCACGGGCTGCTCGCGCTCGACGTAGGCGCCCGTGTTCCAGGACGAGCGGTTGATCTCGGCCAGCGCCCACGCCGCGAAGCCGAGGATGAAGAGCCCCCCGAAGATCGAGAGCTTCGCGAGCGTGTTCGTGCTGCGGTGAAAGATTTGCGGCATGATGCCCTTCGCGCGACTCGCGCCGTTTGTAGCCGAACGCTGTGGCGGACTCGCTGAGTCTCTGTCACTTTAGCGTCACGACTTAGCGTCACGACCGGCGCGGCGCGCGCCTTCGGCAGACGAATGCGCTTCTGCCCGACGCGCGCCTCACCCTTCCCGGCGCGGCGCGCTTCGATAAACTGCGAACACGGAACTACTTTTTGGTGGTCTAGTTTTTACTTAATTTCTCGCCGGAGGGCAAGCGATTAACAATCTCGTCGGCGATAAAACTGCGCGCGGCTCGCCGCAGCGACTGCGTCGCGCGCGGCGTCTCTCCGCGGCGACCGGCGCGGGAGCCGCATTTTTACTGTCCAAAAACGTTCTCGCGTCCGCCCGCGTACAACCGCGCGCCGCTTCAGTTATAAGAATCTGCGCGCAATCGGGAAGTGATTATTCATCCCGCCTCACCGGCGTGAGGGACGACGCGCGAAGATTTTCATTGCTGCGCGCGCCGCGGCGGTGCTATATTTCGCGCCGACGTTAACAATGACCGCTCACGCGAAGCCGCGTGGGCGGTTTTTCTTTTGGCGTGAAACGACGGGAGGTGAGGGGGAGCATGAAAGACGAAGTTCCGGACGAAGCGGGCGGCGATAGTTTGACGGGGGCGGAAGAGGCGGAGTTCGTCCGTCGCTTCGAGAGCTGCGAGCTGCCGCCCGCGGAGTTCCCACACCGCGAGCACGTGCGGCTCGCGTGGCTCTACCTGCGGCTGAGCGCCGCGACCGCCGAAGCCATCGAAAGGTTCTCGGCCAGCCTCAAGCGCTACGCCGCCTTCAACGGCAAGCCCGACCTCTACCACGAGACGATCACGTGGGCGTACCTCCTCCTCATCAACGAGCGCGCCGAGCGCGCCGGCCGCGCTCAGGGGTGGGAAGAGTTTGCCGCCTCGAACGCGGATCTGCTTGACTGGGAGAACAGCGTCCTTAAAATCTACTACCGCGAAGAGACGTTAAGCTCGGAGCTGGCGAAGAAGGTTTTCGTCTTCCCGGACAAATGATTCGAAAGGAGAACCTCGATGAAGAAACTCTTGTCCGTCGTGATGAGCGCGCTGATGCTCCACGCCTTCAGCCTCGCGCCGGTCGCCTCCGAAAGGCCGAAAGAGAAGGCTGAGAAGACGCTGCTCGCCAGACAGGTGAAGGCGGGCGTCGCCGAGTTGGGCACGGGCGCCTCGGCGCGCGTGCGCGTCGTCCTCTACGACAAGACGAAGTACGACGGCTACGTCACGGAGATCGCGGACGATCACTTCGTCGTCGCCGACGCCAGGACGCGCGCGACGGCTCCCATCGCCTACTCGGAGGTGAAAGGGATCAGGGGCAACAACCTCTCGAAGGGCGCGAAGATCGGGATCGGCGTGGCGGTCGCCGCGGCGGTCGCCGTCGCGATCGCGGTGGCGGCGGGGCGCAACAATAATAATTTTTCGAACAACTCGCCCTGCACCGGCACGTCGTCGGTCACGTCGCCCTGCCCGCCCGGCTGCGTCTGCATCCAGTAGTCGACGCGCGCGGCTGGCGAAGAAAAAATCGAGGGCGGGAGGTGATTAAGACCTCCCGCCCTCGCTCTATTTCGCGCCGTCCGGGCG
>JAIVJC010000227.1 GCA_020200235.1 Acidobacteriota bacterium | reverse complement strand
CATCTACAATCAGAATCGGAGGAGACTACTCTCATGCCTCTCGAAGCACTCGGAATGGTGGAGACCAAGGGGTTCGTCGGCGCGGTCGAAGCGGCGGACGCGATGGTCAAAGCCGCCAACGTCCAACTGATCGGCAAGGAGTACATCGGCGCGGGCTACGTGACGATCTTCGTGCGCGGCGACGTCGGGGCCGTGAAGGCGGCGACGGACGCGGGCGCGGCCGCCGCGCGCCGCGTCGGCGAGCTGATCAGCGTCCACGTCATCCCGCGCCCGCACGGCGAGGTCGAGCGCGTGCTGCCGCGCAACGGGCGCACGGGCACGAGCCCCGACGAGCGCGCCATCGGCGGCGGCGCGAGGGGCGAGCTCGGCGAGGGCGATCAGGGTCGCTCGCTCCCCGCCGGCTCGCGCGAGAACAACAGGGAGAAGGCGAAATAAAACTGTCCGTTGTCAGTGGTCAGTTGTCCGTTGTTCTCGGTTGACGGGCGACCGCCCGCGGACTAGAAGGTCAACGTTGCGCGGGCGAGGCAACTGACAGCGGACAACTGACCACTGACAGTTTTTCGGAGGTGCGTCATGTCGGTCGATAAAGACCTCGTTTCCGTGCAGCAGGCGCGCGATCTGGTCGAGGCGGCGCACCGCGCGCAAGTGCAGCTCGCCCGCTTCGATCAGGCGAAGGTGGACGCGATCTGCGAGGCGATGGCGCGCGCGGCTCTGAAGGAGTCCGCCCGGCTCGGCGCGATGGCGGTCGAGGAGACCGGCTTCGGCGTCGCCGACGACAAGCGGGAGAAGAACCGCTTCGCCTCCGAGGACGTGTGGAACGCCTTCCGCAACCTGAGGACTGTCGGCGTCGTCTCCGAATCCAAAGACGTGGTCGAGATCGCGAGCCCGCGCGGCGTCGTCGCGGGCGTCATCCCTTCGACGAACCCCACCTCCACCGCCATCTTCAAAATCCTCATCGCCGTCAAATCCCGCAACGCCATCGTGCTCTCGCCGCACCCTTCGGCCGCGAAGTGCATCAACGAGACGGCGCGCGTGATGCGCGAGGCGGGAGTTAAAGAGGGCTTACCGGCGGACGCCGTCGGCTGCATGACGAGCGCGACCATCGAGGGCACGGAAGCCCTGATGAAGCACAAGCAGACCGCGCTCATCCTCGCCACCGGCGGCATCGGACTCGTGCGCGCGGCTTACTCGTCGGGCAAGCCCGCCTTCGGCGTGGGTCCCGGCAACGTCCCCGTCTTCGTCGAGCGCACGGCGGACGTGGGCGTAGCCGTGCAAAACATTTTGACGGGCAAGACCTTCGACAACGGGACGATCTGCGCCTCGGAGCAGGCGGTCGTCGCCGACTCTCCCGTCGCCAGGCAGGTGCGAGAAGAGTTCGCGCGACAGGGCGGGCACTGGCTGAGCGCGGCTGAGGCGGACAACCTGGCGAAGGTCGTCGCCACGCCGCAGCGCGGGTTGAACCCGGCGATCGTCGGTAGAAGCGTCGAAGTGATCGCGAAGATGGCCGGCTTGAGCGTCCCGCAGGGCACGCGCTGTTTGATGGTTGACGTGGGCGGCGTCGGCCGCGAGCACCCGCTCTCGATGGAGAAGCTCTCGCCCATCCTCGCCTTCTACGTCGAGGACGGCGTGGAGCGCGCGGCGGCGCGCTGCTTCGAAATCTTAAGTTACGGCGGCATGGGTCACACGGCGGGCGTGCACACGCGCTCGCGCGAGATCGCCGTCGCCTACGGGCGTGAGATGCCCGCCTCGCGCGTCGTCGTCAACACGCCGACGACGCACGGAGCCATCGGCTTCTCGACCGCGCTGCCGCCTTCGATGACTCTGGGCTGCGGCTCCTGGGGCGGCAACGTCACCTCCGACAACATCTCGCCGCTGCACCTGATGGACATCAAGCGCGTCGCCTTCGAGACGCGCGCCGTCGCCTCGAAGCGACCGGCGCGCGCGGGCGAGGCGTCGCAGGTCGCCTCCGTGCGGATGAACGCGCCCGCGCCGCCGCAGCAGCAGCCGGCGGTCGCGGCGCAGGGCGGGCGGATCAACCGCGAAGAGGTCGCGGCGATCGTGGATCGCTTCCTCGCCGGTCGCGGCGCGGAGCAGCAGCAGCAGCAGGGCGCGCCCGCGCTCCACACGGAGCTTCACGCGTCTTCTTCGCCGCCGCCCGCGCAGCCCGTCAACGAGATTAGCCCGAACTGGATGGACGCGAAGTCTTCGGCAGCGCCCCACGCCGAAGCCGCCCCGACCGCGCGCGAAGACAACGGCGGCGGCAACGGTCGCGCCGCACAGCCCCCGTCCGCGAACGCGCCCGCGCAGTCGAAGCCTCCTGCTCCGGGCGGCGGCGCGCAGAGCCCGACGAACGGTCACAAGGCGGTGGACTTCGTCTCCGAGGACGACGTGCGCCGCGCCGTCCAGAGGGGCGAGAAGATTTACGTCAACGCCAAGACGATCATCACGCCCTCAGCCCGCGACATCGGCGACCCGGCGGAGGTGTTCGCGAAAATTTGAAAAGCTGTCCGTTGTCCGTGGTCAGTTGTCAGTTGCGTGTGGCTCATGCGCGGCTACATTGATAAAGAGATTGAGCAACTGACCACGGACAACGGACAACGGACAGCTTTTATGTTCTTAGCCAAAGTCGTCGGCACGGTCTGGTCTACGAAGAAGTCGCCCGATCTCGAGGGCGTCAAGTTTCTGATCGTGCATCCGATCGAGCTGGACAAGGAGCCGGCGAAGAGCGTCGTGGTCGTCGCCGATCGTCTCGGCGCTGGCGTCGGCGAGGTCGTGATGTGCGCCTACGGCAAGGCGGCGCGCACGGCGGTGGGCAACCAGGAGATGGCGATCGAGGCGGCGGTCGTCGGCATCGTGGATCGCATGGACGTGCACGGCTCGCCCTCCGAGGATTTGAACGCCGAGGCGCGCGAGCTGCGCGGCGCGGACGGGGACGGCACAAGAAGGTGATGAGTGACGAGTAATGAGTGATGAGCTTAAACTCCCCCGCACTCATTACCCATCACTCATCACTCATCACTTTTAGAATGCCAAACGAAGAGTTGATCTACCGCATCACGCGCGCGGTGTACGAGCGTCTGGGGGCGGGGGCGGACGAGCGCACGGTCGAGGCGCTGGTCACGGACATCTACCGCGCCATCGAGCCGGTCGTCGGCGCGGGCGCGAACGGCGCGGGCGGCGGCGGGGCTTCGGCGCAGGATCGCACGGGAGGGGCTGAAGGGTCGTCGAACCGGCTCGTCGTCTCCGTGTTCGGCGTGGATCACCCGGGCATCGTCGCGTCGGTCGCGCAGATCCTCGCCGAGTCGGAGTGCAGCATCATCGACATCAACCAGACGGTCGTGCAGGGCAAGTTCGCGATGGTCATCATCGCCGACATGACGAGGGCGCGCGGCTCGGTGACGGAACTCAAGGAGCGCTTCCGCGCCGAAGGCGAGCGCCTCGGCGTGCGCGTCTACGCCCAGCGCGAAGATTTATTCAACGCGATGCACCGGATTTAAGAGAATGATGAAGTATGAACGATGAACGATGAACTGAAAGCCAACTGTTTTTACTTCACCGTTCATCGTTCATACTTCATCGTTAGTTTTTATGGAGCCTGAGATCGCACGTCGGTGTCAGACCTGCGGCGCGTCGGTGCGCGGCGCGGCGCGGTTCTGCCCGCAGTGCGGCCAGGCGATGGCGGACGGGCGCGACGTCGCGGAGTCGTTCGAGACGACTCATGAGCAAGAGTCCGTCGCGTCGTCGAGCGCCGCCGAGCCGGTCGCGCCTGTTAACGTACCTGTGATCGAGAACGCGCCGTCGGCGGGCGACGGCGCGCGCACGCCCGCCGAAAATGTGCGAGCTGACGGACGCGGCGCGCAGACCGCCCCGACTAAAGACGCGCCCCCTGATTCCGCGCCGGCGGCGGGCGAGGCGCGTGCGGCGTCGGCGGGCGACGCGCGCGCGGCGGGGCGCGTGCGGCGCGCGACCGCCGCGGTGGGCGCGGGGCTCGGCGAGTCGGTGCGCCCGCGCGTGGAGAAATTGCGCGAGGCTTCGGTCGTCGTCTTCGACGAGGCGGCAGAAGACCCGGGCATGCGCTTCGTCGTCATCGCCGCGCTGCTCTTCGTCGTCGCCCTGCTCATCCTGCTCTTCAGCTTCGTCCTCCGCTAGACGCCTCAGGCGCGCCGCGAACCTATGGAATACACCCAGGCGGAAATCTTGCAGACCGTGCGGATGACCGAGATGGAGCACCTGGACGTGCGCACCGTCACGCTCGGCATCTCTTTGCGCGACTGCGCGGGCGAATCGATCGAGCGCACCGCCGAGCGCGTGAGGAGGAAGATCGAGCGCACGGGCGAGCGGCTCGTCGCGACCGTCGATCGGATCGGCGACGAGTTGGGGATCAGGGTCGCCAACAAAAGAATCTCGATCACGCCCGCCTCGCTCGTCGCGGGCGCGGCGCGCAGCCCTTCAGACTGCGTCGTGCTCGCGCGCGCGATTGACGAGGCGGCGGCGCGCGTCGGCGTCGATTTCCTCGGCGGCTACTCCGCGCTCGTGCACAAGGGCTGGACCGACACGGAAAAGATTTTCCTCGACTCGATCCCCGAAGCCCTGGCTTCGACGAAGCGCCTCTGCTCCTCGGTCAACGTCGCGACGACGCGCGCGGGG
>JAIVJC010000105.1 GCA_020200235.1 Acidobacteriota bacterium | reverse complement strand
GGTTAGGGGTCGGAAATTTTCTTCCCCGACCCCCATCCCCTATCCCCTAACCCCCTTCATCTCCTCTGTTTGCCGTTCACCGACAGGTACGTGTATGCGCTGATGCGCGATTCGTAAAAATCGACGAGCGCCGCCGCCTCGGCTTGCGTCAGCTCGCCGCGCTTGACGCGCTGCGCGATCTGGCGGCGGAAGCCCTCGTGCAGCCCGCCGCGGTCGTAGCGCGCCGTCTGCACCGCCTCGCCGACGTTCGTGCCGCGGATCACCTTCTTGATCAGGTAGCCGTCCTCGTCGATGTAGATCTGCGCCTCGTGCGGGATGCCGAAGAGGTTGTGGTTGTTGCCCATCACCTCCTGGTACGCGCCGACGAGCAGGAAGGCGATGTAGTAGGGCTCGCCCTTGATGAGCGGGTGCAGCTCGAGGACGTTCTTCACGTCGTGCAGATCGACGAACTTGTCGACGACCCCGTCCGAGTCGCACGTCATGTCGCAGAGCGTGGCGTAGGCGGTCGGCGGCTTGTTCAGGCGGTGGATGGGGACGATGGGGAACAGCTGATCGAGCGCCCAGTGGTCGGGGGCGGAGCGGAAGACCGAGAAGTTCGCGAGGTACTTGGCGCGCGAGAGGCGGCGCAGATCGTCGAACTCCTCGGAGACGTACTCGTTCGCCTGCGCGAACTTGTCGGCGCGCTCGCAGACGTCCCAGAACAAGACCTCGCCCTTGGCGCGATCCTCCAGAGAGATCAGGCCGAGGTTGAAGAACGTGAACAGCTCCTCGCGGTGTTCGAGCGCGTCGTGGTAGTACTCGCGGTAGTTCTTCGGGCCGATGGTCTCTCTGAGATCGCCCAGCTCGACGACCACCTGCGGATCGTCCTCGTCGATCTCTATCGGCGTGATGTCCTCGACGACCGTCTCGATCTCCTCCTGGATGTTGGTGACGAGGATGGCGTGGTAGGCGGAGAGGTAGCGACCCGACTCCTGGATGACGGTCGGGTGCGGCACGTTCTCGTCGTCGCAGACCTGCTTGATCGTGTAGATCACGTCGTTGGCGAACTCCTGCGCGTTGTAGTTCGCCGAGGAGTCGAAGGCCGTCTTCGATCCGTCGTAGTCCACCGCCATGCCGCCGCCCACGTCTAGGAGATCGATGGGCACCTTCATCTGGTAGATCTTGGCGTAGACGCGCGCCGCCTCCTTCATCGCGTTCTTGATGCGCTTGATGTCTGTGAGCTGCGAGCCGATGTGGAAGTGGAGGAGGCGCAGCATCTCGATGCGCCCCTCCTCCTGCAGCCGCCGGATGACTTCGAGAATCTCGGTCGTCGTCAAGCCGAACTTCGCCGCCTCGCCGCCCGACTTCTCCCACCGCCCCGACCCCTTCGAGTAGAGCTTGACGCGGATGCCGACCATCGGCAGGTCGCCGTCGCGATCCTCCTCGTAGCGCTCGGCGATGCGCAGGACGTGATCGAGCTCCGAGAGCTTCTCGATGACGATCACGACGCGCTTGCCGGCGCGCGCGCCGACGAAGGCGAGCTCGATGAACTCCTCGTCCTTGAACCCGTTGAGGACGAGCAGGCTGTCGGGCGACTGCTCCTGCGCGAGCGCGGCGTAGAGCTCCGCCTTCGATCCGGCTTCGAGCCCGAAGTCGTAGCGCGAGCCCTCGCGCAAATACTCCTCGACGACCGCGCGCTGCTGGTTGACCTTCATCGGGTAGACGCACATGTGCGAACCCTGGTAGTCGAACTCGCGGATCGAGTTGCGGAAGGCGCGCTGGAGCTTGCGCACCTGCGCGGTGATGAGTTGGGGGAAACGCAGGAGCACGGGCGTCTGGATGCCGCGCTTGGCGAGGTCGTCGATGATCTCTTTGAGGTCGGCGGCGGAGCTGGTGTCGCCGTCCGAGGGGTGGACGACGAGGTTGCCCTTGCGGTTGATGCTGAAGTAGCCAGCGCCCCAATTTTCGATGCCGTATGTTTCGAGCGTCTGTTCGATGGCGGTGGTCAACTTCCGGTCTCCTGCTTGTCTCTGGCTCGCGTGCGGACGTTAGGCGCGGGCTGCGGGTCGGCGCGCGCCACGGTTGCGGATGATCTCATGGGCTGGAAAACTATGAAGGGCAATGTAACAAAAAAAAGTGGCAGGGTCTATAACTTTTTTCGGCGGCGCGCGCGCCCGCGCGGGCTGTTAAATTACACACGACAACGGGTTAGGCGACCGCGCGGGGTAGCAATGAGCGACTTGTGAAGTTACCTTCCCGCGCGTGTCACATTCTTTTTTACGTGAAACCTTGACACCACTTCGCGCGCGTCTATAATGCCCATTTTTTAAGCGTCGCCCTTCGATGTAGATGACGCCCTCCCTCGGAACACACGGGACAAGACAATCACCGCCCAAGCCCAGCCCGGCGCGGTTCACACCCACGACACTCTCAAAAATCAATCAGGAGACAACATGGACGCGAAAACGGTCTTGAAGTATTCGGAAGACCAGGGGGCGAAGTTTATCTCCGTGCGCTTCACGGACCTGGTCGGAGCCTGGCACCACCTGACCTACCCCATCCACGAGCTTGACGAGGGATCGTTCGAGGACGGCTTCGGCTTCGACGCCTCCAGCCTTCGCGGCTGGGCTTCGATCCACGAGTCGGACATGCTCTTAGTGCCCGACCCCGTCCGCATGTGGATGGACCCCTTCTCCGAGGAGCCGACGCTCTCGCTCATCGCCAACGCCGTCGATCCGATCACGAAAGAGGGTTACGGGCTCGACCCGCGCTCGGTGGCGCAGCGCGCCGAGAGCTACCTGAAGTTCACCGGCATCGGCGACGCGGTCTACTTCGGACCCGAAGCGGAGTTCTTCGTCTTCGACGGCGTGCGCTACAACAACGACCAGCACTCCGCTGGCTACACCGTCGAGTCGGACGAGGCTCACTGGACGAGCGGGCGCGCCGACGACGACGAGCGCGGTCCCAACCTCGGCTACCGCATCCGCCCCAAAGAGGGCTACGTGCCCGTCACGCCGACCGACACCCTGAGCGACCTGCGCTCCGAAATCTCGCTCATCCTCGAACAGTGCGGCATCACGGTCGAGTGCCACCACCACGAGGTCGCCACCGCCGGCCAGTGCGAGATCGACTTCCGCTTCTCGACGATGCTCGGCACCGCCGACAACCTGCAAATCTTCAAGTACGTCGTGCGCAACACGGCGCACCAGTACGGCAAGACCGCGACCTTCATGCCGAAGCCGATCTACGGCGACAACGGATCGGGGATGCACTGCCACCAGTCGATCTGGAAGAGCGAGAAGCCGCTCTTCGCCGGGGACGGCTACGCCGGGCTCTCCGATCTCGCGCGCCACTACATCGGCGGGCTCTTAAAACACGCCGCCGCGATCGTCGCCTTCGCCGCCCCGACGACGAACAGCTACAAGCGGCTCGTCCCCGGCTTCGAGGCTCCCGTCAACCTCGCCTACTCGGCGCGCAACCGCTCCGCCGCGATCCGCATCCCGATGTTCTCGACCAACCCGAAGTTGAAGCGCCTGGAGTTCCGCCCGCCCGACCCTTCGTGCAACCCGTACCTCGCCTTCTCGGCGATGCTGATGGCGGGTCTCGACGGCATCCAGAACCGCATCGATCCCGGCGAGCCGCTCGACAAGGACATCTACGACCTCTCGCCCGAGCAGCTCAAGGACGTGCCCTCCTTGCCCGGCTCGCTCGACGAGTCGCTCAAGGCCCTCGAAGCCGATCACGAGTTCCTCCTGAAGGGCGACGTGTTCACCACGCAGCTCATCGACCGCTGGATCAGCTACAAGCGCGAGAAGGAGATTCAGCCCATGCGGATGCGCCCGCACCCGCTGGAGTTCGCGATGTACTTCGACATCTGAGAGG
>JAIVJC010000226.1 GCA_020200235.1 Acidobacteriota bacterium | reverse complement strand
GTACTCGCGCGAGACCGGCGCGAAGTTGCAGACGCAGATCAGCCGGCTGCCCGACTGCGGCGACTTGCGCATGTACGCGAGGACGTTCTCCGCCGCGTCCTCAGCGTCGATCCACTCGAAGCCCGCGGACTCGTGATCCGATTCCCAGAGCGCGGGCTCGGATTTGTAAATCCGGTTCAGCTCCGAGATCAGTTTTTGCACGCCGAGGTGAGCGGGCTCTTCGAGCAGGTGCCAGTCGAGACTCTGATCGTCGTTCCACTCTCTCCACTGCGCCAGCTCGCCGCCCATGAAGAGGAGCTGCTTGCCGGGGTGCGCCCACATGTGCGCGTAGAGGGCGCGCAGCGTGGCGAACTTCTCCGCCGCCCCCGCGCCGTTCATCTTGTTGATGAGCGAGCCCTTCATGTGGACGACCTCGTCGTGCGAGAGCGGCAGGATGAAATTCTCGCTCCAGGCGTAGACGAGCCCGAACGTCAGATCGTGATGGTGGAAGCGGCGGAACAAGGGATCGCGCTGGAAGTAGCGCAGCGTGTCGTGCATCCACCCCATGTTCCACTTGAAGTCGAAGCCCAAGCCGCCCTCGCCGACCGGGTGGCTGACGCGCGGGAACGCCGTGGACTCTTCGGCGATCACCAGCGCGCCCGCCTGCTCCGCACGCACCGTCTCGTTCAACTCGCGCAGCAGATCAATCGCTTCGAGGTTCTCGCGACCGCCGAACTTGTTCGGGAGCCAGCGCCCGTCGGCGCGGCTGTAGTCGTGGTAGAGCATCGAGGCGACGGCGTCCACGCGCAGGCCGTCCAGGTGAAACTCCCTGAGCCAGAAGAGCGCGTTGGCGAGGAGGAAATTTTTCACCTCGGGGCGACCGTAGTCGAAGACGTAAGTGCCCCAGTCCGGGTGCTCGCCGCGGCGCGGGTCTTCGTGCTCGTAGAGCGCGGTGCCGTCGAAGCGCCCCAGAGACCACGCGTCCTTCGGGAAGTGCGCGGGCACCCAGTCCATGATCACCGCGTAGCCGCGCGCGTGCAGGTAATCGACGAGGGAGCGGAAATCATCGGGCGAGCCGTAGCGCGCGGTCGGCGCGTAGTAGTTGGCGACCTGATAGCCCCATGAGCCGCCGTAAGGGTGCCCTTTCAGCGGCATGAACTCGACGTGGGTGAAGCCCGTCTCGTCCAGGTAATCGGCGAGGGCGGGGGCGGTCTCGCGGTATGTCAATGATCGGTTGCCGTCGCCGCCCACGCGTCGCCACGAGCCGAGGTGGACTTCGTAGATCGAGACGGGCGCGCGCCGTATCTCCCGCGCGGCGCGCCGGGCAATCCACTCGTCGTCCGTGAACTCGAAGCCCGACTCGAAAACGATCGAGGAGGTGGCGGGCGGCACTTCCGAGCCTTGCGCGTAAGGGTCGGCTTTCATGAACGCCGGGAAGCCGCGCCGGTGAATCTCATACTTGTAGAGCGCGCCCGCCGCGACGCCGGGGACGAAAATCTCCCACACGCCGGAGTTGCCCAAACGGCGCATCTGGTGGCGGCGCGCGTCCCACGAGTTGAAGCTGCCGACGACGCTCACGCCGTCGGCGCGCGGTGCCCAGACGGCGAAGGAGACTCCGCGCACCTCGCCGAACGACTGCGCGTGCGCGCCGAGCTTTTCGTAGACGCGCAGGTGTCGCCCCTCGTTGAAGAGGTGTTCGTCGATCGAGCCGAAGGTCGGCAGGAAGGCGTAAGGGTCGAAATCGATCGCGACGCGCCCGCCCGTCCCTTCGACTTTGAGACGGTAGGGGAATGTCTGCGAGTGCCCTTCGACGAGCGCCTCGAACAGACCGCGTTCGTTCGTGCGCGCCATCTCGCGCTCAGTCTCGCCTTCGACCAGTAGCACGACTCTCGACGCGCCGGGCAGCCACGCGCGCACGATGACGCCGCGCCCGGTCGGGTGCGCGCCGAGGATCGAGTGCGGGTCGTGGTGCGCGAGCGAGAAGAGGCGCGACAGCTCGCGCTCGGGGACGGTCGATGTCGGGCTTCTCATCACGAAATAGTTGACCTGTTGCGAAAGGGGCGAAAGGTCGGAACCGCCTGCCGCAAGCGGGCGGGTGACGAGATTGCGGAATACGGATTCCGGATTGCGGATTTCGAGCAGAGGGCTTGAGTGCTCTTCAATCCGCATTCCGCATTCCGCATTCTAAAATCGGTAGACCCGCCCGCTTGCGGCAGGCGGTTTCGACTCGACCACCCCACTCTTTTCAGGGCAGGGCGGGCTCGTTTAGTTTCGCGGCGTCCGCGGATGGGGCGTCCGACTCGTCGAAGATGTTCGGCGACAGGTTCAGCGTCAACGCCAACTCTCTCAGCTCCGCGACAGCGCGCCCGTCGCCGCGGAGCAGCGATTCATAAACCAGCTCCTGCGCGCGCTCCACGTCGGCGTCGAGACTCAAGGAGTTGGCGAGTCGGATCAGCCCGAAGGCGCGCGCGAACTGTTCCGCGTCCGACGTGGTGACGGCTTCTCTCACGCCGCGGGTGATGAGCGCGCCCACCTGACGGCGGACTCTCGCGCGGTCGACGCGGTAGCCGAGGCGCGCGATCTCTTCGGCGAGATTGGCGGCGGCGCGCACGGCGGCGGGCGAGCCGTCGCCTTCGAGCCTGCGCAGCTCCGCCTCGAAGCGGCGACCCACCGTGAACTCGGCGGCGGCGCGAAGCTCGACGGGCAGCTCGAAGCCCGCGTCGTGCAGCATCTCGATGTTGCGTCGGTTTTCTTCGTAGAGGTACTCGTACTGCTCGGAAAAGCGCTCGACCATCCGCCCGAAGACGATCTCGTAGACGCGCTGGCGATCTTCGGGCAGGAGGTGTTCGAGCCCGAACTCCGCGTCGCCGAACCGCTCGCGCATCAGCCGCAAGAGCGATGGCAGCGACGCGGTGCGGAACTCGTCGTGGATTTTTTGCGCGCGCGCGGCAAACTCTTCGCCGTCCGCGTCGCGCCCGCCGAGCGCGCAGTAAAAGTCCACGTCGCCGAAATGGACGGCGGCAGCCGCGTACTCGAACCTTCTGCCCGTCGCTTCGGATTCGAGGCTGAGGCGCTCGGTCGAGAGCGCGATCCGACCGTGTCGGACTATGCGCGAGTCCGCGCGAGCGAACGAGTAACCCGCCGAGCGCCCCGCGCCCTCCGGCTCGGCGACGAGCCCGGAAATGGCGAGGCTCGCCGCGACCCTGGGCGGCGTGACGCGCGCCGACTCCACCTCCGCGCGAAAGACGTCAGCGCCGTTGCCGTGCGCGGGGACGTTGCTTTCGGCTTCGGCGAGGAGTTCGAGGAAGGTCGTGCGCGGCGTTTGCCCTCCCACCTCTTCCATCAGATCGAGCACGCGGGCGGCGTAACGCAAATTCTGCACGGGCTCGATTCCCGCGATGTCGTTGAAGAACCACGCGCAGCTCGTGAACATCATCAGCGAGGCGCGCTGCATTTCCAGCAGCGTCAGCGCGCGCGTCCGAGCGGAGTCGTCGTGCGTGCGGCTCGCGTGCTCGCGGAAAAACTCCTCTCGGGGGCGCGCTCCGAGCAGCAGTTCGACATAGTCGTCGCGCGCGAGCCAGGGATCGCGGAAGAGGTCTCCGCCCATCTGCTCGAAGACCGCCCGTAGGTCTCGCCGTCGGTCGCGAAGTTGACGAGGCGGCCGCGCGAAGAGGCGGCGCGCTCGATGCGCCCGACGAGCAGGCGGCTCGACGCGAGCACGCCGTCGAAGGCGACCGACTTCGCGATCTCGCCGTCGTAAAAAAAGATCGCGAGCGAGCGGTTCGATCCGTCACGGTGGAAGTAACGATACGCCCGCGAGGTGTCGATCGTGCCGCCGACGACCGACTCCCAGACGCTCGCGCCGATGGGGCGGACGCGCTGCGCCTGGAAGGGCGAGAGGATGACGTAGGAGAGGCCGGCGTCGATGAGCGCGCCGAGCGTGCGGTCGTCGCAGGCGGTCTCCGGCAGCCAGAGCGATTCGGCGTCGCGGCGGAAGCGGCGGCGGAAGTCCGCCAAGCCCCAGCGAATCTCCGTGCGCAGGTCGCGCTCGTTGCAGAGCGGCAGGATGGCGTGGTGATAGCCCTGCGCGATGGCGTTGCCGTGCCCGCCGCGCGCCGTCACGCTTTCGCGGTCGGCTTCGAGGACGCGGGCATACGTTTCCGGATGCGTGCGTTCGAGCCAGTTGCAGAGCGTGGGTCCGAAGTTGAAGTTGATCAGAGAGTAGTTGTTGACGACGCGCTCGATGCGGCCGTAGTGGTCGAGGACGCGCGCGAAGGCGTTGGGGCGGTACGACTCGGCGTGGACGCGCTCGTTCCAGTTGGCGAAGGGGCGCGCGCCCGCCTGCCGCTCGATTGAGCCCGTCCAGGGGTTCTCGCGCGGGGGCTGGTAGAAGTGACCGTGGACGATTAGCGCAGTCCGCTCCATCGGGCTCTCGCTCCGCCTCGGCGGGCGCGGTCGCGGCTCAGAGTCGTGAGACGCGACAGCGCTGTTCGCGCGAAGAGATGTTTTTGAAATCCGAACGCGGACGCAGTGTATCAATCAACAGTGCCGGGCGGAAGCGGGCGGGACCGGAGGGTCTTGTCCCCGCCGCGCGTGTTGTAGTAATTTTCTTTGAAAGTTTTCAGTTGCGGTGCGGGGGAGTGTGGGATTGCGTCGGCGTGCGCGAGGCGCGCGCGGACGCGACCCATCCGATTTGATAGATTGCCCGCGCGGGGGCGCGAGGCGGGAGGTTAAGGCGATGGCGAAACAGGGCGGCGAAAAAACGGCGGCGCGCGGCGAGCAGCGGGGCGGGGCGCGCGTGAGCAAGAAGGATCAGATTCTCTCGCTCTTCATGTCGGGCATCACGGAGGTCGAAGACCTCGCGATGATCACGGGCTCGCGCCCGTCCTACGTCGGCGCGACGTTGCAGGACGCGGGGTTGAAGACCGGCTACTTCGATCTCTACACGTCTTCATCCCACCCGATGAACGTCTACTCGAAGTTCTTCGCCGGGCAGCTCGGCTTCAAAGACGAGGAGACGGCGCGCTCTAGCGTCGAGGTGCTGGAGCGCCTCTACGGTCAGTTCGGGCTGGCGGGCGACCGCGCCGGACAGCACCACGCGCTCGCGATGGCGCTCACGATGTACGACCGCGCGCGCTGGACGGGCAAAGCCGCCGAGGCGAACATCTTCCGCGACTGGCTGATGGAGAACCTGTTGGAGGCGACCGAGTCGGAGGGCGACGGGGGCGACGAAGAGGCGGAGGAGACTGCGGCTGGCGCGGCTCGCGCGTGAGACGTGGCGCGCGCGTGTTGGGTTGTGTGAGCGCGGCGCGCGGCGTTAGCTGTTCCGCCGAGAATCGCTGAGGTGTTTGGTCGTCTCTTCGGTGACGCTGAAGTTCGTGGGGATGAACTCGGTCATGTCCGCGGGGCGCAGCGCGGGGCGCGCGGCCGGCGCGTCGAGCGAGCCCGTCTCCTTCGCCTCGGCATCTCTTAAGACTTTAGCGAGCCGCTTGCTGACGAACAGGCCGTTGATGATCAGCGCCAGCCCGACGAAGAAAGGGATCACGCCCACGATCCAGACCCTGATGAGTATCTCGTTGTCGCCCGGAGGGTTCTGCCCGCTGGCGACGATGCCGGCCATCAGCACGTTGAGGAAGATCATCAGGCTGATGCCGACGCAGCTCGTGATGACGCCCGCCTTGATCTCGTTGTAGCGCTTGACCTCGGGCGTGATGCCGCGCTCTCGCTCGATCTCGGCGAGCCGTTTCTTGCGCTCCGTCTCGGAGAGCATCATCTCGGCGACCCAGGTCTTGCCCCAGTCGAACTGCTCGTCCGACCCGCGCGTCTGCACGAACATTCTCACACCCCTTTTCTGCGTCCACGCAATGGTACGAATGGCGACCGGCTCAAGTTCCTCTCCGCATCCCGTGCGTCGCCGGAGACGCGAGCTTGTTCGTAGAAAACGTCACCGAGGCGTCGCGCACGAGTCGCTCCGCGGCCTTCTCGCCCGCGGCTCACCCGGATGCGCGCTCGCGGAAAATCTTCAGCACCTCGCGCTTGTCCTGCGGGCTCAGACTTTCGAGACCGCCCGTGACTTTGAACTTCTGGTTGACCCACTTGCGAACCTTCGCGGCGGCATGGAATTATACCCTCAATGAAAGTTAGAAGAAACTGTGAGTTCTGCGACTCTGAGTTCGACACGACACGCTATCGAGTCGGAATAGGCAGAGGGCGATTTTGCTCAAGGAGATGTAAGAATATCGGTCTAAGACCCTCGCCGACACAGCTTCTAGAAAAGTTCGTTGCTATACACAAACGAACCCCGCAAGAGTTAACCAACTTTCTTAATGAGAATGTAATCACGCTCAGTCAGTATTCCAAACTAACCTCCATTCCCCTCGGCAGACTCGGTAAGCAGATGAAGAAATTTGGGGTTAAGCTTTACTCCTCCCCACTGAAGCTAAAGACTGCTTTTCGTTGTAAGTTGTGCGGAAGAGTATTTGAATGTTATCAGCGACCTTCCCGATCTAATCGCAATATTTATTGTAGCCCTGAATGCAGTAAGGAAGCTAAAAGGAAAGTTTTTAATGAGGAAAGTTTTAGAGTCAACTTATATCGATTCAATGCCCCTGTTAAGAATGTCGGCGATTACAGTAATCTTGCGATAGGAAAGAGGCAGAAGAGTTTCGTCAATCGTGACAAGCTGGATCATTTCTTCTTCCGGCAGGGCATTTACGATGAAGGCACTGCTTACTTGTTCGGCGTGCTTATTACTGATGGCAACCTTTACCGAGATAAGAAAGGCACGTTCTCTGTGCGACTACAACTCACGGATCACGACATCGTCGAAAAGATCTCGGCGTTACTACGAAACAGAAACCCGCTATACGCGGACAGCCAACGACGAACCTGTACGTTGCTGCTTACAAGTCCCTATCTTTTCCACGATCTTTCTGCCTTAGGTTGTGTTCCCAAAAAGACGACACTCGCTACTTATCCTTTAGTACCGGGAAAGATGGATCGTCACTTGATCAGAGGTATCATCGATGGCGATGGCTCGTGGGTTATTAGGAAAAAAGACGGCTTATTATCTTTGCAAATATGCGGTAATGATCTTTTGATGTTCGGAGTATATAAGAGCATTATTAACCACTTAAAAATCTCGCCCCAATCCGTGCAGTACCCTTCAACTTACAACAGCCGAATTAAAATGCGATCATTTTGTCACATGAGATACAACACTACCGACTCAGTTAAGATCAGGGATTGGATTTATGACTCGGCAAGCATTTATGGGGAGAGAAAATATCGAAGGGCACACTCGGCTAACGTACCTTACACTAGTCGCCTGACGACAGCAAAGCTAGCGACCTTTCTTGGGGTTGCCCCAGATTTTGTTAAGAAGGTTGCTCGGCAAAACGTGTTACCTCACCGCAAAGTAGGACACTACTATTACTTTGAACAGGAAGATGTTCCACTTTGGACGGAATTTCTTAAAACAAGGTTGATTGATCCAAAGTGCAAATTCCCTAATCGACACGAACTCATCGAAAAGTGGCTTAATGTCACGTAAGATAAATGTGGCACATCAGTGACCTTCATTTCTACGTTGCTTTCTTTAAGTTTTTAATCAAACCTTGGGCTTCTTCCTGAGTTAAATCGTCACGGGACTGCTTGCCAGTTAAATCCGCGAGCAGCTTTCGTTGTGCGCGTCTATCCTTCGGGTGTTTCTGTTCGAGCAATAGCAAAATGTTCGCCTTCTGCTCTTCTGTGGCAGGGAGAGTACTATCTGTTTGTTGATGAGTATGAATTTCCTTCTGCGCCATCCGGCTCGCTTTCTCCATCTCCTCACGAGAGGCTATTCCACGCTTTGTTTCAAAGTTGAGGAAGGCTAAGCTACGCCCAACCGCGCTCGTCTCCGCCACCTCTATGTAGCTTGTGCGTTGGACATACCCTGCATCTTTAAATTCGTAAGCGTGCCCTGTTGCCGCGGGACTCGCGTCGTCAGCGTTCCGGTAAACTTCAGCTCGGATTAAGACAAAGCCACTATCCCGGTCGTGCTCGATTATATGAGTCACGATCCGACCTTCTGGAAAGCGCTCGTAAAATTTAACGATGCGCTCGGCGACGGGGACGTAATCCTCGAATCGGTCGCGTGTACCTGCGGGGCGTGACATGGCTCGATGTTCTCCTCTCCGCGGCTGTTCGTAATGCGCTTGGAATCTAACCTTCGACGCCTCTTTTTACAACGCCCGCGAACCCGTCTGCGGGCTTCGCGGAAAAACTCATTCGTTCGGTCGCGCCGTCTCGTCGTCGGCGCGTCGCGGAACCTCGACCGACATGAAGTCCTCGGCGATGACGGTGTCGGGGAAGATCGCGCGGGCTTGTGAGAGTAGGCGCGGCAGCTCGACCGGGTTGCCGGGCGCGTAGCGCGGGCTGACGTGCGTGAGGACGAGCCGGCGGGCGCACGCCTCCTTCGCCACGCGCGCGGCGTCCGACGCGGTCGAGTGGGTGCTCTGGCGCGCGAGGTGCGCGTCCTCGTCCGAGAAGGTCGCCTCGTGTATGAGCAGGTCGGCTCGCGCGGCGAGGGTGACGGAGTTGCGGCAGTAGGTGGTGTCGGTGCAGTAGGCTACGGCGCGCCCCTTGATCGTCTCGCCGCACAGATCAGAGCCTCTGACCGTCAGACCGTCGGGGAGCGTGATCGTCTCTCCGCGCTTGAGTCGCCCGTAGAGCGGACCCGGCGGGACGCCGAGCGACGCGGCGCGCTCGGGGTCGAAGTGGCCGGGGCGATCGCGCTCGGTCACGCGGTAGCCGAAGGCGCTCAAGCGGTGGCGCAGGGGCTGGCAGGCGACCGTGTATTCGGCGTCCTCGAAGATCGTCCCCGCCTCGACGGCGTTGATCCTGAGCGAGTCAGTGACGAGTGTGCCGGTGTGGCGCGCGACCGAGCGGACGAAGTCGTCGAGCCCGCGCGGGCCGTAGAGCTCGATCGCCTGCGCCGCGCCCGCGAGCCCCGAAGAGGCGAGCAAGCCCATCAAGCCGAAGACGTGGTCGCCGTGCAGGTGCGAGACGAAGATGCGCGTGATCTGGCTCAGCCGGAGATCGGTGCGCTGAATCTGGTGCTGCGTGGCTTCGCCGCAGTCG
>JAIVJC010000149.1 GCA_020200235.1 Acidobacteriota bacterium | reverse complement strand
TCGGGCGGCTACTCAGACTGGCTCAACCACCTGAACGCGCACCCCGGCGACTTCGACTCGATGGTGCGCGGCTTCGTCGACTCGACCGAATACCGCAACCGCTTCTAACACGCGCCCCGAGCGCGGAAAGCTCAAAGGTCGGACTCCACTTAGGAGTCCGACCTTTTGCTTTTCCGTCGGGAAGTTTTGCCTGAGGACAACTCGAAGGCGAGACTGCGGCGCGCGAACTTTACCTACGCGCGCGCGCGCGCCGTCGCGACGCGAGGCAGAGCGCGGCGAGCGCGGCGAGCGTGAGCGCGGAGATCATGGCGCCGTTGCGCGCCTGCGGTGCGGCGTATCGCATCTCGACGCGGTGCCGCCCGGCGGGCACGGCGACCCCGCGCAAAAGATAATCGGTCAGGCGAACCCTCTCCGCGCGCCCGTCCACGCTCGCCTCCCAGCCCGGATAAAAAATCTCACTCAAGACCAGCACGGTCGGCGTCTGAGCGTCCGTCTCGACGACGATGCGGTTCGGCTCGTAAGCGGCGACGCGCGCCGTGCTGCCACCCGTTAATGAGCCGCCGGGGAGAGGCGGAAGTTCCGCGGGCGCGTCTTCGAGGAGCGCGGTGCGTCGCGGATCGAACGCGCCGCCGCCGCGTATGCGTCTGAGCGCCTGCTCGCCGTCGACCGACTCAGCCTCCGCGACGAGCCACGCGCGCGGCAGCGCGTTGCGGTTGCGCACGACGACGAGACCGTCGGCGTCGTAGACCGGCTCCCAGCGCGCGTTCGAGACGGGCGCGGGCGAGTCTGGGCGCAGCAGGGCGCGCGCGCCGTCGTCGTCGTTCGCCGCGGGCATCACGGCGACGTAAGTCGCGTTGAGGATGTCTAAGACGCGCGAGCGCTCGCCGAAGATCGATGGGTCGGGCGGCGGATCGGGGCGCGGCGGCGCGGCGTCGTCGTCGTAGTCGTCGGCGAGGGCGCGGCTGTAGCGCGTGAGCGTGAGCGGCTCGTAGCCCGCCACGTCGCGCAGGCCGTATGCGGCGGAGAGATCGGGCGCGTCCACGCGCGACGGGATGATCGTCTCGTCGGCGAAGAGTTTGACGCGCGAGTAGACGCGGTTCTCTTCGGGCGCGCGCTCGCGCATGAACTTCGTCAGAGCGGACTCGGTCGAGAAGCGCGAGGCGGGCTTGCGCACGTAGCGCCACCAGAGGCTGTAGCAGATGAAAGGCTCCAGGCAGAAGGCGACGGCGAGGGCGAGGGCGAGCACGCGAGCGCGCCAGCGCGGCGCGCGCACGCCGAGGCAGAGCCACGCGCCGAGGATCGTCAACGCGGCGACGACGCCCTTCCAGGCGGCGCACTCCCCCTCCGTCATCTGCGACCACGCGGTCGCAGTGGCGTGTGTGCTCGTCGCGTAGGCGTACCAGCCGTAGCCGACCGCCGCCGTGAGCGCGACCGCCGTGAGCGCGGCGGCGCGTCGATAACTTTGCGCGCGCGCGCCCGACACTTTCGCACGCGCTCCCGTTTTCGCGGCGACGAGGTCGAAGCCGTAGGCGGCGAGCGCGGCGAGACTGAACGTCCACTCGAAGCTGTGCCGCGCGGGCACGCGGAAGCGGTTGACGACCGGCGTGTAGTAGGCGAGGCGGTAGAGCGGCGTCGCGTCGCCGATCATCAGGAGGAAAGACGCGACCGCGACGCACAGCCAGAAGAGGGGGCGCGGATCACTGAGGCGTGCGTCGCGACGCAGGGCGAGCCACGCGCCCGCGAGCGCGAGCGCGACGGCGAGCGGCGCGACGTTAGCCGCCACGTCGCCCTTCGAGAAGAGTGGGAGCGCGAGCGACTCGAAGACTTGGCGCGGCGTGAAGGCGCCCCCCGCGAAGCTCTCGTAGCTGATCACGTCGCGCACGCTGCGCCGCGCGGCTCTCAGCGTCTCCATGATCTGGAACGCGCACAGGCCCGCGCCGCACGCGAGCGCGCCCGCGCCGACGGCGAGCGGTCGCCACCGCGCCCGGCCGCGCCGCGCGCACGGCTCGCCGCGCGCCGCGGCAGTGGAGAGCGAGAGGAAGGCGGAGTAGACGAGCAGAAGCGCGCCGACGTAGACGAAGCCCTGCCCGTGACCGCTCAGCACCGACATGGTGTAGGCGGCGGTCGCGCCGACGAGACATTTCGCGAAGGGGCGCGTGCGCGCCCTCTCGACGGCGACGAGCGCGAGCGGCAGCCACACGAGCGCGTTCGTCATGATGCCGCTGTGCGCGAGCCTGTTCGCCACGCCGCCGCCCCAGCCGAAGGCGAGCGCGGCGACGAGCGACGCCGCGCGGCTCCTGCCGATCTGTCGGGCGTAGGCGTAGGTGAAGGCGGGCGCGAGCAGGAAGGGCGCGAGCACGTAGATCGTCTCGGCGACGTAGCCGGGCAGCACGAGGTACCCCCACGTGAGCGGGTAGCCGACGGCGAGCTGCGACATCGAGAGCAGCGGGTAGCCCGACATCACGTGCGGCGTCCAGAGCGGCGGTTGACCGGCGCGGATCATGCGCCACGCCCGCCGCGCGCCTCTCGTGCTCCCATTCGCTCATGGCGTCTTCGTAGACCCCGCGCGTCAACAGCGCCGTGCGCTCCCACGTGTACTCAGCCGCGCGCGCGAGACCCGCCTCGGCGAGGCGTGAGCGCGCGCCCGCGTCCGAGAGCAGCTCGGCGAGGGCGCGGGAGAGTTCTTTCGCGTCGGTCGGGGCGACGAGGCGAGCCGCGCCGCTCAGGGTCTCTTCGAGCGGGGGGATGCGGCTCGCGACCACGGCGGCGCCGCAGCTCATCGCTTCGAGCGGCGGCAGGCCGAAGCCCTCGTACAAAGACGGGTAGACAAACACGCCGCACGCGGAGTAGAGGGCGCGCAGGTCTTCGTCCGGGACGTAGCCGGTGAGGACGAGGCGCGAGCCCAAGCCCTCGCGCTCGATCAGTCGGAACAGCTCGTCGTTCAACCAGCCCTTCTGACCCGCGATGACGAGCTGCGGCATGAAGTCGGTCTCGCGCACCAGCTCGACGTAGGCGCGCACGAGCGTCAACAGATTCTTGCGCGGCTCGACCGTGCCGACGAAGAGGATGAAATTTTTCTCGACGCCGAGCCGCCGCAACGCCTCCTGAGCCGCGCCCGCTTCGACGGGGCGGAAGGCGCGGCGCGGCGCGAGCGGGACGGCAACCACCTTCCGCGGCGCGACGCCGAGATGCTCGCAGACCTCGCGCCGCACGCTCTCCGAGTCGGCGACGACGCGCGTGGCGATCCGCGCCATCGTGGGCAGCCGCGCGCGGGCGCGCCTGACCAGCTCCTCGCGGTGCGTCGCCGGGTGGAGCAGGGCGGAGAGATCGTGGACGGTGACGACCGTCGGGCACTGCGCCCAGGCGGGGACGTTGTAGTTCGTGCCGTGGAAGAGCGAGAGGCGCGATTCTCTGGCGTAGAGCGGCAAGCCCAGAGACCACCAGCGCAGGCGCACGCCGGTGGAGCGCGCGCGCACGAAGCGGAGGTTCTCGCGTGCTTCGGCGCCGGACATTTCGCCCTCGTCGACACGGAAGCGGTCGGGCGAGACCAGCTCGAAGTCGTCCGCCGGGGAGAGGCGAGCCAGCTCGCGCGCCTGGGTGCCGGTGTTGACGATGACCGTCACCGCCACGTCGCCCGCGTTCGCGAGCGTGGCGGGCAGGCGGAAGTCGAGCGTGAAGACGCCCGGCATGTCGGTCGCCTGCGGGTCGGTCGGGATCGCGTCGCCCGTGATGTCCACGGTCGTGTTGTCGCTCTTCGTCAGGCGCACCGTGATCGTGCTCCGGGCGACGCCGCGCACGCCCGTCAGCACGAGCCTCAGCTTCGTCGCCTCGGTGACCGAGGTGCCCGCGCTGTTGGTGTAGGTCGTCGTGACGGTGAACGGCTCCGGCGTGCCGGTCGAGAGCAGCGGGTTGGTCACGTTCGTGACGGCGGCGCGACCGCCCGCGCCGTTCGTCGTCGTGAAGATGTCGGGCTGCGCGGCGACGACCTGCAAGACCGTGCGCACCGTGCGAACGGTCGCGCCGTCGCGCACCGTGATGACGACCGCGTAGGTCGCGGCGGCGGTCTGCGCGGCGAGACCGGGCGGGACGACGAACTGAATCTCGGTCGGCGAGACGAAGTAGAGACCCGCCGCCGCGTTGTTGACGGAGAGCGAGACGCCGTTCAGCTCCACGGGGAGCGGCGGGCGGTGCTGCGACTCGGAGGCGGCGTCGCAGCCCGGGTTGTCAACCGGGCAGGCGCGCTTCTCCGAGGGCGCGAGCGTGAGCGCGGCGGGCGATGTCGAGGTCGTGCGCACGAAGCCGATCATGCCCGGCGCGAGTCCGGTCACGACGCCGGGCGAGGGCGTCGGCACGGGCGAGGGCGAGGCGGCGGGGGTCGCGACCTCGCGGCGGCTCGCGCCCGTCAGGAACTGGAGCGCGCTCGACGCGGCGGGCGCGTCCGACGAGGCGGGCGCGGGCGGCGTGATCAGGTAGTAAGCCTCGTTGGCGCGGTCGGGGTTGCCCGTGCCGAACTCGTAGTTGGCGAGGCTGAAAGAGATCCGCTCCTGCGTGTCGGCGACGTAAGCCTCCATCGTGTTGCCGGGATCGGAGCCCGTCAGGTTCGTCAGCCGCGTGATGGTGGTCGCGGTGGAGGGCGCCGCGGGGACGGTCGCGGAGAAGATCTGCTTGATGCGTTTCGGGTTCAGACCCGTCGCGTCGTCGAGCGGGGCGCGCGTGCCGTCCGGCTTGAGGTTCAGATCGGAGGTGAAGTAGACGCGCGTGTTGTCTGTGCGCGCGAACGTCGGGAAGCGGAGCACGTCCTCGAACTCGGAGTCGGTGCCGGTCGAGACGGCGCGCGGTCCGATCTGCGTGAAGGTGTCGGCGGCGACGTTGTAGACGAAGACGGCGCGGTTCGCGTCGTTGGTCGCGCTGTCGTCCGCCTTCGGATCGGCGGCGACCGACTCGAAGGCGACGAGGGCGCCGTCGCGGCTGATGCGCCGGCCGGGGCTGAGGAAGTTGACGGTGTCGGGGGCGATCTTGCGCTTCGTGCGCGTCGCCTGCTTCATCGAGGTGGCGGTCGTGCCGTTGTACGTGGCGACGAAGACCTCCGAGTCGCCGTCGGCGTTGCCAGAAGCGGCGTTCGCGGCGCCCGTACCGGTGGCGGTGCGCAGATCGGTGGCGTTCGAGACGAAGGCGATGACGCTCGCGCCCGAGGTCGCGCCGGAGATGCTCGGGTTGTCCGTGTAGACGAAGAGGTTCTGATCGAGCGAGGTGACGGTGATCTGCGAGTAGGAGCCGGAGCCGGAGTTGTTGTAGACGAAGATTTCGGGGCTCGCGTCGGGGTTCGACGCGCCGAGGTTGACCGACGCGAGGTTGCGCGTCGAGACGAAGGCGACGCGCGAGCCGTCGTCGTTGATCGAGGCGTCGCGGTTGTCGTCGGCGACGAAGGGCGCGTTGACGAGGCTGGGCGGGTTGCCGACGCCGGCTCGGGGCAGGCGGCTCGCCGGGGTGTCGGTCGCGCGCGTGAAAGCGTTCTGGCGCAGGTTCGTGTAGGCGGGCAGGTCGCCGCTCGTGAGCGAAGCCGCCGCCACGTCGGGGACGCGGTAGAGGAAGAGCTCCTGGTTGCCGTCGGCCTTGAGCGCGTCCTCGTTCGCCTGCGCGTCGCCGTCGAAGCTGAACGGCGTGGACGCGTTCGAGCTGAAGACGATCCACCTGCCGTCGCGGCTGATGGCGGGGCGGTTGTTGCTGACCTCGACGAGGATGTTGTCGTTCTTGAAGCGGTCAGCCTCGGCGACGGTCGCGCTCTTGAGCGCGCTCTTCGTGTCGGTCAGCTGGAAGATGCGCCGCTGCGCGAAGTCGAAGAGGAAGATTTCGCGGTTGCCGTCGGCGTTGCCCGGCACGGTCTGCCCCGCCGGCGCGGCGGTGGCGAGGTTGCCGCTCGACTCGATGACGACGAAGCGGCCGTCGCCGCTGATGTCGCGCGCGAAGTTGTCGCTCGGGCTGTTGGTGATCTGCGTGACGAAGGGGTCTGGTGTCGGCGTCTGCGCCGAGGCGCGCCCGGCGAAGGACGCGAGCAGGCAGATGGCGAGCGCGAAAAATGGCAGGCGGAGAACTTGTTTCACCGGATAAATCCTCAAATGAAGACCCGAGCTGGATGAGCCGCGTCTGCGAGACTTTAATTGCCCTGTGTTAGAAGCCCGCGCGAGTTTGGAGAGACTGCCGCGGCGCGTGCGACCGGGAACGGGCATTCTAAGCGGAACGCCCGCGCTTGGGCAAGTTACCGGGACGCACCTGTGATGTGCAGACGCGCCCCGCAAGTTGGCTGGCGGGGCGCGCGCGGGGCTCGCGGGCGTAAGTGCCGCGAGCCCCGCCGTAAAAGCAGCGAGCCGAGCCGACGACTACAGCTTGCCGAACCTGAGCTTGTACTCGTCGGAGTTCAAGAAGCCGTTGACCATCGAGCGGATGTCCGAGGGGTTGGCGTTGATCGTGCGCAGCCAGTCGCCGTAGCCGCCCGGCTCGGGGTCGCGGCGGAGGTAGCCGAAGTACTGCATCGCCACGAACGAGGGGTTCGCCTCCGCAGCCTTCACCTCGTCCGAGTCGGCGACGGCTCGCAGGGCTTGCGCCCGCGTCAGCGTCCCCAGGTTGAGGCGACCGACCATCTCCGCCCGCGTCATCGTGATCTTGGTCGAGCCGTCCGGGTTGAGCGGGTCGGGCGTCGTGATCTGCTGGAGCGAGTAGCGGTTCATCAGCGCGTCGACGAACGCCGTGTTCGAGAGCGCGTCGTAGAAGTTCCTGAACTCCTGCCGCTGCACGAACGAGTTGGTGAACGCGGCCTTCCGCGCGAAGAACACCGCTTCGTCCACCGCCGTCAGGCTCGCCATGTCCGGGATGATCTCGGCGTAGAGCGGCAGGCGCGAGAACGCCGCCTTGTAGAAGTTGAAGACGAAGCGCCCCTTCTGCTCGAACTCCGCCGAGAGGAAGAAGTTCTTCGACACCGAGACGCGGTCGCAGGTAGCCGACGGCGCCGACGGGTTCGAGTTGAACGGGTCGGGGCAGTTGTCGAGCGTCGCCTTCCACGCCGCGAAGCCTCCGGCGTCGGGCTCCCTGCCGAAGAAATCTAAATACTGCTGGCGGACGAAGAAGCTGAAGTCGGACGAGAGGATCGGGTTCGCCGCGTTCGGCGCGTCGTCCGAGGTGATGGTCAGGTTGACGGTCGCGGGCGTGCCGAGCGTCGCGCCGCCGGTCGCGTTGAAGAGCGCCACCTGCACGACCTCGTTCGGCTCGGCGTGGGCGTCGTTGACGAGCGGCACGTTGACGGTCTTCGTCGCGGAGTCGCCCGCGGCGAACGAGACGGTCTGCACGGTCGTCGCGTAGTCGCAGCGCGCGAAGGCGACGCTGCCCGACGTGTCGGCGCAGGGGACGATCGCCGTGCTGTCGATGGTGCGCACCTCGACCGTCACCGCCGAGGAGGCGTCGCCCGTGCGCGCGACCGTGAGCACAGCCGCGCCCGCTGTTTCGGAGAAGGTGAAGCTCGCCGCGCCGAACTGGAGGCTCGCGGCGGGCACGACCGCCGTGCGCGGCGTGAACGTGACGGTCGCCGCGTTGGTCAGCGAAGTCACGTTGGGGTAAGTGTGCGAGGTGATGACGTAGGAGCCGCCCTGCTCGCCCGCGCCGATGCCGACGACGGGGCGGATGCCCGTGTTGCCCGCGCCGTAGCGCGTGCGGATCGTGCCGTCGCGGTTGAGCTCGATCTCGAACTGGACGGAGGCACCCGCGTCGGGCGTCGAGTTGAAGACGCGCGCCTCCCAGCGGAAAATCACCTTGTTCGGATCGCTCGTGTTGACGTACACGTCGCAGGGCGAGCCGGAGCCGCTCGTCGTGCAGTCGGTTCGGAGGTCGTCCCACAGACCCGCGATCATGCGGAAGCCTTCGAGCTGCGCCGTGGAGCTGCCCGAGTCGGCGAACTGATCGTTATCGGGGTTCGCGGGCGGCAGCGTGCTCAGGGGCTGGAAGTAGAGCGTGCCGTTCGACGAGACGACGACCGAGGTCGCGCTCTGCCCGAAGAACGGGAACGAGAAGCCGGCGGGCAGCGCGACGTTGAAGTAGTCATCGTCGGCGTGGAAGCTTTGCGGCGTGCCGAGCGCGTCGAGGCCGGAGGCGGCGGTCTCGGTCGTCGTGTAAGGATCGGCGGAGAGCGAATCGACGGTGACGGAGACGTCAGCCTGCGAGGTGTTGCCCGCGTTGTCGATGGCCTTGACGCGCAGCGTGCCGGAGGTGTTGCGCAGCGGCACGTTGACGTTGATGCTCTCCTGCGTGCCCGCAGGGTTCGGGACGGCGGTCTTCAGGACGTAGGTCGTCCCCGTCCCCGTCAGGAAGGAGACCTCGTAGAGCGCGGCGCGACCGGAATTGCCTTCGTTTCCGTTGTCAGCGGGCGCGGTGAACGTGAGCGTCACGGCGCGACCGGTCTGCGCGCTCTTCTGGAGGTTGCTGACGGCGGCGGGCGCGGTCGTGTCGTTTTCGAGGAACGCCGCGATGGAGTTGGCGGCGTTGATGCGGCGGCGCGTGTAAACCTTGTCGGCGGCGGCGGCGATCACGTCGCCGTTGTAGGCGATGAGACTTCGCAAGCGCAGCACGTCGATGTTCGGGTTGAGCGCGCAGACGAGCGCGGCGAGGCCGGAGACGTGCGGCGTCGCCATCGAAGTGCCGGAGAACAGGGAGTAGCTGTTGTCGGGCGTCGTCGAAAGGATGCCGGAGCCGGGCGCGGCGACCGAGACGAGGCGCGCGCCGATGTTGGAGAAGGAGGAGAGGTTGTCGGAGGAGTTCGATGAGGCGACGGCGATCAGGTTCGGCGAGTCGTAGTTCGACGGGAACGTGGGGATGAAGTCGTTGTTGGTCGATTCGTTGCCCGCGGCGACGACGAAGAGGATGCCGGAGTTGCCGACCGCCCTGATGCTGTCGAGCTCCGCCTGCGACGAGCCGCCGCCGCCGTAGGAGTTGTTGAGCACGCGGACGTTAGCGCCCTGCGCGCCGCCGGTGTTCACGAACTTGTCGCGCATCGCTTTGGCATACGCCATCGCGCGGATGGCGTTCGACGAAGCGGCGCTGGTCGCGCTGATGAACTTCAGCGGCATGACACGGACGTTCCAGTTGACGCCGACGACGCCGACGCCGTTGTTGCCGACCGCGCCGATGGTGCCGGAGACGTGCGTGCCGTGCGAGTCCGTTTCGTCCATCGGGTAGATCGCGCCGCCCCCGCCGTCCCAGACCGTGTTGTTGCCGCAGCCAGCCGTGCCGCCCGTCGTGCAGGTCGAGAAGTCCCAGCCGTTCACGTCGTCGATCTTGCCGTTGCCGTCGTCGTCAACGCCGTTGACGACCTCGCCGGGGTTCGACCAGATGTTCGCCGCCAAGTCGGGGTGGGTGATGTCCACGCCCTCGTCGATGACGCCGACGACGATGCCGGGGCTGCCGGTCGTCGTGTTCCAGGCGGTGGGCGCGTTGATCTTCTGAAGCCCGTACATCTCGGGGAAGCGCGGATCGTTCGGCGCCGCCGTGATGTGTCGCAGGTAGTCGGGCTCGGCGTAGAGCACGTCCGCGCTCGACTTGAAAGCCTCGATCGCCGCGAGCGTTTCACCGGGCTCGACGTAGGCGATGCGAAGACCGCGCACCAGATCGGAGCCCTCGAAGCGCTCGACGCGCGCGGCGATCTCCGAACTCACGCCGTCGAGGACGCCCGCGCGACCGACGCTCGGCAACGCTTCCGCGCGCAGCGCCGCCGCCTCGCTGCGGAAGCGCACGAGCACGTGACCGGGCGCGAACTCCGCGACCGGCTCGCGCGACTTCGCCGCGCCGCTCGGCTTGCGGGGCGCCGCGTCGTCCTGCCCGCCGCCCGCGCCGTGCGTGGCGAAGGGCACGAGGAGCGCCGCGACGAGCAGCAGGCTCAGGAGGAGCGTGAAGCGGCGGGTGGGGGCGGTGCGTGCGAGTCGGCGTGCGAACGAGGGAACTTGCATGAAGCGTTATTCTCCAACGCCCCTCTTGCCGGGCGTTCTGGTCAGATACTTGCTGCCGCCGGAAAAGGGGCGGGACGGCGAACCCTTAATTTAAGCGACGCGGCGGCGCTTCTCAAGCAGCCGCCGTGCGACCCGGAAAAAATTGTAGTAGCTAAACTGGGGGAAATGCCGTGCGGGAAGCCGACCGAACTCCGCCGATTGGATGCCCGAATTTAGACGCTCCGCCCCTCACAAAAGATGTACGCGCGGCGACAATTTTCGGATGCGCGGGGCGGGAACCTAGCGGAAGTGCTGCCCGAACTGCTCGGTGCCGAAAGTGCCGATGCCGTTCAGGCGGAAGCTGAAGACGACGCGGTTCTCCTTGCGCAGTCCGAGGTTGTAGAAGAGGTCCTGGACGGTCAGGTTGCAGCAGTCCCAGGTGTAGCCGAGCGTGAAGGTCGTGCTCACGAGCGGGCTCTTCTTGCCGGGTCGGTTCTGGAAGTCGAAGAAGGTGGACGCGCCGACGAAGAGCCCACGGTCGGGCGTGCCGACGAAGACCGCCGGGCTCCACTGCGCGCCCTTGAGCGTCCCCGCCTCCCTGCCCGTCAGCGGATCCGCGAACTGCTGGAGCGAGGGCGCGAGCGAGACGGCGCGCGTGTAGTAGAAGGTCGTGAACGCCTGCACGAGGCGGCGCGAGAGACCGAAGCTGACGGCGAGATCGCGCACGCCGAACGACGACACGTCGATGTTCGTCCGCACGTCGGCGGTGAGCGTCGCGTTCGGGCGGATGCGCGCCTCGACGTTCAGCGGCGAGAAGCGGCGCGGCACGCCGCCGTAGGTGAAGCCGGAGAAACTATTGACGGGGTAGAACTGGTTGCGCCGGCCGGGCAGGAGCGCGCCGCCGAAGAACTGATCGAAAAAGTATTTCCCGCGCACCGTGATCGAGAGAGCCTCGTAGGGCTGGCTCGTCAGGGGCGACGCCTCCGCCCCCGCCTTCGTCCCGTTCGCCGCGGGCGCGCGGCCCGAAACGTTCTCGGTCGAGCGGCGCGTGAAGAAGCGGTTCGTCAAGCCGAACTCGATCTCGTTCGTGTCGGCGACGGCGTCGAGGTAGTCGAAGCGGATGACGCGCTCCGGGTTCCCGACGCCCTCGATCTTGCGGTAGACGACGTAGGGCTCGACGAGGTGGCGGAAGCGCAAGCTCCCGTCCGGCTTGTAGAAGTTGCGCGCGAGCGCGGGCGGTCGCACGTCGAACTCGAACTCGCCGTAGAGGCGTGTGAGATCGCGCCCGACGACGATGCGCGTCAGCGGATCGAGCGAGTTCGAGTAGTACATCCCGTCGAGCTTGCCCGTGGCGGTCGCCGTCCAGCCGCGGAAGTTGAAGGGCACGCTGATCTGCGGTCGCACTCTCAGGCGCTGCACGAGCGAGGGCGTGATGATCGGGTTCAGGCTCCCGGTCTGCCGGAACGTCGTCAAGTCCTCGACCGTCTCCTTGCGGCTCAAGCCCTCGAAGCCCGACTCGAAGGAGAAGTAGACGGGGAGCTTCTTGAAGAAGTCGAGCGGCGAGGGCCGCCGGTCGAACTGCACGCTCGGCATCTGGCGGATGCGGATGCGCGCGTTCGGGATGGTGGTGACCTGCGTGCGCGCGAGGAAGTTGTAGCTGTAGGCGCCCGCGTTCTTGTTGACGAAGACCTGCGAGCGCTCCTCGGGCGAGATGGCGCGCTGCACGTCGTCGGAGAAGATCTGGCGGAACGCGAGGTTCGACGTGATGTTGACGTCGACCGCCGCGACGAACCCGTTCGGGAAGTAGTGGACGCCGTCGGCGTAGAAGCTGGTGCCGCCCTGATCGGGGTTCTCCGGACCAGCCTTCGCGCCGAAGATGCGATCCTTGACCATGTAGAAGCCGAAGTAGAGGAACGAGCGCGAGTTCGCCATCGTGCGCACGTCCGCCCCGAAGCCCAAGCCCCGCTTCGTGAAGATGTCGTTGCGCAGCGTCACGTCCGCCGAGCGACCGAGCGTCTGGTAGTAGGCGTTCGAGAGGCGGAAGCCTTTTTTGCCAGAGCCGCTGAAGGTCGGCGTGAGGAAGCCCGATGCGCGGTCGCGCCGCTTGATCGAGACCGAGACGTAAGGGAGCGGCACGACGGGCACGCCCTTGACGCGGAACGCCGGGCGCTTCGCGCGCACGCGGTCGTTCAAGGTGATCTCGGCGCGCTTGGCGGTGAAGCTCCACTTCGGCGTCTCCTCGTCGCAGGCGGTGATCGTGCCGTTGATGATGACGACCTTGCTCGGCGAGACCTTCTCGACCGAGTCGGCGGTGAAGTAGATGACGGTGCCGTCCTCGGTCTGGTTGGTGAAGCCCGTGGAGTTGACGAAGAAGCCGAGCTTGGTGCGCGCGTTGAACTCGGCGCGCGATCCCGTGATGCGCTGCAACTCGCCCTGATCGAAGACGACGCTGCCCTCGGCGATGAGCTTCTGCGTCGCCTCGTAGTAGGTCAGCTTGTCGGCTTGCAGGCGGTAGATGCCGACGCGCGCGTCCACGTTCCCCTCGTAGAGGAAGACGTGCGCGTCCTTTTCGCCGGTGACGCTCTGCCGCTCGGCGCGGATGTCCAGCTCGTCGCCAGCGACGCCCGCCGCGCCCGCCGTCGGTCGCTGGCGCGGCCGGATCGGCTGGTTCTGCTCCAGGGGGTTGACGTTCGGCGTGTCGGTGATCGGGTTCGTGACTTTGCGATCGACCGGGTTCGGCTGCTGCGCGCGCACGACGACGACGACGGCGCCGGCGGGCGCGAGGGCGCAGAGCAGGCACAACGCGGCGAGCCACGCCGCACGCTTCGCGGCGCGGTTCCACGTCCGACTTGTCGCAGGAGGAATGAAGCCCAAACGAAGAACCCCGACCCGACCGCCCTGAACGCGGGGCGCACTGGAGAATTTCGCCGCCGCCATCTTCAACGAGGGAGCGCGGCGATGCTAGCACGCAGCGCGGAAGCGCGACAAGCGAGGCAGCCGCGCGACAGTTTCACGTAATTCCGCGGCGTCCGGCGCTACTGCCGCTTACGATTAGATTGCGACTACGCCGCGAGCGCCCAGTCGGAACCGCCTGCCGCAAGCGGGCGGGTGTGGTTGTCAGAACCGCCTGCGGTAGCGGGCGGGTTCTATCGTTAGCTCAGACACGCTTACGCGCCGCTCATACCCGCCCGCTACCGCAGGCGGTTCTGACGTGATGGACGGGCGATGATACTATTCGCGCGGTGGCGAACGCGGAGAGCTTTCGTTTGATGATCGTCGCGGGCGAGCCTTCGGGCGACGCGCACGCGGCGTCGCTCGTGCGCGCTCTGGGCGAGCGCGCGCCCGACGCGACGTTCGAGTTCTTCGGCGGCACGCAAGGGCTGATGCGCGCGGCGGGCGTCGAGCCGATCGTTAACACCGACGAGTTCTCGATCACGGGGCTCGTCGAGATCGCTGCGGCGCTGCCGCGCTTCCGCCGCGCCTATCAGAAACTGAAGAGCGCGGGACTAGAGCGACAGCCCGACGCCGTCGTGCTCGTCGACTTCCCCGACTTCAACCTGCGCCTCGCGCGCGCCTTCCACTCGCGGGGCTTGCGCGTCGTCTACTACGTCAGCCCGCAGCTCTGGGCTTGGCGCGGCTACCGCGCCCGCCAGGTGCGGCGCGACGTCGACCTGCTGCTCGCGCTGCTGCCCTTCGAGCCCGCGTGGTACGCGGCGCGCGGCTTCACCCGCGTCGAGTTCGTCGGTCACCCGCTCGGCTCGGAAGTCCGGCGTCTCGACGACCGCGCCGAGTTCTGCCGCCGACACCGCCTCGATCCCGCGCGCGAGATCGTCGCGCTCCTGCCGGGGAGCCGCCGCAAAGAGCTCGAGCGGATACTGCCCGTCATGCTCGCAGCCGCGGGGCGGGTCTCGCGCGGGCGCGCGGGCGCGCAGTTCGTGGTCGCGCTCGCGCCGACGCGCGCGCCGGAGGAAGCCGAGCGGATCGCCTCCGCCGTTTTCGATCCCGACAGCGCGCGCGTCGTGAGCCTGCGCGTCGTGCGCGGCGAGACGCGCGAGGCTCTCTCGGCGGCGGACGCCGCGGCGGTCGCCTCCGGCACGGCGACGCTCGAAGCCGCGCTCGCGGAGACGCCGCTCGTCGTCGTCTACAAAGAGTCGAAGATCAACTGGCACGTGCTGGGCAGCCTGATCAGCGTCGAGCACTACGGGCTCGTCAACCTCGTCGCGGGCGAGCGCGTCGCCGCGGAGCTGATGCAGTACGACTTCACGCCCGGCGCGCTCGCGCGCGAGCTGGTGAGACTACTCGACCCCGCGCACAACGCGCGCACGCGCGAACGTCTGCGCGCCGCGACCGCGCGCCTGCGCGAGGGTCGCGCGTCCGACCGCGCGGCTGACGCGACCCTGCGCGCCCTGCGCGAGTGGCGCGCAGAGAAAGTTTAATTGCGGCTGGGAAGATCAATTTATATCAAGATGAGGCGAGCCCCTGACAGGGGCTTTGCCCTGTCGTATCCGCCGAGGCTTAATTCTCTCGCACGTGACGGGCGCTTCACTTTGCTCCGTCATCGCTTTGTGATCCACTTAGTCACCCGCCCCAGAATTTCCACCACGGTCTGGCGTCGCGCTTCCCGCCGAGAATCTGGCAGCCGACGGCGCGCACGTCGCGGAGCATCCCGCTGTCGCCCGCGACGGGGAAGATGTCGAGGCGCGAGTCTTCGGTCAGCAGCCGCGCGAGGTCGCAGTTGATCGCGTCGAGCGTCGCGTCAGCGTCCGCGCCGGGTCGCAGCACGACGACGAGCACCTGCGCGGGCTCGTCAATCGCGCCCGGCGCGTAGACCTGCGGCAGGTGCGCCTCGACGACGCCCGGGACTTTCGCGAGCACGGCGGCGATGGCGGCCGCCTGCGCGCTCGGCATCGGGCGCGCCGGGGCGCCGATCAGGATTTGCGTCCCCGCCTCGATCTCACGCGCTTCCATCGCCGCCCTCTCTCGACTCCAGTCGCGCGGTTAACTCTTCGACGCGGCGGCGCAGCTCCTTCAACTCCTCGCGCATCTGCGGCAGGCGTTTGACGTGAGCGTTCTGGCGCTTGTACTCGTCGAGCGGCTGCACGGGCGTGCCCCACCAGACGCCCGCGCGCACGATCTTGCCCGGCAGGATTCCCGCCTGCGAGCCGACGACGGCGCCCGACAGCACGCGCGCGTGATCGCCCATCCCGACCTGCCCGCCGATGACCGCGCCTGACTCGATGACGGTGCTCCCCGAAATCCCCGTCTGCGCCGCGATGACGACGCGCTCGCCGATCTCGACGTTGTGCGCGACCTGCACGAGGTTGTCGATCTTCGTGCCGCGCCCGACTCGAGTCGCGCCGAGCGCCCCGCGGTCGACGCAACTCAGCGCGCCGATCTCCACGTCGTCTTCGATACGGACCGTCCCGACCTGCGGGAACTTGTGATAGACGCCCTCCGGGTCGCGCACGTAGCCGAAGCCGTCGGCGCCGACGACGACGCCCGCGTGCAGGACGACGCGGTCGCCGAGTGAGACGCCGTCGTAGAGGACGACGCCCGCGTGCAGCACGCACTCGCGCCCGACCGTCACCTCGTCGCCGACGCGCGCGCCCGCGAGGATCTGCGTGCCCGCGCCGACGCGCGCACGCTCGCCGACGCTCGCGTACTCGCCGACGAACGCGCCCTCGCCGACTTCCGCGCTCGCGGCGACGACCGCCGTCGGGTGGATGCCCGCGCCGCGCGCCTTCGGCGGGTGCAGCGCACGCGCCACGAGCGCGAAGGCGAGCTTCGGTCGCGCCGCTTCGACGACGGCTGGCACCGCGCGCTCTCTCTCACGCGCACTCTCGCCCGCGCCCTCCGGCACGATCAGACACGAGGCGCGGCATGCACCCGCGCCGCCGAGAACTTTCTGCTCCTCGACGAACGCGACGGCGCCCGCCTCAGCCGACTCGACCGACGCGACGCGCTCGACGCGCACGTCGCCGCCGCAGAAGACCCGCCCGCCCGCGAGCGCAGCCAGTTCCGCGACCGTCATTCCCTTTCCGTCTTCACTCATAAAAATTTCTCACGCGAATGCGCAGAGAATAATTCCCGGCTCATTCACCCGCGGGGTCTCTTTGCGCCTCCGGCGCCTTCGCATGAGACCCATCTTACCCTGCCGTTCGATCAAGTAGTTCAAGAAAGCTCGCCGCCGTCTTCGCCGCTTCCCTTTCGTCGCGCGGCGCGCGTGAAGCCGCGGCGCGAGGCGCGTATGAAGTCGGCGAGGTGGCGCACGTGCTCGTCGTCAAATTCCGCGAGCGCGTCGAGTGCGGGGGCTAACGGCAGACCTTCGCGGAAGAGCAGGCGGTGCGCGCGGCGCAGGGCGCGGCGGCTCTCCGGGGTGAAGCCCGCGCGGCGCAGTCCGACGGTGTTGAGACCGCGCACGCGCGCAGGGTTGCCGTCGGTCGTGAAGAAAGGCAGCACGTCCTGCACGATCTTCGACTTGCCGCCGACCATGGCGAACCGACCGACGCGCACGAACTGGTGGCAGCCCACGTCGTTCGACAGGAAGGCGTGATCCTCGACGGTGATGTGCCCGGCGAGCGCGGCGTTGTTGGCGAAGACGTTGTCGTCGCCCACCGCGCAGTTGTGCGCGACGTGGACGCCGATCATCAGGAAGTTGCGCGAGCCGACGACGGTCGCGCACCCCTCGCCGCTCGCGCGGTGGATCGTCACGCCCTCGCGGATCAAATTGTCGTCGCCGATCAAAAGGCGCGAGCGCTCGCCGCCGAACTTCACGTCCTGCGGCTCGCCGCCCAGCGTCGCGTGCTCGAAGACGCGATTGCGCGCGCCCAGAGTCGTGAAGCGTTTGATGACAGAGTGTGCGCCGATCTCGCAGCCCTCGCCGATGAGCACGTCGTCTTCTATCACGGCGTAAGCCCCGACGCGCGCGTCGTGCGCGACGTGCGCGCGTGGGCTAATGACGGCTGTCGGGTGAGCTTCCATCGGAGTTTCGCGGCGGACGGGATGGTACATCCGCACGCGCGCCTCCGCAAACGCCGCGACGGTTTAACCGAAGGCCCCGCTCAAGGATGAGCAGTGGCAGTAATATGACCGGAGGTTATTTGTGGTGGCTCTGAAAAATGTAGGAGTGGCTATGAACGTGTAGCCCCTACGAGATTTTTCAAACAGTCCCCCGGCGCCCGCGAACTTGTAAGGGCATGAGCAGGCGCTACCTCTACGGGCTGGCGTTGAGGACTTCTCGCACCGAATCATTGTCGGTAAAAGGTCGTCTGTCTTGCAAGAGCCTTGCATGCAATCGTAAGCCTTTTAGATGAGAGCAGAGCGGCGAAATTTTCATTAAAAATCTATTGCCTTGCGTCTTACACTAAGGTTAATCTCACGCCCGTGAGTGCTCCCTTGGGCACATCTCCTTAGAGGGTGGGTCAGTGGACACACGACGACCTAGCCGCCAACCGTTTGGGCGCGCGGCGGCTAGGGTCGCTCGTGTGCAGCGGCGTTAATTAGAACAGAGCCAGCACGCCCTGTAACAGACCCGACACGACCTCCGCCACCAGGTCGGCTGCCGGCGCTCTGGTTTGAATTATTCCGTCCTTATC
>JAIVJC010000148.1 GCA_020200235.1 Acidobacteriota bacterium | reverse complement strand
CTTGAAGGCAGGGGTTGGGGATCAGGGGTTAGGGGATAGGGAAGGCAAAAAATAAATCCCCAGTCCTTAAGCCCCAGCCCCCAACCCCTTTGAATTATGCGTGCAATGATTCTCGCCGCGGGGTACGGGACGCGGCTGTGGCCCCTGACCATCGACCGCGCCAAACCGGCGCTCCCGTTCATGGGGCGGCCGCTCGTCGGCTACGTCGCCGAGTACCTGGCGCGCGAGGGCTTCAGCGAGGTCGCCGTCAACCTCCACCACCGACCCGAGTCCGTGCGCGCCGCGCTCGGCGACGGCAGCCGCTTCGGCGTGCGTCTGACCTACGTCGAAGAGCCCGTCATCCTCGGCACGGGCGGCGCGCTCGACAACGCGCGCGACTTCTTCGCCCACGACGAGCCGTTCGCCGTCATCAACGGCAAGCTCGCGACTGACATCGACCTCGGCGCCGCGCTCCGCACGCACCGCGAGGCGGGCGCCCTCGCCACGCTCGTCCTGCGCCCGAACCCCGCGCGCGAGAAGTACAGCACGGTGGACGTGCGCGACGGGCTCGTCCGCGGGTTCGGCGCGCACCCGCAAAAGTCCGATGACGCAGGCGGCGCGGGCGAGGCGGGCACGCCGCTGATGTTCACGGGGATTCAGATTCTCGAGCCGCGCATCTTCGAGTTCATCCCGCGCGGCGTCTTCTCGCACACGACCTCAGAGGCGTACCCACATGCGATCGAGCGCGGCGAGAAGATCGCGGCGCACGTCGCGCGGGGGAAGTGGTACGAGCTCTCGACCATCGAGCGCTACCTCGACACCAGCGTCGCGCTCATGCGCGAAGCGAACCGCTCCGTCGAGATGGGCGCAGGGTCGCGCGTCGAGGATGGCGGGGAAGTCTCCGACGCGGTGCTCTGGGAGGGCGTGCGGGTCGAACGGGGCGCGCGCGTGCGCCGCGCGGTTCTCGGCGCGGGCGTGACGGCGCGGGGTGGCGACGACTTCGAGGACGTGGCTGTCGTCCGCGCGGAACTCGTCCGCGGTTCGGAGCGGCCCGAGAAGGCGCACGCAGGCGAGACGCGCGGCGACAATTTTGTCGTCAAACTGCCGCGGTGATACAATCCACGCGCTCCTGCTTTCAAGATTTTTCCGACCCCGGGCGTGCGCGCCGCCGCTGACGTCTCGCACGCGGCGCACCTGAGGGCGGGCGCGAGTCGTCCGCGCCGTGCGTCACATGAGCCACCCGTCAAGCATCACGACCAACGCCTTCACCGACACTGCGCAAGAGCGGATCGGCGCATACGTCCGGCGCGCGAAGGGCGGGGCGGGCGCGGTCGTCGCGCTCACGCCCGACGCCTCGACGCGCGAATACTTCCGCATCCCCTGGCGCGGCGGAACGGCCGTCGCTGCCGTCTACCCCGAACCCTTCGATCCGGAAGTCCACCCCTTCATCGACGTGACGCGGCTCTTCGAGGCGGCGGAGCTGCCCGTGCCCGCCATCCTCGACGTTGATTCGAAGGCGGGGATCATCGTGCAGGAAGACCTCGGCGACCGGCAGTTGCGGCGCGTCTTCGAGACGGTGACGGAGGACGAGCGCGAGGCTTACGTCGAAAGTGCCATCTCGATCATCGCGGACATCCAGGCGGCGACCACGCTCGCCCACGAGCGCAACTCCATCGCGAGCCGCCTCGCCTTCGACGAGGCGAAGCTCGCGTGGGAGATGGACTATTTCGTGGAGCACTATTTCAAGAGCTACCGACGCGAACACCTCTCGCACGGCGTGGAGGCGGAGCTGAGAGCCGAGCTGAACGACATCGCGGCGGAGCTGGCCGCGCGGCCCCGCGTGCTGTGCCACCGCGATTTCCACACCTCGAACCTGATCGTGGATGGGAAGGAGCGCCTGCGCGTCATCGATCATCAGGACGCGCGGATGGGTCCCGCCAGTTACGATCTCGTCTCGCTGCTGCTCGACCGGCAGACGGCGACCCCGCCGCTCGCGGAGATCAGGCAGCGCCGGCTCTACTTTATCGAAGAGCGCAAGAGCCGCGGGCTCGAAGAGGTCGCGGCGGACGACTTCTCGCGCGAGTTCCGCCTGATGACCGTCCAGAGGTGTTTGAAAGCATGCGGCACTTTCTCCTACCAGACGGGCGTGAGCGGGCGGGCTGCCGTTTACGAACATTTCATCCAGCCGATGATCCTCATCGCGCTCCAAGCCGCGGAATGGCTCGACCGTTTCCCGGCGCTGCGCCGCACGCTCGGCGCGCGCGTCCGCCCCGGCGCGGCGTGAAGGTGGTGACGACAGTTCGGAACCGCCTGCCGCAAGCGTGCGGGAGATGAGATTGCGGAATGCGGATTGGGGAATGCGGATTGGAAAGGGTTAACCCATTCGGTCATTGATTCATTGATCCATTCGGTCAATGGATCAATAAGACAATGGATCACTCCCCCTAATCCGCATTCCGCATTCCGCAATCGACAATCGGGAGACCCGCCCGCTTGCAGCAGGCGGTTCCGACAAAGCCGGCGACTATCGCAAGAGGTCTATCGGTCGCAAATCTTGAGTCCAGTTTTAGATGCAAGTTCACAGTTAAAAAAAATGTCAACGCAACCGACAGCCGACAAATCACACGTCTACATCAGCGAGCTGGCGAGCCACGTCGGGCAGGAGGTGACACTGCGCGGCTGGCTCTACAACCTGCGTTCGAGCGGCAAGCTGCTCTTCCCGCAACTGCGCGACGGCACGGGGCTCGTCCAGTGCGTCGTCTTCAAGAAGAACGTGCCGGAAGAGTTGTTCGACGCGCTCAAGGGTCTGGGGCAGGAGAGCGCGTTGGTCGTGCGCGGGTCTGTGCGCGCGGACGAGCGCGCGCCGGGCGGGTTCGAGATCGACGTGACGCAAGCCGAGGTCGTGCAGTCGGTCGAGGGCTACCCGATCACGCCGAAGGAGCACGGCACGGAATTTTTGATGGATCACCGCCACCTCTGGCTGCGCTCGCGCCGCCAGCACGCGATCCTCAAAGTGCGCCACACGGTCGTCCGCGCCGTGCGCGACTTTCTGGATACGGACGGGTTCACGCTCTGCGACACGCCGATCCTGACGCCCGCCGCGTGCGAGGGCACGACGACGCTCTTCGAGCTCGACTACTTCGGCGAGGAGAAGGCTTACCTCTCGCAGTCGGGTCAGCTCTACAACGAGGCGACCGCCGCGGCGTTCGGCAAGGTCTACTGCTTCGGTCCGACCTTCCGCGCCGAGCGCTCGAAGACGCGCCGGCACCTCACCGAGTTCTGGATGGTCGAGCCCGAGATGGCTTACGCCACGCTCGACGACGTGATGAACCTCGCCGAGCGCTTCCTCTCGGCAATCGCCGCGCGCGTCCTCGACGAGCGACAGGAAGAGTTGAAAATTTTAGAGCGCGACACGGAGAAGCTCGAACGGATCGTGCCGCCTTTCCCGCGCGTCCACTACGACGACGCGGTGAAGATGCTCCACGACGCGCACGCGAAGGGCGAGCTGGAGAACCGCTTCGAGTGGGGCGGCGACTTCGGCGCGCCCGACGAGACTTACATCTCGAAGCAATTCGACAAGCCCGTGATGGTTCACCGCTACCCCGCTGCCGTCAAAGCCTTCTACATGGCGCGCGACCCCGAGCGCGACGACCTCGCGCTCGGCGTGGATGTGCTCGCCTCCGAAGGCTACGGCGAGGTGATCGGCGGCGGCGAGCGCGCGACCTCGCTGGAATTTTTAGAAGAACAACTCAGGATTCACGAGCTGCCCCGCGAGGCGTTCGAGTGGTATCTGGACTTGCGTCGCTACGGCAGCGTCCCGCACGCGGGCTTCGGCATGGGCATCGAGCGCTGCGTCACCTGGATGTGCGGCATCGAGCACGTCCGCGAGACCATCCCGTTCCCGCGCATGCTCTACAGACTCAGACCCTAGCGATCCCAGAACCCCGTCAGGGCGCGGATTTTCTCCGCCGTCGCACGCCAGTCGCCGGCGTGGCGCACCACGTGATCGCAACGCGCCGCCTCCTCGGCGTCGTAAGTTCGGTAGCGCCGGAAGAGCCGCAGCATCTGCGTTAAGGCTTCGGAGGCGGGGTAGCGCCCTTCGCGCAGATCGCGGCGGAGTCGCCGCCAGAGGGTGCGCGGGATCCGTGAGGTGAGCAGCACGCGGGAGACGCGCCCAGCCCCTGCCGGTTGCAGGTCGAAGACGTACAACCCTTCCACCACGATGGCGACTGCGCCCCGCGGGCTCAAGCGGCGCGAGCCCGCGGGGCGGCTGCGCCGCATGTCGTAGCGCGGGACGGAGACCTCTTCGCCCCTCAGCAATTGCTCCAACGTCTCGCGCAGTGACTCTAGACGTACACTCTGCCTGGAGTCCCAATCCGGCTTGGAGCCAGCGTGCGGGAGGCGCGGATCGTCCACGGCGAGGTAGAAGTCATCCATCGAGACGACGACCGCGTCGGGGAGGTGCGAGGCGACGGTGGTCTTACCCGCGCCCGGCACGCCCGCCAGCAGCAGCAGCGGGAGCGGCTCCCTCGTCGCATTCGTCTCGGAGGCGGGCAAGCTTATTTTTACGCGGGTCGCCCGAAGAGGATGCTGCTGAAGCGGGGCTGCGACGCGTACTGCGTCAGGTGCCTGGTGATGGGGACGCCGTGATCGGGGGCGGGCGTTATCTCTTTCGTTACAGCGACGCAAGTGAGCCCCGCGCGCCTACCCATCTCGACGTAGCATTCCGTGCTCCAGTGGCGCGTGATCGTCTTGAAGCCGCGGCTCCATTCGGAGGCGAGTTCGTCGTCTTCGGAGTGGAGTGCGCCCCCGCGACTGATCCTGATGCTGCGGGGCTCCCAGAAGATGAGCTGGCGCCGACCCTTGCCGGCGCGCTTCTCCGAATCGATCCAGCGGCGCGTGGTCGAATGCTCCTCCGTTTTATTGAACGAGTTGTCGTTCTCGAAGACGACGAAGGCGTGCCCGCCTGGCTTGAGGAGGCTCGCTAACAGGCGCAGGGGTTTTTCGAGAGTGCAGCAGTCCTGGAGCGTGAAGCAGGCGACGACGGCGTCGAACTGTCCGCCCGCGACCGCCGCCCCTTCAGCCTCCAGATCGACGACCTCGTAAGTGATCCGCCCCTCGCCGTCGCCGTAGGAGCGGGCGATCTCGACGTGCCTCGGTGATTTGTCGACGCCGACGACGGTCGCCCCCGCGGCGGCGAGGGCGCGCGCCACGCAGCCGTTGCCGCACCCGGCGTCGAGGATGCGCAGGTTCGGGGCCGGCTTGAGGGCGCCCTTGATCGCGGGGATGAGTACCGCGCGGCGGAAGATGTCACCGTCGCGCCCCTGCATGTCGTCCCAGAAGTGCGCCATGTCGTCCCACGTGTCCGACATCGAAAAGTAGAGGTGACGGTTGTAGGAGTAGTCGACGGAGATGTCAGCCACGGTCATCGCGAGGAACGCGACGGACGTGGCGAGGTGGTGTTCCGGGACGGGGCTGTAGAGCCGGAGGAAGATCAGGAAGTAGGCGAAGGCGAACAGGTTGATCGCGAGCCAGCTCCTCTGCGCACGCAGCACCTCGCGCTGCGGCGTGACGCTCATGACCAGCAGGACCAGCACGCAGTCCACCCCGCGCAGGATCAGGTTGAAGGCGACCAGCCGCCCCGGCTTATCGAGGTAGAACGCCATGAAGACGAAGCAGAGGACGACTAAGAGGTTGAGGGCGTAGTCGGCGAGGGCGAAGGCTGGGCGATCCGTGAGGGCATTGTTGTAATCATCATTCTCGAGGGTCACGACCTTGCCGTGGAAGAAGTTGAGCGAGGTGAGGAGGAAGGCGATCGTCGCGATCAGCATGGGCTCGGAGTAGTCTTTGATCAGCCGGTCGATGGCGAAGGGGATCGAGACGCCGAGGAGGGTCGAGAGCAGTTGGAACCGGACGATGCGTGTGGGGTGTTGAGTGGCCATCGTGTTCTCCTGAGGCGCGGCGCGGCGCTCCGTTCGCGGGCGTCGGGTCGTGACGTGTGCCGCGGCAGCGTGCGTGTGTGGTTCATGCCTGGGACGGCAGAGTGTGAAATGCGATCTCTGATAGCTCCCGCGGCGTGGACGGCAAAGATATGCCGCGCGGTAATGAGGCTGAGCGACCCTGGTCGAGAAAACAGGGCATTAATTACCTTCGCCGCCCCTTTTTGTCAAGACCTTTGGCTCGCCTTGCGGGAAGCACATGCGAAACTCATATAATGGCGTGAGACACCTTCGTTGATGAATCTGATCGAGACCGAGACACGGTCGGGGCGCGCGGACACGAAGACTGTCTCGGACATCTCCCGGCAGGCGCAGCGCGTCGCTCTGCCCGCGGGTTAACGAAAGGGAACTGACTATGACTTGCACACGTTGTGGCGCGTCTCTACTTCCGGGTGCGCAGTTCTGCGGTTCGTGCGGCACGAAGTTCGAAGCAGCGGCGGGCGCGGCGGCGGGCGGCGGGGCGGATTACACTTCGGGCGGCGTCGCGGGTTACGCGGCGGGCGGCTCCACGAATTATTCGCCGGGCGGCTCCACGGTCGGGGCGGGACGCGGCATCAACATCGACGAGGACGCGCGCGGGTCGGGTCGCGGGTACAGCTACGAGATTCTGCACCAGCCCGCGTTCGCGCTCGCCGTCGTACAGTTGCAGGCGGAACAGTCGATCATGGCGGAGTCGGGCGCGATGGTCTCGATGAGCGCGAACGTCGAGCTGCAATCGCAGATGAAGGGCGGTCTGATGGGCGCACTGAAACGGACGGTCGGCGGCGAGTCGGCTTTCGTCTCGACGTTCACGGCGCGCGGGGGAGCGGGCGAAGTCTCTTTCGCGCCGGGCGGACCGGGCGACATCGCCGCCATCGAGCTGGCGAACCAGGCGTTCTTCGTGCAGTCGAGCTCTTACCTCGCGGGCGACGCGAGTCTCGTCGTCGATACGAAGTGGGGCGGCGCGAAATCATTCTTCGGCGGCGAGGGGCTGTTCGTGTTGCAGGTGACGGGCGCGGGGCTCCTCCTCGTCTCCTCCTTCGGCGCGATCCACCGCAAGCGACTTCAGGCGGGCGAGCGCTACGTCGTCGACACCGGGCACCTCGTCGCGTGGGAGGGGACGACGCAGTACACGCTCCGCAAAGCCGCGTCGGGCTTCTTCCGCAGCATGGTCAGCGGCGAGGGCGTGGTCGCGGAGTTCACGGGACCCGGCGAGGTTCTGATCCAGACGCGCAACCTCGCCGCGTTCGCCGGCCTCTTGAAACCTTTCTTCCCGACGCAGGGAGGCGGTGGCAGCGGCTTCAACATCAACCTGGGGAGCTGAGCGTCCGGCGGGCGAGGGGGTGCGGCGACGACTTTGACCGAGCAGCCGAAGAGTTCAGTGACGAGCCGCCTGCCGGGCGAGGGGCGGCGCGTGAGCGTGCTCGGCGCGCCGCTCGGATTCGGCGCGGGCACGGCGGGCGTCGATCTCGGTCCCGCCGCGATGCGCGTCGCGCGGCTGACCCAGAGGATCGCGCAGCTCGGCTTCGAGGTGCGCGACATGGGCGACCTGCACTTCGAGCCGCCGCAGCAGACCGCACAGCCGCAGGACAAGGCGAAGTACCTCTCGGAGATCGCCGCCGGGTGCGAGACGATCGCGGCGGAGGTCCAGAAGATCCTGCGCGCGGGCGAGTTTCCCATCGTGCTCGGCGGCGATCACTCGATCGCCGCGGGCTCGGTCGCGGGCGTCGCGTCGGTCGCGCGCGAGCGCGGCGAGTCGATCGGGCTCGTCTGGTTCGACGCCCACGCGGACATGAACACGACGGAGACGACCCTGTCGGGCAACGTCCACGGGATGCCGCTCGCCGCGCTGCTCGGGTACGGCGCGCGCGAGCTGACGCACGTCGCGGGCTTCGCACCGAAGCTCGACCCGCGGTTCTGCGCGCACGTCGGCGCGCGCGACATCGACCCCGCGGAGCGCGAGTTGATCCGCAAGCTCGGGGTGCGCTTCTTCACGATGCGCGAGATCGACGAGCGCGGGATGAGAGCGGTGATGGACGAGGCGATCGGCGTCGCGCGGCTCGCGCCGGGCGGCTACCACGTCACGCTCGACGTGGACGCGCTCGACCCCGGCGACGCGCCCGGCTCAGGTACGGTCGTGCGCGGCGGGCTCACCTACCGCGAGGCGCACCTCGCGATGGAGAAGATCGCGGAGGCGGGCGGCATGATCGCGCTCGAAGTGGTCGAGATCAACACCGCGCTCGACTTCAACAACCGCACGGCGGTGCTGGGCGTCGAATTGATCCTCTCCGCACTCGGCAAGACAATTCTTTGAGTGACAGGTAAACCGTGACAGGAGGGAGCCGTCGACCGTGACCAGTGACGGGTGACAAGCGAGAGCGGGTTTCGAATTTACTTGTCACCTGTCACTTGTCACGGTCGACGGCTTTGAGGAGTGTGTGTTGACGAACAAGATCAGGATCGGCGTCATCTTCGGCGGTCGTTCGGGCGAGCACGAGGTCTCGGTGCGATCGGCGCGTTCGGTGATCGACGCGATCGACGCGGGGAAGTATGAGATCATCCCGGTCGCCATCGCGAAGGACGGCCACTGGCTGTCACCCGCCGAGTCGGTCGCGCTGCTGCCCGCGGAGACGGCGCGGCAGATTTCCAGGAAGGTCGGCGGGCGGAGCGAATCGCTCACCATCGTCGGCGATCCCTCGCGCGAGGGTCTGGTCTCGCTGAGGGCGGACGGCGGCAGTTCCTCGCCGCTCCCGTTCGACGTGATCTTCCCCGTCCTGCACGGCACTTACGGCGAGGACGGGACCATCCAGGGGCTGCTTGAGATGGCTGGCGTGCCTTACGTCGGCTGCGGCGTGCTCGCGTCGGCGACGGGCATGGACAAGGTCGCGATGAAGGCTCTGTTCGAGCACGCGGGGCTGCCTGTGTGCCGCTACACGTGGTTGCTGCGCTCCGAGTGGGAGGGCGCGCGCGAGCGCACGGCGCGGCGCGTCGCGCGCGAGATCGGCTACCCGTGCTTCGTGAAGCCGGCGAACCTCGGCTCGTCAGTCGGCGTCTCGCGGGCGACGGATCGCAATTCGCTCGAAGCGGCAATCGATCTGGCGGCGCGCTTCGACCGCAAGGTGATCATCGAGGAAGGCTTGGACGCGCGCGAGATCGAGTGCGCCGTGATGGGGAACGAGGAGCCGGCGGCGAGCCTGCCCGGCGAGTACGTCGTCCACGACGAGCGCGGGGCGTTCCTCGACTACACGGAGAAGTACAGCGACACGGGGCACGTCGAGTTCGTCACGCCCGCGCCGCTCACGAAGGCGCTGACGCGGAGGATTCAATCAATCGCGGTCGAGGCGTTCAAGGCTCTCGACTGCGCGGGGCTCGCCCGCGTCGATTTCTTCCTCCGCCGCGACACCAAAGAACTGCTCCTCAACGAGCTGAACACCTGCCCCGGTCTCACGGACGTTTCCGGCTACCCCAAGATGTGGGAGGCGACGGGCTTCGACTTCTCTCAGGTCATCGACCGACTCGTCGAGCTCGCCCTCGCGCGCCACCGCGACAAGTCGCGCAACGAGACGAGCATCTGAGGAAACGATGAACGCGGAACGATGAACGATGAATGAAAGACAAATGCTTTTAATTCATCGTTCATCGTCCCGCGTTCATCGTTTCCTCCTTCGGCATCTCCTCCCCGTTCCATTCGTACTGCGCGGCGGCGATGAGGGGGAGGAGCCGCTGGTAGAAGCGGACGGAGTAGAGCAGGTAGCCGGTGGCGCAGAAGGCTTGGACGAGCCCCAGCGCGACGTGCAGCTCGCGCTCGACGAAGAGCTGCGGGGAGCGGCGGATCAGGAACGCGGCGGCGACGTTGAAGGCGACCGCCGAGGGCATGAGCAGGCGCACGTTGAGGAGCTGCTCGCGCTCGACCTCGCGCAGCAGGGACAGCGCGCCCGGCAGGTTGGACTCCGCGAGCCTGCGCCGGATCATCCTGAGATCGAGCGCGAAGAGGAGCCAGATGCTCGCGCCGTAGGCGGCGGTGAGGGCGAACCACCTCTGCGGCGAGGCGAGCTGCGAGAAGACGACGCACTCGATGAGCGTGCTCGCCACGTAGAGGAAGTTGTGCCCGACTTCCAAGGGCCAGCGGATGACCGTGAAGGTGTGCAAAAGCGAGCGCGACCAGAAGAGCAGGATGACGACGAGCCCGCAGAAGACGTAGGGGGAGAAGCGGTAATTCAGCTCGGTGACGACCGCGACGCTCGGCGGGACGAGCACCGAGAGAGCGACGCCCTGCACGATGCTGACGAGCGTCAGCTCGACGGTCATCACGAGCGAGTCGAGTTCCTTGACGGTGAAGCTTTGCTCTTTGATCTTCACGGGGCAGCGTCCTCCGCCGCGCGAGGTGGGCACGGTCGGGAGAGTGTGAATGGTGAAGTCGGCTCGCGCCCCTCAGGAGTAGTGCGCGTAGACGGTCTTCACTCTGTCGAGGAAGTCGCGGCGGTCGAGGACGTAGTGGAGCTTGACGGTCTCGTCGCCGCCGGTGAGTTTATCGATCAAGGTCTCAAGCACGTCGAACTGATCGCGTTCGGCGACGCCGCGCGCTTCGAGGTAGCCGGTCTGTCGGAGTCGGCGCACGAGCTCGTGCAGCGTGAGCCGACCTTCGAGCGTGACGCCGCCGTGGGCGTGCGCGCGGCTAACGAGGTACTGGACGAGCAGCGCGTCGCCGTAGAGGGCGGGCGCGAGGAAGAGGCGCGCCCCGTCGCGCTCCCACCCTTCCGCGAGGCGCTGCGAGCGGCGCACGGAGCGCAAGCCGGCGAAGACCTCCGCCCAGTCCGTCCTGGGCTCGGCGCGTTCGAGGTAGGCACGCGTCGCCTCGAGCAGCGAGCCCTCCTCCGCGAAGTCGAGGCGGCGACCCAAGGCGTCGAGCCACTGGAAGAAGACGGCGCGGTGCGTGGACTTCTCGTCGGAGATTTGAAACTGCTCGTCCGCCTTCGGGAGCGACTTGAAGAGCGCGCGGCGCGGCGCGTCCGTGAGCTTCGAGCCCTCGACGCGGTGGAGCGTGAAGCGCGCGTGCCAGCGCCTGGCGGCGTCGCAGTGCGGGCAGCGGGGGTGTTTTTCTTCGCTGTCGAAGTAGGGGCGCGCGGGCGCGCCCGAGGTCAGCTCCTCGACGGAGGGCGCGTGACGTTTGATCTCGGAGTAGGCGGTGCGCGGCGCGAGTCCGAGCTGCTCGGTGAAGAGATCGAAGATGCAGGCGAGGCAGACGAGCCGCGTGTGCGTCGTGAGCGCGCCGGTCGGAAATTCGCTGAGATCGATCTCCCGACTCTTCGCTGTTGCCTCCGGCTTCTTCGCCTGCGCCTTCGGCTTCTTCGCCTGCGCCTTCGGCTTCTTCGCTACCACCTTCGGCTTCTTCGCCGCGGTCTCGCGCTTCTTGCCAACCTTGGTCGCACGCTTTTTACTCGCAGTCGCCATGCGCGTATTCTAACTTGATTCGGCGGCATCACGGCAAGACGCCGCGCCGGTAGATGATCGAAGATGAATAACGAGAGCTTGCCAACACCCATTCTCCTGGACGGCGATGAGGCGCGCGAGTGTGCGCGCGCCGTCGTCGGGCGCGGGGGCGTGGTGGGCTTCCGCACCGACACCTTTTACGGGCTCGGCGCGAACCCGCTCGACCCTGACGCGGTGCGCGCCGTTAACGATCTGAAGGGGAGGGAAGGGAAGCCCGTGCTCGTCGTCCTGAGCGACGCGGAGCAAGCCGCGCGTTTCGTCTCCGCGCGGACGGAAATCTTCAGCCTGCTGTCATCGCGCTTCTGGGCGGGCGCGCTGACGCTCGTCGCGGAGGCGGGCGCGGATGTGCCCGAAGAGTTGACCGCGGGCACGGGCACGGTCGGCGTCAGGCTCCCGGCGGACGAGGCGGTGCGCGCCTTCGTCGGCGCGTGCGGCGGCGCGCTCACGGCGACGAGCGCGAACCGAGCGGGGGAGCCGCCCGCGCGCAGCGCGCCGGACGTTTCGGCGGCATTCCCCACGGGGCTCGATCTGATCGTCGACGGCGGCGCGACGCGCGCCATCGCGCCTTCGACTGTCGTCGACGTGACGGGTAGGGAGGCGCGTCTCATCCGCGAGGGCGCGATCTCGTGGCGGGAGATCGTGGAGGCGCTCGCACATCTTAAATAAATAGATTCACCGCAGAGGGCGCAAAGCAAACGATGAAGTAGGAACGATGAACGATGAACGGAGAGCAGATGCCTTCACTTCATCGTTCATCGTTCCTACTTCATCGTTCAACCCTCTGCGCCTCTGCGGAGAGTTCCATCGACTTAACTTAAAATGAACTCTTCGCCGCAGACTCTCACCGTGTGACCGTCAAGTTCCGCACGAACGTCCAGTCGCCGCTCGGCGGGACGGTGATGTTGCCGACCGACTTCTTCGCCACGACGATGTTGTTCCAGTACCAGAGCGGGAGCGTCGGCACGTCCTCGCTGATGATGTTTTGCGCCTCGGTGTAGAGCTGCCGCGCGCGCTCGCGGTCGGTTGTCGAAACCGCCTCGGCGATAACCTTGTCGAGTGCCGGGTTGCTGTAGCGCGATCGGTTGAACTGGTAGTTGCCCTTGCCCAGGAGGAAGGTGAAGAGGTCGCGCAAAAAGATCGGGTCCTGGTTGCCGCCGACCCAGCGCCCCGTCGTCATGTGGTACTGCCCCTTCTTCACCTGATCGCGCATCGTATTGTCTTCGAGCGTCTCGATCTGGACGGGGATGCCGACCGAGGTTAGCTCGTTCTGAATGATCCCGGCGGTCTGGCGTCCGACCGCGTTGGTCGCGGAGATTTTGAAGACGAGCGGCTTGCCGAAGCGCATCCGCGCGCCGTCACCGTCCGGGTCCCGGAAGCCGGCCTCGTCTAACAACTTCTTCGCCTGCGCGGGATCGTGGGTGTAAACCTTGCCCGCGGAGTAAGCCCAGGACTCCGGCGGGAGCATCGAGTGCGCGATGCGCGCCTGGTCTGAGAGGAGGTTCTTGATGATGCTCTCGCGGTCGATGGAGTAGGCGATGGCACGGCGCACGCGCGCGTCGTCGAGCGGGGCGTTCTCCGTGTTCATGTTGAGGTACTGCACGTTCGCGCCCGGCGACTGCACCACCTGGAGGTTCGAGCCCCTCCCCAGATTCACGTAGGTGTCGGGCGTGAGCGCGGTGTTGACCGCCAGGTCGACTTCGCCGCTCTGTAAGCCGGCCTGCTGCGTCCCGGCGTCGAGGATGACGCGGACGCGCAAGTTCTTAATGGCGGGTGCGCCCTCCCAGTATTCGTCGAAGGCCGCGAAGTCCGTGAACTGCTGCGCCGAGTTACCGCTCACGAACTTATAGGGACCCGTGCCGACGGGCTGCTTCTCCTGCGTCTCGAAGCTGCCCTCGGGCAGGATGCCGATGGGGATGAGGTTGGAGAAGAGATCGAGCCAAGGCTTACGCAGGCGGAAGACCACGGTGCGCGCGTCGGGCGTGTCGAAACCGTTGATGAAGGGCTGGCGCGCGTCGCCCGCGCCCTCGAAGTAGGAGGCGGACTTCGTGGAGCCCGAGGCGATCATCTTCTCGAAGGTGTACTTCACGTCCGCCGAGGTGAGCGGCTTGCCGTTGTGGAATTTGACGTTGTCGCGCAGCGTGAAGGCTACGGAGAGACCGTCGGGCGCGACCTTGTAGTCGCTGACGAGTTCGGGCACGTACTCGAAACGCTCGTTCTTCTTCATCAGCGAGTTGAACATCAACTGGCGGAAGCGCTCGCTCGCCGCGTCGGACGCGAGCAGGGGGTTGAGCGCGCGCGGGTCTGGGTTCGCCTCGAGCACCAGCACGAAGGCGCCGCCCGCGCTGTGGCGGCGGCACGAGGAGCCAGTCAGCAGCAGGCACAGGGCGCAGAGCGCGAGGCAGACGGTGAAAAGACGCCTGCGACGCCTGGACGGCTCTCGATCAATTTCGTGTCGGGGTTTCGTGCCTTCTGCCTTCATCAGATTTTGCCTCCGTAGGTGTAGTTGAGCTTGCTGTTGAGCGC
>JAIVJC010000104.1 GCA_020200235.1 Acidobacteriota bacterium | reverse complement strand
GTCTTAAGACCGGGCACCGCCCCACTCTCCGTTGTGTGATTATTCTTTCATGTGGGGAAGTAGGGGATGAAGGGAACGACCGGTGCCGCGCCCGCGGCGTGAGCTGGTGCGAAGATGAGTGGGATCAGGGTCGTCGCCCCAGCGCCCGCGCGACCGCCTCCTCGACCTCTTCGAGGCGGAAAGGCTTCACCAGGTAATCGACGCCGCCCTTAACGAGTAATCTTTCGGGGCCCGCCGGATCCGCCTTGCCCGAGATGAAGATGACGGGCGTCCGCGGCGCGTAGACCTTGACGAAGCCCAAGAGGTCTTCGCCGCTCATCCCCGGCATGGACAGGTCGGTTATGATCGCGTCGTAGGTCCACGACCCTAAATGTTTGAGGGCTTCCTCCGCGGATGCCGCCGTGTGGCACTCGTGCTCCTCCGATAACAGATCGAAGAGTGAAGTACGGATCACCTCGTCATCGTCCACGATTAGCAGTTTAGCCATGAAGGGTAGTGTCCTGGGTTGAAATTCGGGGGAATAATTCACGACGAGTTGTGTCTCAGATCACCTATCGCTTGCGCGCCTCACGCCCCCGGTGGGCCAGAGTCATGATGTAGGTGGTCTGTAAACAGTTTGAGTAAGTTGTTTGCCACAGTATGAAGGCAAGAGAAACCGCCATGCCGGCCCGGATTATTCTACCCGCCAAAGTGATTCGGAAGTTCATAGACATGTCCTTTCGTATGTTTGAGTGTGACAACATTACTCACATTGTAGCCGCATAACGCTGGAATTGAGATGCCGCTGCGAGCCTGAGCAAGCACGGCGTCTCGCGGATGACATTGCCGCGATGAGCGGTCATCTCCAATGACTTGTTATCCCGCTTCTGATTGCAGCACGAGGCTCGCCCCGCTGCCTTCTTGCTGCAATTCCAAGCGGAATAACGCTCATTAGACCGTCGGTGGCGGTATTTTTGGACTGTAGCCGACTTTGACCGCCGGTAGCGGTCTAACACCGCGAAAGCCGGCAATTACCGTCACTGGCGGTCTCATGCCGCTCAAGGCTGACTTTTACCGCCACGTGCAGTATCGTCCCCGCACCCTCTACTCCGCCCCTCACGTGGAGGCCTCAGGCATGCCTCAACCCTCACTGCTCGATAGTGTGCGTTCGGCCATTCGTCTGCGCCACTAGAGCATCCGCACCGAAGAGGCTTACGTCCAGGTCGTCCGCCGCTTCATCCTCATACCACCGGAAGCGCCACCCCAGGGAGAGCCTACACACCCCATCCGCCAAATGCACGGAGCCTCATACACCATGCACCTTAGCAGCGTGGTCTTGTGTTTTCCTACTACGGCATTTGCTCAGAATCACCGCCTGCGGTGTTTTTAAGCGTTGTCCGTAGGCAAGCTAGTTAACAGCTTACTGACGCGCGTTTTCCGCATTCTGACGCTAGATCAACTAACGCTTGCGCCCTCCGCTGCTTCGCGCGGGGGGTGATACGCTAGGGTTATTCTGTATGTAGTTCGTAAACAATCTGAGGATGCGCTTGTACTCGTCCGCCCAGCTCGTCTCGCGCTCGAAGGCGTGATCCTCGACGGGGTAGGGCGCGAGCTCCCAGTTCTCTTTGCGCAGCTCGATCAGTTTCTGCGCGAGCCGGACGGAGTCTTGAAAATTAACGTTCGTGTCGACCATGCCGTGGCAGATGAGGAGCGCGCCCTTCAAGCCCGCCGCGTGGTAGATGGGCGAGCTGCGCTCGTATGCCTCGCGATCCGTCTGCGGCAGGTTGAGGATGTTCGACGTGTAGGGGTGGTTGTAGTGCGCCCAGTCGGTGACGGGGCGCAGCGCCGCGCCCGCGGCGAACACGTCCGGCGTGGTGAACATCGCCATCAGCGTGATGAAGCCGCCGTAGGAGCCGCCGTAGAGTCCGATGCGTTTGGGATCGACGCCGAACTCGTTGACGAGGTAGCGCGCGCCGTCCACGTGATCGGTTAAATCCTTCCCGCCCATGAAGCGATAAATGCCCGTGCGCCAGTCGCGCCCGTAGCCGGACGAGCCGCGGTAGTCGATGTCCATCACGATGAAGCCGCGCTCCACGAGCAGGTGGTGGAACATGTACTCGCGGTAATAGTTGCTCCACCAGCGGTGGGCGTTCTGCAGGTAGCCCGCGCCGTGGACGAAGAAGACGGCGGGACCGCCGCGCTTCCAGTTTGAAGGCACGTAGAGGCGCGCGTTGACGGTCGCCCCGTCGCGCGCCTTGAAGCCGACGATGCGCGGATCGATCCAGTCGTGTGTGAAAAATTCCGGGATCGGCGAAGTCGTCACCTGCAACGCCCGCGCGCCGGGCGTCGCGGGTTCGAGGTAGAGTTCCGGCGGCTTGTTGCTGTAGGAGCGGACGATCGCGAGCATCTGCTCGTCGGGCGAGATCTCCGGCTGGTTGTTGCCCATCATCGAGGTGACGCGCGTGCGCGCGCCGCCCGAGACGGGCATCGTGTACAGGTGGCGCTCGAAGAAGCTGCCCTCGCTCGAAGTGAAATAGAACTTCGTCTTGTCGTCCGAGAGCCGCACGTCGGAGACTTCGAAGTCCCCGCTGGTCAACTGGCGCGGCTCGCCGCCTTCGGTCGGGACCGTGTAGAGGTGCGAGAAGCCGTCGCGCTCGGAGATGAAATAGACGCTCCTGTTGCCCGGCACCCAACCCAGAGTGAACGCGCCGGGACCGTCGACCCACGCGTCGTCGTGGACGGTCGCGACGACTTTCGTCTTGCCGGTCGCGGGGTCGAGCAGCATCACCCAGCGATCCTTGTTGTCGGCGGAGCGCGCGAGCATCGCCGCCTGCCGCCCGTCGTCAGACCATTGGAGCTGGAAGAGCTGCACCTCGCGGTCGCGCTGCTGCGCGTCGGTCTGCCGCTCGGTGCGCGTGGGCGGCGGCTGCGCGCCCTGCTGTTGTTGAGACTGTTGCTGCGACTGCTGCCCCGTCTGCTGCTGCGTTTGCTGCTGCTCGGCGGAGCGGCGCGGCGCCTGCGGCTCGGGCTGCGACACGTCGCCGCGCTCGCGCTGCGTCTGCTCGCTCGCGTTGTCCTCGGTCTTCGTCTGCACGCGCGGGGCGGGCTGCACGCGCTGACCGTGATCGACCTGCTTCGCGTCGCCCGTCGCGACGTTGATGATCATCTGCCGGCTGCGACCCGGCGCGTCGCCGACCTTCGTGCGACCGGGAATGTCCTCCGTGTAGGCTGACTCGGTGACGTAGTTCGGCACTATCGTGTTGCGCGCGCCCGCCGCCGGCTCGTTGACGGTCGCGACGACGTATGCGCCGTCGGGCGAGAGCGCGAGGCTCGCGACCGACTGACCCGCGGGCAGGTTGAAGGGTTTCCGTTTCTCACGCTCTTTGCGCCTCGCCTCCTGCCGCTCGCGCTGCTCGGCGCGCTCGCGCACGGCTTCCAGCAGCTCGCGCTCCTCCTTCTTCACCGTCTCCTGACTGTCGGAGCCGCCGCCCTGCGCGCCCGCCGCCGCGCTGATGCCGCCGCGCTGCCCGCCGCCGCCGCCGCCCGCCGCCGCCGGCGCGCCGCCCGCGCCCGCCGCGCGGATGTCGGTCAACTGTTCGAGCGAGCCCGTGTCGAGCGACATCACGTAGAGGTTGCCCGCGCGCGTGAAGGAGACGTGTCTTTGATCGCGCGTGAAGCGCGGGTTCGTCTCCGCGTCGGTCGTGCGCGTCACCTGGCGGCGCGCGCCCGTCCGGTGCTCGTAGATAAGGATGTCGCCGCCCTCGGCGAAGACGGTCATCGTCTTGTCCTTCGACAGCTCGCCGTTCGACGGGGGCGCGAGCCGCGCCTCCTCCTCCGTCATCTTCCGCAAGCCCGTCCCGTCGCGGTTGACGACGTACAAGTCCATCTCCTTGAGCCGCGGCTCGGTCGCCTGCTTCCAGCGGAAGTAAACTTTCTGGC
>JAIVJC010000147.1 GCA_020200235.1 Acidobacteriota bacterium | reverse complement strand
CATGCGTCCACCTTCTCCCTTGCCCGGAATCCTCACGCGCGAGCCCGTGTCGACGCCCGCCGGTATCCGCACCTTCACGCTCTCGGTCTTCGCGACCGTGCCCTTGCCGTGGCAGAGCGCGCAGGGCGGGCGGCGGCGCCCGACTCCCGCACAGTCAGGGCACTCCTGCGCGAAGCGCATGCGACCGTTCGAGCGCTGCACCTGACCGGCGCCCTTGCACGTCGGGCACGTGATGGGCGTGCCGCCGGAGTCGCCCGCGCCGTTGCAGCGCGAGCACTGCTCCGAGCGGTTGACCGTGATGTTCGTCGTCAAGCCAGAGACGCCCTCCTCGAAAGAGAGGGCGAGGGGCATCTCGATGTCCGCGCCCTTCTGCGGCATCGCGCGCGGCGGCTCCTTCTCCTGCTTCGAGCCGCCCCCGAAGAGGTCTGCGAAGATGTCGCGGAAACTCGATCCGCCGCCCGTACTCGACTGCGCGTTGCCCCAGTCGAACCCCTCGAAGTCGAAGGGCGGCGCGGTGCGGGCGCCGCCGGCGCCCGGCGAGCCGCCGCCGGGGAAGCCGTAGCCGCCCGTCGCGCCCTTCGCCGCCGCGTCGGCGAGCGTGTCGGAGTACTGCCCGAAGCGGTCGTAGACCGGGCGCTTCTTCGGATCGGAGAGCACGTCGTGCGCCTCCGTGATGAGCTTGAAGCGCTCCTCCGCCGACTTGTCGCCGGGGTTCACGTCCGGGTGGTACTTGCGCGCGAGCCTGCGGTAAGCCTTCTTAATCTCCTCAGGCTTCGCCTTGCGCTCGACCCCCAGCACTTTGTAGAAATCTTCTTTTGCCATTCTGTTCGATTGCGGAATGCGGATTTCGGATTGCGGATTAGAAGACCTCCCGTCTTTTCAATCCGCAATCCGAAATCCGCATTCCGCAATTTGGTTACTTCTTCTCGTCCACGTCCACGTACTCGGCGTCGATGACGTTGTCGTCGCCGGAGGCGCCGCCGCCCGCAGCGCCGGACGCCGACGCGCCCGCGGCGTTAGCCTGCTCGCCGCCCGCTGCTTCGCCGCCCGACGCGGACTGCTGCTGGTAGAGCGCCTCGGCGAGTTTGTGCGAGGCGGTCTGGAGCGCGTTGAAGGCGTTGTTGAGCCGTTCCGAGCCGCCCTCTTCGAGCGCTTTCTTCGAGTCGGCAATCGCCGCCTCGAGCTGCGTCGTCGAATCGGCGTCGAGCTTCTCCTTGTTCTCCGCGAACGTCTTCTCGACCTGGTAGACGAGCGTGTCGAGACGGTTGCGCGCCTCGATCTCCTCGCGCTTCTTCGAGTCCTCGCCCGCGTGCGATTCCGCCTCGCGCATCATCCGGTCGATCTCGTCTTTCGACAAGCCGGAGGAAGCCGTGATCGTGATCTTCTGCTCGCGGCCCGTGCCCATGTCCTTCGCCGAGACGTTGACGATGCCGTTGGCGTCGATGTCGAAGGTCACTTCGACCTGCGGCATGCCGCGCGGCGCAGGGGGAATGCCGACGAGGTGGAACTTGCCCAGCGTCTTGTTGTCGGCAGCCATCGGACGCTCGCCCTGCAGGACGTGCACCTCGACCGAGGTCTGGTTGTCCGACGCGGTCGAGAAGGTCTCGGACTTGCGCGTCGGGATCGTCGTGTTGCGCTCGATGAGCTTGGTGAAGACGCCGCCCAGGGTCTCGATGCCTAAGCTGAGGGGCGTCACGTCGAGGAGCAGGATGTCGGTCTTCTCGCCGGAGAGGACGCCCGCCTGCACCGCCGCGCCGATGGCGACGACCTCGTCCGGGTTCACAGACTTGTTCGGCTCCTTGCCGAAGAAGCCCTTGACGATCTCCTGCACCTTCGGGATGCGCGTCGAGCCGCCGACTAAGACGACCTCGTCGATCTTGCTCGCGTCGAGCCCGGCGTCCTTGATCGCCTGCTCGACGGGCGGCATCAGCCGCTTCAGGATCGGATCGATCAGCTGCTCGAAACGCGCGCGCGTCAGCTTCAGCACGAGGTGCTTGGGACCCGAAGCGTCCGCCGTGATGAACGGCAGGTTGATCTCGGTCTCCATCGTCGAGGAGAGCTCGATCTTCGCCTTCTCGCCGGCCTCCTTCAGGCGCTGGAGTGCCATCTTGTCCTGCGAGAGATCGATGCCCTGATCCTTTTTAAACTCCTCGACGATCCACTCGATCAAGCGCTCGTCGATGTCGTCGCCGCCGAGGTGCGTGTCGCCGTTCGTCGATTTAACTTCGACGACGCCCTCGCCGACTTCGAGCACGGAGATGTCGAAGGTGCCGCCGCCGAAGTCGAAGACGGCGATGGTCTCGTCCTTCTTCTTGTCGAGCCCGTAGGCCAGGGCGGCTGCGGTCGGCTCGTTGACGATGCGCATCACTTCGAGACCGGCGATGCGACCGGCGTCTTTGGTCGCCTGCCGCTGCGCGTCGTTGAAGTAGGCGGGGACGGTGATGACCGCCTTCTCCACCTTCTGCCCCAGGTAGTCCTCGGCAGACTGCTTCATCTTCTGGAGGATCATGGCGGAGATTTCCGGCGGGCTGTAGTCCTTGCCGCCCGCGAAGACGCGCACGTCGCCGCCCTTCGGGTCAGCCTGCACCTGGTAGGGGACCTGCTTCTTCTCCTCCGTCACCTCGTCGAAGCGGCGACCCATGAAGCGCTTGATCGAGTAGACGGTGTTCTCCGGGTTGGTCACCGCCTGCCGCTTCGCCACCTGACCGACGAGGCGGTTGCCGTCCTTCGCGAAGCCGACGACCGAGGGGGTCGTCCGGCCGCCCTCCGAGTTCGTGATGACGTGCGGCTCGCCGCCCTCCATCACCGCGACGACCGAATTCGTCGTGCCCAAATCGATGCCGATTATCTTGCTCATCTTTCGCTCTCCCATCTCTCGCCAGCCGCCAGCCGCCCCGTGCTCCGAATCGGCGGGCGGGAAGCCCGTCAAAATATTCACCCACGTTGAACCGTTAAGTTGAAGCCGCTGCTAATATAATATCTGAGTCCGTCACTGTCAACTTCAAAAAGCGAGACTTCCGCCCCCTCGCCCCGCCGTGCAAGTCTTACTATTTCACAGTTTAGCCGGGAATCTTACTGACCGCGCGGCTGCTTGTCTTCGCCCAGCAGGCGTGCGGCGTGGAAGACGTAGTGGGCGCCGGAGAGGACTGCGAGGGCGAAGACGGTCGCGTAGAGGGTCGGGAGCACGTAGCCGCGCAGCAGGGGCACGCGCGTGGCGAGCAGGATGATGACGATGGCGACGATCTGGACGACGGTGTTGACCTTGCCGAGGAGCGAGGGGCGGAAGTTGCGGAAGCCCGTGACGATGTTGATCGCCGCCGCGCCGACGATGATGAAGATGTCGCGGCTGATGACGGCGGTCGTCACCCAGAAGGGGACGGGCAGGTGCAGGTTCGCGTGAGGCTGCGGCAGAGCCGAGTGGTTGATGACCGAGGGCATCGAGAGCGTGACGAAGGAGGTGACGAGCAGCAGCTTGTCGGCGATGGGGTCGAGGATGGTCCCGAGCTGCGACTTCTGATCGAAGCGGCGCGCGAGCATCCCGTCGAGCCCGTCCGTCACCCCGGCGGTGACGAAGACGGCGAGCGCGAGCCAGAAGCGCTGGTAGTAGAGGAAGATGACGAAGACCGGGATCAGCGCCATGCGGATCACGGTCAGCAGGTTCGGCAGCGTGACGATGCGGGACGACATAACGACAGTGACAGGTGACAAGTGACGAGTGACAGGGAAGAACAGTTTTTCACCTGTCACCCGTCACGGTTTACCCGTCACCGCTTTTGAGTTCCAGGAGAGAGACTTCCGGCAGGCAGCCGTAGCGGACGGGGAGGACGACCGTGCCCAGTCCTCTGGAGACGTAGATTTGCGTCGCGCCCTGTCGACCCAAGCCCCGCAGCAGGCGCCGGCGCGGCCTGCCGGAGGCGGAGCTCTCCGACCTCCAGGTGACCTGCCCGCCGTGCGTGTGCCCGCTCAGGACGAGATCGACCCCGGCGCGCGCGGCACGGCGCAGGACGACGGGGTTGTGCGCGAGCAGCAATTTCAGCTCGTCGGCGCGCGAGCCGGCGAGCGCGAGCGGGAGGTCTTCCAAGCCGACCATCGTGTCGTCGACGCCCGCGAGCCAGAACGCCGCGCCCGGTCGCTCCGGGTGCTCGAAGCGCATCCCCTCGTTGACGAGAACCGTGATGCCCTCGGCGCGGAAGAGGTCCGTGATGAGCGCGGCGTCCGTCCAGTGGTCGTGGTTGCCGAGGATGGCGTAGACGCCGCAGCGCGCCCTGAGCCTGCCCAGAATCTCCGCGCAGGGGGCGGCGAACTCCCGCTCGTGCGAGACGTAGTCGCCCGTCAGCGCGACGATGTCGGGGTCGAGACCGTTCGCCACCTCGACGGCGCGCTCGATCGAGCCGGGCGCGGTGAAGGGTCCGTTGTGAATGTCTGAGAGCTGCACGACGCGCAAGCCGTCCAGCTCGCGCGGCAGGCGGCGCAAGAGTATCTCGTGCCGCTCGACCGAGAGCATCAGCGGCTCGGAGAAGGCGCGGCGCGCCAGGTGTAGGAGGCCCGCGGCGAGGGAGCGTAGGCGCGGCGAAGGCGTCGCGCGCGTCTCGCCGAAGGCGGCGACGCGGCGACGACGATCACTCCATCTTTCGACGCTCGACATCAATTTTTGCCTGGGTGATAAGGATTAAGTTGCGCGAGAGCTTCCCCGCCCGTTCGGTCCCTTCCGGCGTTGGAAGCCCGCGCATTATACGAACGCCCCCGTCAAAAGGCAAAGGGCGCGAGCCCCGATCCCCGGCGCGGCGGCGAAATAGAACGGCGGCGCGACGGGGCGGCGACAGACGACGCCCCCGAAGTGCCCGCGTCAAAATCTCCCTCGCCGGCTCAGCGCAGCGGGAAGAAGACTGGGACGAGCAGCATGATGACGGCGAAGACGACGACCGTGAGGATCGAGCCGACCTTGACGAAGTCGAAGAAGCGGTAGCGACCCGGCGTGTAGATCAGCACGCAGGCGGGCTCGAGCGGCGTCAAAAACGAGCACGACGCGGCGTAGGTGACGGCGACGGCGAAGGCGCGCGGGTTCAGCCCCAGCTGCGCCGCCGTCTGCATCGCGACGGGCAGGACGACGAGCGCCGCCGCCTGGTTCGACATCGGCTGGGTGAGCGCGACGGTCAAGAGGATGAAGCCGCCGAGCACGGCGAGGTCGCCGTAGCCGCCGAGCGTGGTCACGATCATCCCCGCGAGGTACTTGTCCGCGCCCGTCTTACTCATCGCCGTGCCGAAGCTGATCATGCCGGCGATGAGGACGAGCAGGCGGAAGTCGATCATCTGGTAAATCTCGCGCGTGCGCACGGAGCGCGAGGCTAAGAGGATGAGCGCGCCGATGAGGACGGCGACGGCGAGCGGGATTTTGAACGGGTGGAAGACCGAGAGCAGCAGGAAGACTGCGAAGCCGAGGAGCGCCCACTTGCGCTTGTGCGCGCGCCCCCGCTGCTCCGACACGTCTTCGAGCAGGAGCAGGTCGCCCTCGCCCGCGAGCTGTTCGACCTGCGCCCGCCGCCCCTGCACGAGCAGCACGTCGCCGAAGCGCAAACTAACGGTCGAGAGCTTCGAGAGGAGCGCGACGCCGTGGCGGTTGATGGCGAGCGTGGTGAGCCCGAACCGCTCGCGAAACTTCGTCCCCTTGAGCGTGCGCCCGATGAGGCTCGACCCGCGCAAGACCATCGCCTCGAACAGCTCGACACCCCCGGTTTCCAGGTCGCGGTCGCTCAGCTTGAAGTCGCCCTTGATCTCGACGCCCGCCTCCGTCTTCACCCTGAGGATGTCTTCGACGCGCCCCTGCACGAGCAGCAGGTCGCCCGCCTGCACCCTCTCCTCGGGGCGCGGCGCGATGCGGCCCTGCCTGCCGCGAAGTATCCCCACCACGGTCAGGTCCATCGACTGGCTGAGGTTCGCCTCCTGGAGCGTCTGCCCGACGAGCGGCGAGTCGCCGAGCACGACGACCTCGGACATGTACTCGCGGATGTGGTACTGCTCGGTCAAAGAGTCGGCGCTGCCGCGCGCGGGGAGGAGGTGCAAGCCGACGAGCAGCATGTAGATCATCCCGACGACGACGATCGCGATGCCGATCGGGGCGAGCTCGAACATCGTGTAGGGCGGCTGGTTGTACTTCGTGAGCGCGCCGGAGACGGCGAGGTTCGTCGAGGTGCCGATCAGCGTGCAGGTGCCGCCGAGGATGGCTCCGAAGGCGAGCGGCATCAGAAGTTTCGACGGCTGGATTTTAGCGCGCGCGGCGATCCCCAAAACGACGGGGACGAACATCGCCGTCGTCGTCGTGTTCTTCATCACGGAGGCGCAGCCGGCGGCGACGAACATGATGAGCGTGGCGAGCATGAAGCGGTTCGACCCGGCGGTGCGGTGGAGCCTGCGGCCCACCACGTCCACGACGCCCGTCTTGACGAGCCCGCCCGTCAGGACGAAGAGCCCCGCGATGGTGATGATGATCTCGTTGCCGAAGCCCGCGAACGCCTCCTCGGCGGTGAGCGTGCGCGTCAGCACCATCGCGAGGACGAGCAGGATCGTGACGATGTCGATGGGGATGCGCTCGACGCCGAAGAGGATGAGGGCGACGAGCAGGAGGACGAGGACGGTGGCGATGGCGGGAGTCATTTGCGTCTTCGGTTTCTGCTATACTTTGCCGCCGGGCGTTAAAAATTAAAGACGGGCGCGCCACACTCTCGCGAGAGCGGCGCGCTATTTTGTCCGACCCTGTGTAAGGAGATGAACTCGCGTGGCAAAGCATCGCATTCTCGTCATCGAAGATCAAGAAGACCTCGCCGAGCTGTACGAGTCCGTACTCGAGCGCGCGGGCTACGAGGTGATCACGACCTACGCGGGCGAGGAGGGGCTGGCGGAGTTCAGCGCGAAGGGCGCGGACGCCGTGCTGATGGACATGACGCTCCCGGAGATGCACGGCACGAAAGTCCTGGAGGAGCTGCGCGCGCTCTCGCCGGGCGTCCCCGTCGTCGTCGTCACGGGCGAGACGCTCGCCGAGTCGCGCGACGTGTGCCAGCGCCTCGGCGTGCAGGAGTACCTGACGAAGCCCGCCGCGCCCGAAGATCTGCTGAGGGCCGTCGAGCGCGCGCTCGCCCGCCCGGCGACCGACGAGCAGTTCATGGTCGTGACCGTGCGCCTGCCCGCGAGCGTCCTGCAAACTTTGATGGACGTGGACGAGAATTTGGAGCGCGCCATCACGCGCGTCTGCCAGGAGTGCGCGGGCGAGCTGAAGAAGATTTCCAGGGTGAAGTCGCGGGGGGCTTGAGAGATCAGTCGAAGAGCGTCTGCTCGACCGCGGTCGCGGCGCGCTTCCCCGTCTGCTTCTTCGCGGCGGCGTGCGGGTGCTGCGCGAGGTGTTCGGCGTTCAAGCCGAGCTCCCGCAAGTGCGCGGCGAACTTCGCGGGCCCGTGCATCGTGATGACGCACGACGCGCCCGACTCTTTCGCGAGCCGCACCAGCTCGTCGTAGTCGGCGTGATCCGAGAGTGGCAGGACCAAATCGACGCCCTTGTACATGTAGGGCGCGCTCCGCGAGAGCGCCCAGCCCGTGAGCATGATGGTGAAGCGGCGCTCGATGTTCTGGATCATCGGCTGCTTGCGGCAGCCCGGCGGCGCGATCAGCACGCGCCCGCGCACGTGCTCGCGGCTGTAGCGTTCGTACTCGCCCGAAAACTTCACGCCCAGCTCGCGGTAAATCTCCGAGACGTTCCAGTTCGATCCGTGGAGCGTCACGCGGTAGCCGCGCCGCAGTAAAAGCTCCAGCGCCTCCTGACTCTTCCCCAGAGCGTAGGCGAGAACGACCGGCACGCGGTCGTCCGAGAGGGCGCGGTCGCACGCGGCGTAGAGCCGATCGAAGGTGACCACGTCGGGCGGGAAGCGGTAGAGCGGATCGCCGAAGGTCGATTCCATGACGAGCGTGTCGCACGGGACGACGACGGCGTCCTCCGCCGCGACGTTGGGCCTGAGCTTGATGTCGCCCGTGTAGACCAGGCGCTCGCCCTGAGCCTCGATTAAAATTTGCGACGAGCCGAGGCAGTGGCCCGCCGGGAAGAACGTCAGCGCGTAGCGGCCGTAGTCGCGCCGCTCGCCGTAGACTTGCGTGGTGACCTCCGCCTCGCCGACGCGGTGGCGGAAGATGCGCGCCGTCTCCGGCGTGGCGACGATGGCGCGGTGGTCGGCGATGTGATCGGAGTGCGCGTGCGAGATGACGCAGCGGTCGCGCGAGCCGTCGGCGTCGAGCCACAGATCGAGGTCGGGCAGGTAAAGTCCTTCGCGGTATTCGACTCTCAGCAAGACCGGCTCCCCCTCGCGCGACGTGCGGAAGAACGGCGCGGCGGGCGCGCGAGGCTGCGGTCGGCGCGCGCGCGCGTCTTAAAAATCTCGACACATTTTCGGGAGTGACTGAAGCTATTATAGGTCACGTCTTTTGATGCGCGCCACGTAGCGTTAGCTGCACGCGAGAAGGGTCTGAGCCGATGAAGCAGGACGAGCCCGGGCGGGCGGGCGTTCACCCGCCGGAGACTACCGACTCCGAGACTACCGACTCCGAAACCATCGACGCGCCGCGGGCTGCGCAGCCCGCGGCGGAGCCTTCGCCGCGCCGACGACTGTCGGAGCGCCTGCTCGCCGCGCGGAAGCTCGTGCGCGCCGAGGCGGTCTTCTTCGCCGCGCTCGCAGCCTTCGCCGTCCTCGCGCTCTACGCGCGCACCGACGCCTACTTCGCGTGGGACCTGCGCGCGACGCTCGCGCTGCAGAGCTTCGACGCGCCCGGCTTCCACACGCTGATGCGCGCCGCCTCGGTCTTCGGCGACGGCTTGAACGGCTGGGTGCTGACCGTGGTCGCGATGCTCCTCTTCTTCCTGCGCCGTCGGCGCACGGAGATGTTCGCGCTGCTGTTCAGCGTCGGCGGCGGGCAGCTCGTCAACCGCCTGGTGAAGTCCGTGATCGGGAGACCGCGCCCCGTGGCTGAACTCGTCCGCGTCTCCGGCGCGTGGGCGCGTGAGAGTTTCCCCTCCGGGCACGTCACGTTCTACGTCCTCTACTTCGGCTTCCTCTTCTTCGCGGCCTTCGCCCTGCTCCCGCGCGGGACGAACGTGCGCCGCGCCGCGCTCGCGCTCGCCGCGCTGCCAGTCCTCTTCATCGGGCTCTCGCGCGTCTACCTCGGCGCGCACTGGGCGAGCGACGTACTCGGCGCCTACCTGCTGAGCGGCGTGTGGCTCGCCATCTCCGTCCACCTCTACGGGCGCTGGAAGGCGCGCTCGACGTTCCACCGCGAAGAGGTCGAAGCGACCGTAGCTCAGCGCGCAACGGACGAAACCGGGAGCCTGTGATTGACCAAGCGGTGAGCCCCTCGCGGGCTATCCAATCGCGGGCTCAGTCAGTGTTCGATGACGACCTTCGTGCCCTTCGGCACGGCGTCGAACAGCTCTTTCACGTCCGTATCGTCGAGCGCGACGCAGCCCCACGTCCAGTCCGACGCGGAGCCGCCGCCGTGGATGAAGATTTCGCCGCCGAGCGCGGTGTCCCACGGCGGGCGCAAGCCCTTGTCGGTGGCTGTCGTGATCCGCTCGTACTGTCGGCGCGTGATCAGACGATCGCGCAAGCCGCGCTCGGCGTCCTCGCGGTTCGGGTAGCTCAAGCCGAGCGAGAGGTAGAACTTGCTCGCCGCGTTCTTCACGCAGACGTAGAACTCGCCCTCCGGCGTGCGGTAGTCGCCCTGCCGCTCCTTGTCGTCCGCCGGATTTTTGCCGAGCGCGACGCGGTACTCGCGCACCACCCGACCGTCCGAGTAGAGCAAGAGGCGGCGCGCGCCCTTCGAGATGCGGACGCGCGGCGAGACGAGCGGCAGCTTGAGCGGCTCTCTCGTGACCCGCGCCTCGTTCGTCGTCTCTCCCTTGCTCGGCGGTGTCACTTCAGAATTTGCGAGCGCCGCGACGAGCAGCGCGGCTGCGACCGACAGGCTGGCGATGATTTTCATAAGCGCGGACGCCGCTCGATAGGCGACGCGCGTTAGACACCTTCGAAATGCGTCGGGTTCCACACGACGGCTTAGCGCCTTAAGAAATTTTTCAGTTCGAGGGGATGAGCCGCCAGTTGTTCGTCGGCTCCGAGGGCACGCGCTTGTGCTCGGTCACCCAGTCGATGATGAGCTCGCGTATCTCCTCGCTAGAGCGGAACAGCTCGGGGGCATTCTTGTACATCGTGTAGCCGCCGCCGCCGTTGACGCGGTAGTTGTTCGTCGCGAGCCGCAAGCGTTGCGCGGGGTTTAAGGGCTGACCGCGGAAGCGCAGGTTCTGGACGCGCTCCCCGACGGGCTTCGTGAGGTCGAGGTCGTAAGAGACGCCCTCGGCGATGTCGAAGTTGAAGCCGGGTATCTTCTCGTCGACGAGTTCGGCCGGCGATTTGCCCGGCGCGTAGGGGAGAAAATATTTCGCCGAGTGTTCGAGCGCGTCCTTGAGCTGCCGCCCCGTCACTTCGAGGACGACGAGCGTGTTCTCGTAGATGTAGAGCCCGGCGATGTCGCGCACGCTGACCGCGCCTTTGGGCAGGCGCGCGCGCGGGTTGAAGTTCGCGACCATCGAGACGTCCGCCTTGCCGACCTCCATCTGCACGCGCTGGATGAGATCGAGTATGGCAGTGTCGCGAAAACTCGCCTGCTCCGCCGACAACTCCGCCGGCGATTCGCCGACGACGCGCGAGAGCCACGCCTGAGTTTCGCGATCGTACGGCTCCGCGATCTTCGCGATCTCCGCGTCGACTTCCGTGCGCTCCGTGACGGCGACCGTGCGCGCCTGCTTCGCCGCGACCCTCCAGCGCCCGCGCCCGTCCCGCTCGAGGTAGACGTCCGCGCGCGCGACGTGCCGCCCCCAGGCGTTCGCCTGCGTCAGCAGCGCGCCGTTGATCGTGACGTCGGGCACCTCTCGGTGCGTGTGCCCCATCAGGATCAGGTCGATGCCTCCGACCTGCTCGGCGATCTTGACCGCCTCGTTCTCGTGCGGAGCCTGACCCGGCGTCGCCTCGCCCGTCCGCAAGTCCTCTTCGAGCCCCATGTGCATGGTGACGACGACGAGGTCGACTCTCTCCTTCCCGCGCAGCACCGCGACCCACTTGCGCGCCTCCGCCGTGGGGTCGCGGAACTCCAGCCCCGCGTAGTTCTCCCTGTTCTCCCACGAGGGGACGCCGCCCGTCGTCAAGCCCAGCACGCCGACGCGCACGCCGTTCAACTCCTTGACGACGTAGGGCTGGTGGTAAGTCTCGTTCGTCCCCGCCTTGTAGGTGTTCGCCGAGAGCCACGGGAAGCGCGCCTCGCGCCGCGCCTTCGCGAGGACGCCCAGCCCGAAGTTGTACTCGTGGTTGCCGACCGCCATCGCGTCGAACGCGAGCGCGTTCATCGTGAGCATCATCGGGTCTGTCGGCGCGTTGTTCATCTTGTTGTGGACGTATTCGAGCGGCGTCCCCTGAATGGTGTCGCCCGAATCGACGAGGAGCGTCCCCAGCGGGTTCTCCTTGCGCGCCGCGCGGATGATCGTCGCGGCTTTGGCTAAGCCCCGCGCGTCCGGCTTGTTCGTGTAGTAATCGACGGGCAGGATGTTGCCGTGCAGATCGGTCGTCGAGAGGACGGTGATCCACGCGCGCCGAGGCGCACCAATCTGTGTCTGCGCGGGCACCACTACACAGATCAGCGCAAGAAGGATGAGAAACTTAACTGCTGAAATTCGTCTCATATATTGAGCTTGCGCTAACGAGACCAACGGTAACCTGCGGTTTACTTTCTACGACGAAGCACTGTTGTAATTGTGCCTTCACTTATGCTTTCCACATACGGTTTAAGAGTCTCCGTCAGAATCAGCATATCCCCGTCGAAGTGATAATCAAACGATTCCCAACCCGGAGGAAACATTAACCATGATATCTCAACGTTTAATCGAAGTTTCTCTCCATTAAACTCATAACGTCCGGCAGAAGACTGGACGATGTACTCCGATGAAGAGAGTGTCTTGGCTTTCATTATTCTGGAATAGTGTCCGTTACAGAATATCCATTTTCTTTCCCAGTCCGCAGCGGTACGGGTTCTTGTAGTTTTTTCAGGCGCGGTAAGGGCGCTTTTCTCCGAAACGAAGTCATAAGCGCCATCAATCTCTGGCTTGGAAGGTTTTTGTCCCTGAGCAAAGCATTTGTAAGCAGGCAGGTGAAGATACGTTAAGGCAAGGAGCAAAGCGAGTAGAGTTCGATTGAGCATAAACCCTCCCTTCATTGCGTGGCATAAACCTCGACCGCGACGACGCCCGCCACCGTGCCTTCGTAAACCTTCGTGAAGCGGGCGCGCACCTCGTCCATCTTCGCGCGGTTCTCGAAGTAGGTGCGCCCGCGCTGAATGATGAAGTAGGCGGGGCGGGGCGCGGCGTCGACGTTGAAATCGGAAGCCGAGAGGACGCGGGCGTCGAGGTCCGCGCGCTCGAAGCGCCCGAGGTAGTGGCGGACGACGCCGGGCGTCTCGTGCGCCACGGTCGCGCCGCGCGGCGCGCGATCGGCGACGAATCTGATCGCCTCGCGCAGACCGTCGTCGTAGAACTCGTCGTGCGGGAAGTAGTAGCCCGCCCGGTGCGCGCCGAGCGCGTTCGTGTACATCGCGTAATGCGGGCGGACGGATATGGCGCTCCACGCGGGGAGCGCGAGGAAGACGAGCACGACGGCGGCGGTCGCGACGCGCGCGGGCGCGAGCAGCCCGCCGCCGCCTCTGACTTTGAGCCCTTCGACGCGACAGAGCAGCCACGCGACGCCGACCGCGGCGAGCATGTAAACGAAGGGCATCAGCGAGAGCGCGTAGCGCAGCCACTTCGCGCCGAAGATCGAATACGGCACGATCCAGAGCAGGAACATCAGCAGCAGGAACGCCGCGCCCGGCTCGCGCCAGCGCCGCGCGCAGATAAAAAATCCGGCGACCGTCGCGGCGAGCACGGGCAGCGGCAGCTTGATCGCGAGGAAGAGCAGGTAGAAGTAGAACGGCGTGCCGAAGGGCGTCGAGGAGACTTGATTCGCGTAGAGCGTCTCGCCGAAGAGGTAGCCGTGGTGCGTTAAGAGCTGCTCGCTCGAATAGGTGTTGATGTAGTGCCACGTCTGCGGCAGCAGGATCGCGGGGTTGGCGACGAGGAAGGCGACGAGGAGGACGACGTAAAAGAGCGCGGGCGTGTGACCGGCGGGCTCATTCGGCTCCTTGCGCCGCAGCCGCGCGAAGTGGTGGTAGAGCATGTTCAGCCCGAAGTAGTGCGGGAAATACTTCGAGGCGAGCATCAAGCCGAAAGAGGCGCCGCTCCAGGTGTAGAACCTGCGCTTGAGAGGCGCGTCGTAGCCGCTCGTCCGCTTCGCCCGAATATAAAAATAGAACGCGAGGAGCATGAAGAAGACGAGCAGCGTGTCTTCCTTCGCCACGCGGTTGTAAGTGATCGCGTTGACGCCGAACGCCCAGAAGGCTGCGGCGACGAGCGCGGTCCGGCGGTCGAAGAGCGAGAGCGTCAGCAGGAAGAGCGGGACGACCGTCAGCGCGCCGAAGAGGATGTTGGGAAACCGGAGCGCCGCCTCGTCGCTCACGTCGAGAGGGTTGGTGATGGCGCCGGAAGGTCCGCGCGCGTTCCAGCGGTGCGCCGCGCTCAGGGAGACGAAGATCATCGTCTTCATCAGCATCGGGTGCTCGGCGTTGGGCGTGATGTCGCCGCGCCCGTAAGACCGTACCGCTTCGAGCTTGTTGATCTCGTCCTCGGCGAAGCCGACCGCGGAGACGCCCGCGAGGCGCAAGCCCAGGCCGCAGGCGAACAGGAGCGAGAGCGCGACGAGCGCCGCGCGGTCGAGCGTGCGCGCGCGCGCCGCCGACTCCGCGCGCGCCGCGGCTGCGCCCGCGCCCGACACGGTCGCCGCTGTAGCCTCTTCCGGGATCAACTCGACGGAGCTTTCCAAACCTCTCCACCCCCGACCCGAACGCGATCAAATGGGGCGCCACTTGCGTCCAAAACGCGGCGAAAGGTTCGTTCAGCCGTTGCGCGCGGGGTGGGGCGCGGCGGCGGGCTCGTCGCCGGCCGCGCCGCGCGACCCGTCCGCGGCTTGGCGCCTGCCTTCGGCGACGTCGCGCGCCGCTTCTCGCGCCTCGCGCGCCGCGCCTCTCACGGTCAAGCCCCGACGCACGAGCAGCGCGACGCCGACCGCCGTCCACACCACGACGCGCACCTTGCGGACGATGGCGAGCGTCACCCCGACGTTCCCGACGAGTTTGAACAGCTTGGTGAACCAGTTCGTCCCCGCCTCGTCCACGCCGAGGCGCATCGGCACGAACTTGAAGACGACGTTGATGACGCGGTTGACGGATTCGAGGACGAACGCCGCGAACCACGTCGGGCGCGAGCCCGTGATGAAGTAGAGCGTGGCGAAGACCTCGACGACGCCCGCGAGGTGGAAGCAGGATTCGAGCAGCATGATCGGCACGAAGCGCGCGCCGTGCCGGGAGTAAAACCCGTAGACGCGATCCTCCATCGCGCCGAAGCGCGCGCCGTGACGCCCGGCGAAGCCGCGCCCCCACCCCCGCGCGGCGAAGAACTCGACCGCGCCGCTCAAGAACCTCCAGCGCCGGCGCACCACCAAGTAGCCGAAGAGGATGACGCAGGTGATGCCGCCGAGCGTCGCGTAGCTCGCGAGGCGGAGTTTCGGCGGCAGCGGGAAGCTCAGCAGCAGCGCCGCCATCCCCGCGAAGATGAAGAGCGCGACCGAGAGCATGTAGAAGAGGTTCTCGACCGCGAGGGCGGACGCCGCGGCGACGAGCGGCACGCGCTCGCGCGCCATCGCCGCCTTCGCCGGCTCGCTCACCACGATGCCGAGCGGCATCAGGTTGCCGAGCGCGTCGCCGACCAGGTAGGCGACGAGGGCGTGGCGGAAGCGCAGCGCGTGGGTCGATTCGAAGCAGCGCGTCCAGGCGAACGAGCGCACGACGGGGCGCGCGGCGGAGACGAGGAGGATGACGAGGAAGCCCCAGCCGAGCGCGCGCATCTGCGCCCAGACGAGCGCGGGCCCGGCTTTCCAGACGAAGTAGGCGAAGAGGAGCAGCCCGACGAGCGCGAACAACACACCCGCGCCGGTGAACTTGCGTGCCGCTGCCTGTCCCGCCGTTCGTTCGTCCATGCCGCGAGCCGCGAGTGTCGTGACCGCCTTTCCTGGTTGTTCCGGCGCGCCGAGATGCTTGCGCAGCAAGATACGTCATTCCGCCACTCATCTCAACCGAACGCCGCCGCGCGCAACTCCTCGCAGCAACCCGCGCGCCGCTTGACGCATACGACTTAACGCCGCGACTCCGACGCCGCGCGACGCCCCGGCGCGCCGCAAAAATGCGACACGTGGCAAAAAGAGTGACGAGTGACAAGCGACGAGTGACGAGCAAGAAACCCGGGTTTACTCGTCACTTGTCACTCGTCACTCGTCACTGCCTTCGAGGGTTGACCGCGGGCGCGTCCGTGAGCGATGCTAGCGCGTACACTAGGCATCCCGGCACACTTAAAATCATTAGCGAAGGGCACTTCTTTCATGAGCAGAGCAGCAACCGAAGAGTTACCGACCGGATCGCCCTTGACCGTCTATTCGGAGGACGAGCAGATGTTCCGCGCCTCTGTGCGCGAGTTCGCTGAGGGCGAGCTCAGGCCCCGCGTCGAGCGGATGGACGAAGAGGCGAAGATGGACAAAGCCGTCATCAAGCAGCTCTTCGATCTCGGCTTGATGGGCGTCGAGACGCCGGAGGAGTACGGCGGCGCGGGCGCGAACTTCTTCACGGCGATCATCGGCGTCGAGGAGCTCTCGCGCGTCGACCCTTCGGTGGGAGTTTTGATGGACGTGCAGAACACGCTCGTCAACAACGCGCTGATCCGCTGGGGCTCGCCCGAGCAGAAGAAGAAGTACCTGACGCGCCTCGCCGCGGACACCGTCGGCGCCTACGCCCTGAGCGAAGCCGGCTCGGGATCGGACGCCTTCGCCATGCGCACGACCGCCGCCGACGCCGGCGATCACTACGTGATCAACGGTCAGAAGCTCTGGATCACGAACGGCATGGAGGCGGAGATCTTCGTCGTCTTCGCGAACGCGAAGCCGGAGGAAGGTTACAAAGGCATCACGGCGTTCGTCGTCGAGAAGGGTTTCGAGGGCTTCTCGGTCGGCAAGAAGGAGAACAAGCTCGGCATCCGCGCCTCTTCCACCACCGAGATCATCTTCGACAACTGCCGCGTGCCGAAGGAGAACCTGCTCGGCGAGTTCGGCAAGGGCTACAAGGTCTCCATCGAGACCTTGAACGAGGGGCGCATCGGCATCGGCGCGCAGATGATCGGGTTGGCGCGCGGCGCCCTGGAAGCGGCGCTTTCGTACACCGCCGAGCGCGAGCAGTTCGGCAAGCCCATCAACAGCTTTCAGGGCGTGCAGTTCCAGCTCGCCGAGATGGCGACCGAGATCGAGGCGGCGCGCCTGATGGTCTACAACGCGGCGCGCATGAAGGACGCCGGTCTCCCCTTCGTCAAGGAAGCCGCGATGGCGAAACTCTACTCGTCGCGCGTCGCCGAGCGTGTGTCGTCGAAGGCGATCGAGATGTACGGCGGCTACGGCTTCGTCAAGGACTACCCGGTCGAGAAATTCTGGCGCGACTCGAAGATCGGCGCGATCTACGAGGGCACGTCGAACATGCAACTGCAGACCATCGCCAAGCTCATCACGAGCGGCAAGTAGCCGCCCTCGCGATGGAGACTCCGGAGCCGATTCAATGACCACCTCGCGCATTGAAGTGTTCGAGCAGATGCTCGCCGCCGAGCCGGAGAACGCGATGGTGCTCTTCGGTCTGGCGAAGGAGTACGAGAAAGCCGGGCGCGACGAGGAGTTGATCGCCGCGCTCTACAGGTACCTGCGCCTGCACAACGACGAGGGCAACGCCTACGGGATGCTGGCGCGCGCCTGCGAGAGAGTCGGCAAGCGAGACGAGGCGCGCCGCGCCTACGAGCGCGGCATCGAGGTCGCCACGGCGCACGGCCACCCGTCGATGGCTGAGGACTACCGGATGACGCTGGAGACCGAGTACCAGGAAGAAAATTCATAGCGAAGGATTTAAGACGATGGCGACTGAGTTGAAGGCGCGTGAGTATCGCGGGTTGAGTGCCGGCGAGATGATCTCGATCTACCGGACGATGTACCTGTCGCGGCGCGTGGACGACAAGGAGATTCAGCTCAAGGGGCAGAACAAAATCTTCTTCCAGATCTCGGGCGCGGGGCACGAGGCGGTCCTGGTCGCCGCGGGACGCGCGCTCAAGCCCGCTTACGACTGGTTCTACCCCTACTACCGCGACCGCGCGCTCTGTCTGCAGCTCGGCATGACCGCGCTCGAACAACTCCTCTCGGCGGTCGGCGCCGAGGCAGACCCGAACTCGCACGGGCGGCAGATGCCCTCGCACTGGGGTCACAAGAAACTCAACATCGTCTCGCAGTCGTCGCCCACGGGCACGCAGTTCATCCAGGCGGTCGGCTGCGCCGAGGCGAGCTACCGCGCCTCGCTCGTCGAAGAGCTCAAAGACAAGGTGACGGGCTTCCGCGGCGACGAGATCGTCTACTGCTCCGCGGGCGACGGCACGACCAGCGAGGGCGAGTTCTGGGAGGCGCTCAACACGGCGAGCAACCTGAAGCTCCCCGTGCTGTTTCTGATCGAAGACAACGGCTACGCGATCAGCGTGCCCGTCGAGGTGCAGACGGCGGGCGGCGACATATCAGAACTCGTCAAAGGCTTCCCGGACCTCTTCATCCAGAAGTGCGACGGCACAGACCCCGTCGAATCTTTAGAGACGATCAGACGCGCCGTCGAATACTGCCGCGCGCGCAAGGGTCCCGCGCTCGTCCACGCGAAGCCCGCAGCCCGCGAGGGAGACCGCCGAGCAGTTCGTCTATTCGCCGGAAGTCGATCCCGCGTCGAAGGAGTTCGACAAAGAGGAAGGCGCGGAAGTGTCCGGCAACGCGGGCACGATGGTCGATAACATCAACCGCTGTCTGCACGAGGAGATGGCGCGCGACCCCGCAATCGTCGTCTTCGGCGAGGACGTGGCGGACGTGTCGCGCGAGCAGTACCTCGACAAGGTCAAGGGCAAGGGCGGCGTCTTCAAAGTCACCGCGAATTTGCAGCGCAAGTTCGGCTCGGCGCGCGTCTTCAACTCGCCGCTCGCGGAGGCGAACATCATCGGTCGCGCGATCGGGATGGCGACGCGCGGGCTCAAACCCATCGTCGAGATACAGTTCTTCGACTACATCTGGCCCGCCTACCACCAGATCAGGAACGAGCTGGCGCTGATGCGCTGGCGCTCGGGCAATGAGTGGAAGTGCCCCGTCGTGATGCGCGTGCCCGTCGGCGGCTACCTGAAGGGCGGCGCGGTCTACCACTCGCAGTCGGGCGACACGCTGTTCACGCACATCCCCGGCTTGCGAGTCGTCTACCCTTCGAGCGCGCTCGACGCGAACGGGCTGCTGCGCACGGCGATCCGCTGCGACGACCCCGTGCTCTTCCTCGAACACAAGCACCTCTACCGTCAGGCTTACAACAAGTCGCAGTACCCCGCGGACGGCTTCCTCATCCCGTTCGGCAAGGCGAAGACGGTGCGCGAGGGGACCGACCTGACGATCATCACCTTCGGCGCGCTCGTCCAGCGCTCGCTCGTCGCGGCGAAGCAAGCCGAGCAGCAGGGCATCAACGCCGAGGTCGTAGACCTGCGCACGCTCGCGCCCTACGACTGGGAGTCGGTCGCGCGCAGCGTGAAGAAGACCAACAAGCTGCTCGTCGTCCACGAGGACACGCGGTCATTCGGCTTCGGCGCAGAGATCGCAGCGCGCGCGGCGGACGAGCTGTTCGAACACCTCGACGCGCCCGTGCGCCGCGTCTGCGCCCTCGACACCTTCGTCGCCTACGCGCCCCAGCTCGAAGACGCGATCCTCCCGCAGTCCGAAGACGTGCTGCGCGCCATCACCGAGCTCTACGCCTACTGACCTCGCGCATCACCGCGACGGCAAAAGGCGGCTGCCTATCAAGTCAAACAGTGCGTGGCGTGCTCTTGAAATACAAGCTCGGAGGTCAGGGCGATGAGTGAAAATTACAAGTATGAGATCATTATCTATTGGAGCGACGAGGATCAGGCCTTCATCGCCGAGGTGCCGGAGTTGCCCGGCTGCATGGCGGATGGGGCAACGTACTCGGAAGCTGTCGCCCACGTGGGCGTGATTATCGATGAATGGATTGAGACCGCGAATGAGCTAGGTCGGGAAATCCCTGAGCCGAAAGGCCGGCTGATGTTCGCCTAGCATTCTCCCAGCCCGAGGACGTGCTGCGCGCCGTCACCGAGCTCTACGCTTACTGACGGCGCATACCGCCGCGGCGACGAAAGGCGACCGCTCAGCGCGGTCGCCTTTTTACATTTATGCTCTGCGGCAGAGTGATCGAGTCGGTACTTACGCCGCATTTCTGCGGTAGAATGCGTGTTAGGCTTCTGTTGCAAATGAAGGTGAATTTATATGAAGCAGGTACTTTTACTATCGCTCATTTTTGGTCTAACAGTTATTTCTCTCTCTGCTCAAGCTAAAACTCCTAATGAATTAACTGACAAGCAATGGCAAGACTTATTTGCGGCTCTCAACAATGAGGATTGGAATACTGCGTTTGATTTATCGGACGAATATCTCAAGCTGCTGAAAGATAATGATGAAGCGAAGTCCATCGCCAATTTGCGCTATATGTATTTATACTCGGCTGCCGGAAAGGTGTTCGTAGGTAGTATGAGTTATGAGGAACTTGAAAAGACCATCAAAAATTTTGTCGGCAAAAAAATTGTGTTCCCATTTCGCCAAATCGCCACCAAGTGCCGAGGTGAATTCAACTACATCTGTGCGTCGGGCGATGCGAAAAATAAGGCTATGACGGCGGCGACAAATAAAAAAGGGACAAGTATTTTCGCTTTTGAGTATGTGCAGCTTAAGGAAGATTTTGATTTTGATAAACACGAAGGGAAAACTGCGGCAATCGGCGGCGTAGTAAAATCTATTGTTCCAAACCCAAACAAGTCAACAATTGTTATCCTGAGAATCTATATTTCAGACGGCTATATTTTGCTGGCAGAGCAAAAGGAAAAAAGATCGAGCTAAAAATAACGGGCGAGCTAACAACGGCACGCATCCGGCATCCCTCTATAGCTAATTGCGATTGCATGTAGTCGCACCGTGAAGTACGCTGTAACTCATGCAAGCTTACTCCCTGGATTTACGTCAGCGCGTCGTCCGCGCCTATGAACAAGGCTATGACTCGATTGCCACCGTCGCCGAGCGGTTCAGCGTCAGCGTGGGCTTTGTCAAAAAGATGCTCTCGCTCTCTCGCACAACCGGCGAACTTGCGCCGCGCGGGCATGGCGGCGGTAGACGCGCGAGCCTGACGCCCAAGCAGCGGCAGCTCTTAGGCCGCCAAGTGCGTGTCCAAAACGATATCTCCTTAGCCGAGTTGCAGACCATCCTGGAGGAGCAGGAAGGCGTGAGCGTCCATGTCTCGACCATCTGCCGGGCACTCGCACAACTTGATCTGCCGCACAAAAAAAGAGCTTTGCCGCGGCGGAACGCAACAACTACAAGAGAGCCTGGTTCTGGCGGCGTGTTGCGCAAGTAGATCAACGACGCCTGCGCTTCATCGACGAGGCAGGCGTTAACACGGCGATGACTCGCTTGTATGGGCGCGCCCCACGCGGGCGGCGCGCCACGGAAAGTGTGCCGCGCAACTACGGGCCACAGACTTCAATCATCAGCGCCCTCTCGCTGGAGGGTGCTCAAGCGACGATGACGGTCGAAGGGGCGGTCGATACTGACACCTTCAATGCCTACATCGAGCAGGTCTTGCGCCCGACGATCCGGCCAGGTGATGTGATAGTGCTCGACAACCTCTCGGCGCATCGCGCCAGCCGGCTCGAAGACGTAGCTCAAGAGTGCGGGGCACAAGTGCTCTGGTTGGCGCCTTACTCGCCGGACTTTTCGCCCATCGAGTTGATGTGGTCAAAGATCAAAACGGCGGTGCGTGCGGCCAAAGCGAGAACCGCCGCAGAGTTGAATGACGCGCTCGTCGCCGCGCTGCAACTGGTGACCCGAGTCGACTGCTGCGGTTGGTTTTCGCATTGCGGCTATCAGGTTACACGCAAATGCAATCAGCTATAGCGTGTCTCTCATGAAGGTTGAATCGGGGCGCGGCTGATGCCGAGCGTTAGGCTGTCACTCTTGGCAAAGTGGAGAACCCGATTGATTGCTCGATCAGGAGGTGTGGGCATGGAGTCTTTACGCGCCCTTCTGCTGTGCCTGCTCTGCGCGCACGCGGCGCTCGCGCAGACGAAGCCGGTCGTGGAGTACAGGGGGAACTTCGGGCTCCACGACGCGAAAGACTCCATCCAGTGGCACAGGCATTTAGAGAAGGAAGACAGGCTCCTGCTCGTCGGGTTTAAGAACCTCCAGATCATCGATCTGCCGAACACGAAGGTCGTCGAGACGCGCCCCATCAATCTCCCCTACGGCGCGCGCGCCTGGTTCTCGACCGATGACTCGGAGCTCGCGCCCGACGGGCGTCGGATGCTCATCTTCGGGCACCCCGAAGCCGTGGACGGGAAGAGGAAGCTGGCGTGGGTCTGGGACTTCCGCGAGGGCAAGCGCCTCGCCGTCCTCGACAAGAGCCCGGGCGACCTGCGCTCCGGCGTGTGGAGCAAGGACGGGAAGACCATCATCACCTCCGACCGCCACCTCAACTACATCTATAGCGGCTACGACACGAACCACGTCTTCTCCTTCTGGGACGGGGAGACTTACGAGTACCGCGGCGGCGTCACGCTGGAGCACGTCACTTGGTGGCACCTGAGCGACGACGGGCGCCGCTTCTTCGCCGCGACGGGGCGGACGAAGAGGAGCATCGTCGGCGTCAAGTACGTCAGCGACTCCGCGGGGGTCATCCGCGCCTGGGACACGCGGACGGGGCAGTTGGAGAAGACACTCGCGGTCGGCGACGAGAACTTCAACCCGCGGACGCGCGAGATCAGGGTGAGCCCCGACGGCCGCTTCCTCGTCTTCACCAACAAGCACAAGTCGAACCCGGCGGAGCACCGCCTGGTAGCATGGGAGGTGGACGGCGGCGTCAGCCCCAAATACGAGCTCAAGCCGGAGCCGAAGATCGACGACTCCGGCGTCGTCTTCAGCCCCGACGGGCGCTACTTCGCGCTCGACGTGGGCAAGAACCTGCAAATCTACGAGACGCGCACGGGGGAGAAGAAGCACGAGCTCAACGATGTGGAGCTGCCCCACTCGTGGCTCAACAACGAGGTCATCCTCGACGTGCGCGCCCCGCGCATGTACGTCAGGGAGAAGAGCGACAAGATGTTCGCCGTCGATGTCGCCACCGGCGACGTGCTCTTCAGACACAAGCTGTCGTTCCGCGAGGAGGAGAGCTACACGGGCTACGCCAGCGACGATAAGGAGACGGTCGTCATCTACGAGGCGGTCGTCCCGCACCCCGCGGGCAGGATGTTCATGACCTACGACTACGAGTACGTCCGCATCTTCGACACGCGCACGGGCGAGCTGTTGCAGACCGTGATCGAGCCCCCGGTCAAGCGCGACAAGGACGGCAGGATCGTCTACGACAAGCAGGGCAAGCCGAAGCTCAGCCACGGCGCGGCGGTGAAGCGGGCCGACTGGTCGCGCGACGGGCGCACCCTCTACGTCTTCAGCGCCAACGGTCAGTCGGTCTCCGTCCACGGTCTGATCGGTGATTGACCTCTGCCCTCCACCCCCCGTCGCGAAAAGTGGCGCGCCGCCACGGAACCCTACGGCTACTAGCACCACACCCAACGACGACGATAGGCGGAGACCCTGACGCGCGATCTCCGCTTACACACCTTGCGGCAAAATGTTCCTATCGCGGACTCTCACAGCAGATTTGCGGTAAAATAGGATGTCACGCCTTCTCCGCCTCATTAAACCGAGTTCATGGTGAAAGGAGAACTATGATGAACGAGCATATTAACGACGTAACCTCAGAAGCACCGAGCCCTACGCCACCAGAGATGGAGTCTTCAGAGATTCGCGGCAGTGAATCATGTGAGGTTCAAGCCCCTCGTCCCCCCGAAGAACAGAGACGTTACTGGGAGCGAGACTTATTTTATAAGAGGCTAGGCCTAATTATTTCCGGCGGCGGTTTTATTCTGATTATAGTAGGGTTTGGAGTCAACATCACTCAATCAAACAGAGTAGAAAAATCTATCCGCGCTAATGTTCAAAACTCTGTCCTTAACCACGTACTTACACTCGACAAGCTTTTTATGGAAAAACCATATTTGATACCGTATTTCTATGAAGGGAAGCCAATAGATGAAAAAGACGAGAAATATCAGGAAGTAGCTGCGACGGCTGAGATGATACTTGATATCTTCGATCTGATTTCTGTCCAGAATAAGAGCTACCTGGAGTTCTGGGATTCCCCCCAAGCGTGGGATGAGTGGATAACTGATACTTTTTCGACCAGCCCAATCCTTCGAGACACTCTAGATAAACGCTCAAACTGGTATGACAAAATTCTATTGGAGTTGCGCCAGAAGGGTCAGAAGAGACTAGAAGAGAAAGCCGCAAAAGAGGCGAAATCACAAGGCAGTTAAGCTGAGAACTGTTTCTGATCAATAACGCACGGCATAACAACGGCATGCACCCGATCGCAGGAACGTTGCTTGTCATGCTCTGTCGTGGAGCCGCCGCGTCGGGCGATGCCGGGCGTTAGGTAGCATCAGAAAGATGTCGTAAGCTCGCGGCGAATGAGGAGAATCAGACTCGCCCTCAAATATTTATTCGCGGCGTTCTTCGTGCTGGGCGGCGTCAATCATTTCGTCAACCCCGCCTTCTACCTCAAGATCATGCCGCCGTACCTGCCGTGGCACCTGCCGCTCGTTTATGTGAGCGGCGTGGTCGAGATCGCCCTGGGGCTCCTGCTGCTCACAAAGAAGTTCACGCGCGCGGCGGCTTGGGGGATCGTCGCGCTGCTCGTCGCAGTCTCCCCCGTCAACGTCCACATGGCGATCAACCACGGGCTCTACCCGGGGTACGGCGTCGCGGCTCTGTGGCTCAGGCTGCCGCTCCAGCTCGCGCTGATCGTGTGGGCTTACTGGTATACACTGCCCGTCGTCGGAGGGCGGGACGGCGGCGATGACCTCACCGCCTGACGACCCGTCGCCGTCGGAAGGTCGAGCTAAAAAGTCATCCCGTGCTAAACGGACACTCCTTCACGCGCAGACTGCTCGCGATAATTCTCGCACTGACCTTCGCGCCGTGCGCGCGGGCGCGGCAGCAGCCCGTGGGCGTACAAAAGTCTTCGCCGGTTGCGCCGCAAGAGTTAAAGAAGACGCCCGCGCAGGACGAGGAGGTGTTGCAGGTCACGACGGAGCTCGTGCAGATCGCCGCGACCGTCTTCGACGCGAAGGGGCGCTTCGTCGAAGACCTGCGCCCGGAACAGTTCGAGCTGAAGGTCGACGGGCGCGCGGTCGCCGTCTCCTTCTTCGAGCGCGTCGCGGCGGGGACGCCGCGCGACCGGGGCCGGATCGCCCCGCCAGCGGGCGGCGGGCGGGCGAATGTTTCCGCGCCCGCCGAGCCTGTGTCCGACGACGCCGGTCGCACGATCTACTTCTTCGTCGACGATCAGCACATGACGCCCCAGAGCCTCGCGCGCGTGCGGCAGGCGATCCTAATCTTCGTCGAGAACTCGATGGGCGAGCGCGACGAGGTCGCCGTCGCGTCGCCCACCGGCCAGATCGGATTCCTCCAGCAGTTGACCGACGACAAGACCGTGCTGCGCGCGGCGATCTCTCGCCTCGCGTCCGTGCGCGGGATCGTCGCCGACGCCGAGCGCCCCCCCATCAGGATCGAGGAGGCTCACGCGGTCGTCGAGCAGAACAACCGGTCGGTGCTCGATTACCTCGTCAACGAGACGATCAAGGACAGTCCCGCGTCGATGACCCGCGCGCTCGCCGAGACGCTCGTCCTCTCGCGCGTGAACGACGTGCTGCGCGCCGCGGCGCAGCTCAACCGCACGACGCTGCTGACGCTCCTCAGCCTGCTGCGCGCGTCGAGCGGCAGGGGCGGGCGCAAGATCGTCTTCTTCGTCTCCGAAGGGTTCATGCTCCAGTCCGCGAACGCGGACGACCGCGACATGATGCAGCGCGTGACGGACGCCGCCGCGCGCGCCGACGCCGTCCTCTACGCGCTCGACGCGCGAGGGCTCGCCACCAACCCCGACTTCCAAGCCGCGCGCGCCGGCGGCTTCGACGCGGGCGGTCTGCTCGCCAACGCCTCGCCCGGCGCGGAGGGGCTCGCGCGCTCGCAGGAGCCCTTGCGACAGCTCGCCGCCGACACGGGCGGGCGCGCGCTCCTCAACTCGAACGCGCTCGACAAGTCGGTCGCCGCCGCGCTCGAAGAGACTTCGCGCTACTACCTGCTCGCGTGGAAGCCGGAAGGCGCGGGCGCGGGCGCGGGCGCGGGCGGCGGCGGTCGCTTCCGAAAGATCGAGTTGAAGATCACGGGTCGCCCCGATCTCACGGTGCGCGTCCACAAAGGTTTCCTCGCGCCGCGCGCCGCGTCGTCGGTGGCGAAGGCGGGCGCCGCTTCCCCTCCAGCCAAAACTTCTACGCCGCAGGACGAGATGCGCGCCGCCGTCTCAGCCGCTTACGCGCGCGCGGAGCTTCCCGTCTTCGCCGCGGCACATTACGCGGAGTCGGCGGGCGCGGGCGCAATGGTCAACGTCTCGGTCGGGGTCTCGTCCGACGCGCTCTCGTTCAAGGCGGCGGAGGGCGGTCGCGCGGCGGGCGCGCTCGATCTCGCGTGCTTCATCCTCGACGACGCGGGGCGGCAGGTGCAGAACTATTTTTCGCGGCTCGACGTGAGCGCGCGCTCGTCGGTCGTCGAGGGCGGCGCGCCCGTGCGCGACGTGGCGCAGGACTTCTCGTTCAAAGACCTCAAGCCCGGTCTCTACCAGGTGCGCGCCGCCGCGCGCGACTCCGTGAGCGGGCGCGTGGGGAGCGCGACGCAGTGGATCGAAGTGCCCGATCTTTCGCGCGGGCAGCTCGCCTTAAGCAGCCCCGTCATCGGCGTGGCTGCCGCCGCCGGCTCGGCGATCGCGCCCGCCACGCTTTCCGCGGGACGCCCGCTCGCGCGCGGCTCGCGACTCTACTACTCGCTCTTCGTCTACAACGCCGCGCGCGGCGCGGGCGGCGCGCTCCCGCCGGGCGTCGCGGTGCGCGCTATGGTCTTGAGCAGCGGTCGTGCCGTCGCCGAGGGCGGCGAGCGCGAAGTCCCGACCGACGGCATCGAAGACTTCTCGCGCCTGCCCTTCGCGGACGAGCTGAGCCTCGCCGTGCTCCCCTCGGGGCGCTACACCTTGCAAGTCACCGCGACCGACCGCGTCGCGGGCAAAAGCGCGACGCGGCTCGCGAAGTTCACGATCAGGTGAGCGGCGATCCACTCCCCCCGCGTCGGACGGTTTATTAATCTCGCCGACACCCTGTTGAGTTAAACTGCACGGCGACATGACTGCCTACTGCGAGTTCGCCGCGACCGACGCTTTGCACAAGCCTTACCACGATCTCGAATACGGTTTCCCCGTGCGCGACGACTCAGCCCTGTTCGAGAGGTTCGTGCTCGAGATCAATCAGGCGGGTCTCTCGTGGGCGACGATCCTCAGGAAGCGCGAGGCGTTCCGCCGCGCTTACGACCGCTTCGACATCGACGCGGTCGCCGCTTACGACGAGGCGCAGAGGAGCAGACTTCTGGGCGATGCCGGGATCATACGCAACCGTCTGAAGATCAACGCGGCGATTGAGAACGCGCGCCGTGTGGTGAAGTTGCGCGACGAGTTCGGGTCGTTCGCGGCGTGGCTGGATCGGCACCACCCGCGACCGAAAGAAGAGTGGGTCGCGTTGTTCAGGCAAACTTTCCTGTTCACGGGCGGCGAGATCGTGGGCGAGTTGTTGATGAGCACGGGCTACCTGCCGGGGGCGCACGCGCGCGATTGCCCGATCCACGAGAAGGTCATCGCCGCCAACCCGCCGTGGATGGCTGACAGCGGCGGGCGGCTTTGATCGCAAAGTCTCTCCGACGATTAAGAAGTCTTACCGACGATTAGGGAGGAGCCATCGAATGAGGAGAAGACTTTATCGCGTGTCGTGTATCGTCGTCGCGTGCGTTGTCATCGTCGCGGCGAGCGTCGCCGCCACCACGCCGTCAAGCGCGCAGCGCGCGTCGAAGCGCGGCAAGCGCCCGCAGTACGGTCGCGTCTGCCCAGACCCCGTTGCGCCGTGTCCTTCCGAGATGACGTTCGAGCCGAACGATCTTCGTTTCCGCCTGCCGAAGAACGCCGTCATCTACGATTCGGAAGAGTTTTACGCCGTCGTCCTCAAGACCCTGCGCGCGCCTTCGGACGAAGACTGCGAGCAGTTCGTGCCCGAAGGGGAACGCACACAGGCGCAGAAACTTTTCCCGCGCCGCAAAGTCTTCACCTCGCGCTGCCAACAGCCCGTGAGCATCTACTACACGAACCTCGCGCCGCGCGCGCGCGTCATGGCGGTTTACGGCGGGGCGACGCGCGCGGAAGCTGAGCGCACGCTCGCAGAGGTGCGCGCCACGGGCAAGTTCCCCGGCGCGTTCCTCCGGCGCATGCGCATCGGGGTTAACGGCACGTGAGCGCGGCGCGGCTGCAAGGCGCACGGGCGCGCGGCGTGGGCGCTTGTCGGCGGCGGCGAATTGGTTGATAATGTGCCCATCAACACCTCTCCCGCAACAATTTGGTCGAAACTCTGGAGGAGTATTCCGAAATGAAGAAAGCTCTATCTATCTTAGCGTTGCTGGCGGTGCTCACGCTCGTCGCGCCGTCCGAGGCGATGGCGCAGTGCGGGCGACTCCGACACCGCCACGGCAGCGTCACGCCATCGGGGCCCTCGCGGGGGGCGGCGGCGCGGCCGTCTACACCTACAAGATCCGCAAGGGTCGCCGCCGCACGGCTCGCTACTGAGGCCGCGGCTTAAAGCACGAAGCGACGAACGAACGCGTGGGTCGCGGTGATGATCATCACCGCGACCCACGCGTTTTGCTTTGCGACGTATACGGTTTGCGATTAAGCCACAGCGTCTTGTCGGAACCGCCTGCTGCAAGCGGGCTCTTCAATTGCGGAATGCGGAATGCGGAATGCGGATTAGAAGGAGAGAGCTGAGATGCTTTTCAATCCGCATTTCGCAATCCGCATTCTAACAATCGGCAGACCCGCCCGCTTGCGGCAGGCGGTTCCGACAAAAGTCGCCACATGCGTTGAAGCTCAGGCGAGACTGTGCGTCATGCCTCACCGCGCCAGCCGCACGCTCTCGATGAGCCGCTTGAAGGTCGTCTGGTACGCGGCGAACTCGTCTTCGGGAGCCATCGTGATCAGGTAGAAGAGCCGACCGTCAGCGGTGGCGGTCGTGTAGATCACGTCGATCTCGGTGACGCCCGTCACCGCCGAGGGACCGGCGACGACCGTCGCGTATGCCTCTCTACCGCCGAAGTTGATCGCGCGCGGGTTCTCCTGCACGCGGAAGTCGGGGTTCGCGGCGAGCTGATCGCGCACGAACGCCGCGCTCGCCGACGGCAGATCGCGCGCCTTGGGCGCGACCGCGCCGATGAAGATGCCGTGCGTCACCATCAGCGACTGGTTCATCTCGCCGTAGGCGCCTTTCGGCGCGAAGATCATGTTCGAGTCGTCGGCGACGAGCGCGTCCCAGTTGTCGGGGTACTGCAGGGCGAACGAGCCGTCGTCCGACTGGTACTGCGTGAACGACGCGGAAGGTTGGGTGGGTCGCGCGCCCTGCTGCGGCGCGTTCGTCGGATCGCTCGGACCCGTGCGCTGCGGCTCGGCTTGCGACGCGAGCGCCTCGCGCGCGCCCTGACCGCCGAGCCGCGCCTTCACGTCCGCGAACTCGCGCGTGTCGTGGACGGGCTTCGCGCTCACGCGCAAGCTGGGCAGCACCTGATTGATCGACGCGACGCGGTTGCCGGGATCGGGGTGGTCGCTCAGGAACTCGGGCGTGCGCTGCCCGCCCTTCGCCTGGAGGGTCTTAAAGAAGTTCGCCATGTCGCGCGGGTCGTAGCCCGCCTCCGCCATGATGCGCGCGCCTTCGAGGTCGGCCTGCGTCTCGGCGGTGCGGCCGAAGCGCAGGAAGAGCATGTTCGCGCCCGTGCCGCCGACCGCGCCGATCAGTTGACCAAGATCGTTGTCCCTGCCGAAGACCCTGCCGAGCATCCCCAAGCCTTTCTGCGCGATGTAAGCCTTCGACGCCTGGTTCGTGCCGTGGCGCAGGGCGACGTGCGTGATCTCGTGCGCGATCACGCCCGCCAACTCGCCCTCGTCCTTCGCCGCGAGGATCGCGCCCGCGTTGACGAAGACGAAGCCGCCGGGCAGGGCGAAGGCGTTGATGTCGCGCGTCCCGACGACGTTGAACTGGTAGGCGAACTTCTGACCCGGCGCGTGCGCGGCGAGTTTGGCGCCGAGGGCGCGGACGTAGTTGACGGTCTGGGCGTCGTTCATCAGGGGCACCTGGCGGGCGACCTGCTCCGCCGAGCGGCGACCCAGCTCCACGTCCTGCTCCGGCGTGAAGATGTTGAAGCCCGGCTCGAAGTGCGGCGCGGGTCGCGCGCCCCCCTTGCTCGTGCCGCCGCGATCACCGGTCAGCCCGCCGCACGCAACCTGTGCGACCATTGCCGCGCCCAACACGAATGACAAAACTTTTCGCACGCGCTTCGACATCCCTGAGACCTCCGTCCAAACACTCCCGCCCGCAACGCTCGTGGGAGCCAGGCGGGCGCGGTGTCGGTTCTCCTCGTCAGATTATTTCTCTGTCAGCCATCATAGAGCAACAGCGCGGCGCGCCGCCACCGAATTGCTCTCCGTGGCGTGTTTCGTGCGAGACGTTTTGTGATAAAGTCCCCGCCCGCGCGCCCCGTTCGCGCTAAGCCTTCTGCCATTGAACACCGATCCCGGAGACCTCGACGATGATCGACCTGAAAAAACTCTTCGCGCTGCTCTCGCTCCTGCTCGCCACGCCCGCGCCGCTCGCGGCGCAACGCCCGCGCCGCGCGCCCGCGCGCTTCGACGTCATCGTCCGCGGCGGCACGATCTACGACGGGACGGGCGGCGAGGGTCGCCGCGCCGACGTCGGCATCCGCGGCGACCGCATCGCGGCGGTCGGCGATCTCTCGGGCGCGCCCGCGCGCGACGTGATCGACGCGGCCGGTCTCGCCGTCGCGCCGGGCTTCATCAACATGCTGTCGTGGTCGACCGAGTCCCTGATCGTGGACGGTCGCTCGCTCGGCGAGATCAAGCAGGGCGTGACGACGCAGATCATGGGCGAGGGCGAGTCGATGGGACCCCTGAGCCCGGAGATGAAGCGGCAGATGCTCGCGCACCAGGGCGACATCAAGTACGCGATCGAGTGGACGACGCTCGCCGACTATCTGAGATACCTCGAACGCCGCGGCGTCTCGCAGAACGTCGCCTCGTTCGTCGGCGCGACGACGATCCGCACACACGTCCTCGGCGACAAGGACGTGCAGCCTACGCCGGCGCAGTTGCGTCGGATGAAAGAGCTCGTGCGCCGCGAGATGGAGGCGGGCGCTCTGGGCGTCGGCACGTCGCTGATTTATCCGCCCGCCGTCTATTCGAAGACGGAAGAGCTGATCGAGTTGTGCTAGGTCGCCGCGCGCTACAAGGGTAAATACATCTCGCACATGAGGAGCGAGGGCAACAAGTTAATCGAAGCGGTCGAGGAGTTGATCCTCATCAGCCGCGAGGCGGGGCTCCCGGCGGAGATCTATCACCTCAAGGCTGCGGGCACGATGAACTGGTCGAAGATGGATCGCGTCATCGCGATGGTGAACGACGCGCGCCGCAAAGGGTTGAAGATCACCGCCGACATGTACTCGTACCCGGCGGGCGCTACGGGGTTGAGCGCGTCGCTCCCGCCGTGGGTGGCGGACAGCGGCGAGGAAGAGTTTTTCAAACGCCTCCGTGACCCCGCGACGCGCGCGCGGATCGCCGAGGAGATTCGCACGCCGTCGGACAAGTGGGAGAACCTCTACATCGCCGCGGGGAGCGCGGATCGCGTGCTGCTCGTCGGCTTCCGCTCCGAGAAGCTGAAGCCGCTCATCGGCAAGTCGCTCGGCGAGGTCGCGCGCTCGCGCGGCAAGTCGCCGGAGGAGACGATCATGGATTTGATCTCGGAGGATCACTCGCGCGTCGAGACCATCTACTTCATGATGTCGGAGGAGAACATCAAGCGGCAGTTCCGCGAGCCGTGGGTCTCGCTCGGCTCGGACGCCGAATCGCAGGCGCCCGAAGGCGCCTTCCTCAAGAACAACCCGCACCCGCGCGCCTACGGAAACTTCGCGCGCTTCCTCGGTCACTACGTCCGCGACGAAGAAGTGATGCCGCTCGGCGAAGCCGTCCGTCGCCTGTCGGGGCTGCCCGCGACGAACCTCGGGCTGAGCGCGCGCGGTTACTTGCAGCCCGGCATGTTCGCCGACGTGGTCGTCTTCGATCCGGCGACGATCTCAGACCGCGCGACCTTCGAGCAGCCGCACCAGTTCGCCGTCGGCGTCAAGCACGTCTTCGTCAACGGCGCTCAGGTCTTGCGAGACGGCGGGCACACGGGCGCGAAGCCGGGTCGCGCGCTGTGGGGCCCGGGCAAGATCGGGGGGAAATAGACGGCTCAATATAATCAACTGTGAGACAGTACTAAACGAGGTTGTTGTTGATGACACAGCATCCGGATTTTCTGGACGAGCTTCGAACTCAAGTTCCCGCACCTTATCTTGGCATCATCGACAAGGTTTGGCGGGAGCGCGACCAGTATCTTCGCTGGCCAAAGCGGAGTCACTTGTTTATGCCGGGGACTGTGCGTCAGAGTTACCACCGCTATGATCCAGCGCAGATATCGCAACTCAAGGCAGCAGGCATCACACGGAATACTCTGTCAAATGGGCCAGCGATCATGACATTTCTTCTGGCGGGAGGCGAGCGCCCTTGGAGGGCGAATGGTCGTAAAC
>JAIVJC010000030.1 GCA_020200235.1 Acidobacteriota bacterium | reverse complement strand
GGAGCGCCGGGCGCGGGCAAGGGGACGCAGGCGCGTCTCTTGCAGGAGCGTCTGGGCGTGCCGCAGATTTCGACGGGCGACATGTTCCGCGCGATGAAGGAGGCGCAAACGCCGCTCGCCGAAGAGGTGAGAGCCATCATGGCGGCGGGCGCGCTCGTCCCGGACGATCTCACCATCCGCGTCGTCGAGGAGCGCACGAACCGCGAAGACTGCCGGCGCGGCTACATCCTCGACGGCTTCCCGCGCACGCCCGCGCAGGCGGCGATGCTGGAAAAACTCGCCGCCGAGCAGGGCCACAGGATTCAGGCGGTGCTGGTCGAAGTCCCCTACGTGCTGCTGGAGCAGCGGATGACGGGTCGGCGCAGTTGCCCCGTCTGCGGCGAGATTTACAACGTCCACTTCAAGCCGCCCGTAGTGGAAGGGCGCTGCGACCTGCACCCGGACGCCCTGCTCAACCACCGCGCCGACGACAACCCGGAGACGGTGCGGGCGCGCCTCGCGACCTACGAGCGCGACACGCGACCACTCCTCGACTACTACGAACAGTCGCACCGCCTCGCACGGGTCGACGGCACGCGCGACGTTGAGGCGATCTACGCGGACATCGAAACAATCGTGACGGGTGAATCGTGACGGGCGACAAGTAAATCCGGGTTCTCTCCCGTCACGGCTTACGGTTTACAATTCACGGCATTCAATGATCATCGGGAAGTCGAGGAAAGAGATCGAGAAGATGCGCGCCGCCGGGCGGCTCGCGGGGGAGGTGCGCGAGGCGCTGCGCGCGATGGTGCGCCCCGGCGTCACCACGCTCGATCTGGACGCCGCCGCCGAGCGCATGATCCGCGGCGCCGGCGCGCTGCCCACCTTCAAGGGCTACCACGGCTTCCCCTTCTCGATCTGCGCGTCGGCGAACGAGCAGATCGTCCACGGCTTCCCGTCGAAGTACGAGCTCAAGGACGGCGACATCATCTCCATCGACGTGGGCGCGACGCTCCACGGGTTCGTCGGCGACACGGCGACGACCGTGCCCGTCGGCAACGTCTCGGAGGATCGGCTCGAGTTGATCCGCGTGGCGGAGGAGTGCCTGGAGCGCGCGATCCAAGTGTGCCACCCCGGCAGGCGGCTGGGCGACATCGGCTGGGCGGTGCAGGAACTCGCCGAGTCGCGCGGCTACTCGATAGTGCGCGAGTACGTCGGGCACGGCATCGGTCGGAAGATGCACGAAGACCCGCAGATCCCCAACTACGGGAAGCCGGGCACGGGCCTGAAGCTCAAGGCGGGCTACGTCTTCGCCATCGAGCCGATGCTCAACATGGGCACACACCTGACAAAGACGCTCGCCGACGGCTGGACGGTCGTCACCCTCGACGGTCGCCCCAGCGCGCACGTCGAGCACACGGTCGCCATCACCGAGGAGGGTCCGGAAGTGCTCACGCGCGTCGCGGGCGAGCGGGCTGCCGTGCGGGTGGAAGCGGCTGTTTTATCTGAGGTTTAGGCGCGCCCGCCCGCTTTGCGGAAGGCGCGCCGTTGTGTTACTATCCACAATTTGCCGAAGAGGGCATTTTTGACTCTAGAACGAGGGTATGGCGAAGGAAGAAGCGATTGAGGTGATGGCGAAGGTGCTCGAGACGCTCCCGAACGCTCTGTTCCGGGTCGAACTCGAGGACAGCCAGCACCAGGTGCTGGCGCACGTCTCCGGCAAGATGCGCAAGAACTTCATCCGCATACTCCCCGGCGACCGGGTGCTGGTCGAGCTTTCGCCATACGATCTCAACCGCGGTCGGATCACATACCGCTACAAGTGAGCCCGCCGCGGCGGCGGGCGTCGGTCAGAGGCAGGTGCGAGATGAAAGTCAGGGCTTCAGTCAAGAAGATGTGCGACAACTGCAAGGTCATCCACCGCAAGGGCGTGGTGAGGGTGATCTGCACGAACCCGAAACACAAACAGCGTCAAGGGTAGTTTCAGACTTTTTTTGGAGAGTGGAAAATGGCTCGTGTAGTTGGCGTCGATCTCCCGGTGAACAAGCGCGTCGAGATCGGACTCACATACATCTACGGCGTCGGGCGCTCGCGCGCGAAGTCGATCCTCAAGGCGGCGGGCGTCGAGGTCGACACCCGCGTGCGCGATCTCAACGACGATCAGCTCGGCCGCATCCGCTCCGTCATCGAGGGGCAGGGCGAGGTCGAGGGCGATCTCCGCAAGCGCACGCAGATGGACATCAAGCGGCTGATGGACATCGGCTGCTACCGCGGGCTCCGGCACCGACGGGGCTTGCCCGTCCGCGGTCAGCGCACGCACACCAACGCGCGCACCCGCAAGGGACCGCGCCGCGCCACCATCGCCAAGAAGAAGGCACCGGGCAAGAAGTAATAATAGAGGTCAGAGGCTAGAGGTTAGAGGTCAGTGAAGACCGGAAGAACTAACCTCTGACCTCTGCCCTCTGACCTCTGAGGTAAAATGGCAAAAGCAACGACGGGCGGGAAGAAGAAAGTCTTCCGCAAGAAAGAGAAGAAGAACATCCCGAACGGGATCGTCTTCATCCAGGCGACCTTCAACAACACGCTGATCTCGATCACGGACCTCGAGGGCAACCTGATCGCGCAGTCCAGCTCGGGCGCGCGGGGCTTCCGCGGCTCGCGCAAGGGCACGCCCTTCGCCGCGCAGCAGGCGGCGTTCGAGGCGGCGAAGAAGGCGCAGGAGTCGGGGATGCACCAGTGCGAGGTGCGCGTCAAAGGTCCGGGCGGCGGCAGGGAGTCCGCCATCCGCGCGATCAACAACGCGGGCATCCGCGTCGTCACGATCCGCGACATGACGCCCATCCCGCACAACGGCTGCCGCCCGCCGAAGCGGCGCAGGGTTTAACCATTGCGGATTTCGGATTGCGGAATGCGGATTAGAAAGCACGCTGTTCTTCAATCCGCATTCCGCAATCCGAAATCCGCATTCAAAGGACGAAGGGTCGCCCGCGGGCGTCCTGTAAACTTTTCCGTCTTAACCAGACTGGAGGCAGAAAGAAGTGGCTAGGTATCGAGGTGCGGTGTGCCGTCTGTGCCGCCGCGAAGGCGCGAAATTATTCCTGAAGGGCGACCGCTGTTACAAGCCGTCGTGCCCGATCGAGAAGCGCGGCACGCAGCCGCCGGGCCAGCACGGCAACGCCCCGCGGCGCGGCAAGGCGCTCGTCGGCTACGGCCAGCAGCTGCGCGAGAAGCAGAAGGTCAAGCGCATCTACTTCGTCCTCGAAGGGCAGTTCCGCAACTACTTCGAGAAGGCGGCGCGCATGAAGGGCATCACGGGCGAGAACCTGCTCGCGCTCCTGGAGCGGCGGCTCGACAACGCGGTCTACCGCTCCGGCTTCGCCACGTCGCGCCGCCAGGCGCGCCAGCTCGTCAACCACGGACACATCCAGGTCAACGGTCGCAAGGTGGACATCCCGTCCTTCTCCGTGAAGGTCGGCGACGTGATCACGCTGCGCGAAGAGAGCAAGAAGAACCCGCACGTCGAGGGCGCGTGGCAGACCGCCGCGGGGCGCGGTCGCCCGTCGTGGCTCTCGCCGGCGGAGGGGCAGGAGATGGGCGCGCGCGTGGCGATGCTGCCGACGCGCGAGGACATCGACCGCTCGATCAACGAGCAACTGATCGTCGAGCTCTACAGCAAGTAACCGGGTCGTCGCCCGCGAACCGCCCCCCCCCCACGTGAAGAGCTTCGACGCGGGCGGCGTGCGGCGCGGGCGCGGAACTTTTTTTTGTCAGAGGCGGGTGGATAAAAATATGTCAATCGAGCAGAACACACTCTGGACGGGATTTCAGATGCCGCGCCGTCTCGCGGTGGACAACGAGACTTTGACCGACCGCTACGGTCGCTTCTCCGCGCAGCCCTTCGAGCGCGGCTTCGGCACGACCATCGGCAACAGCCTTCGCCGCGCGCTGCTCTCTTCGATCGAGGGCGCGGCGATCACGGCGGTCAAGATCGAAGGCGTCGAGCACGAGTTCTCTTCGATCCGCGGCGTGGTCGAGGACGCGACCGACGTGATCCTCAACCTCAAGCAGATTCCGATCAAGCTCCACGGCAACTCCGCGAAGACGCTGACCATCACGAAGGACGGCGCCGGCGAGGTCACCTCCGCCGACAGGTCAGAACACCGAGTTCGACAAGCTGACCATCGAGGTCTGGACGGACGGCTCGATCAAGCCGGACGACGCCATCGGTCTCGCCGCGAAGCTAATCAAGGATCACATGTCGATCTTCATCAACTTCGAGGAAGACCTGGACGAGGTCAACTACCCGTCGATGGAGCGCCCGCCGCTGCCCAGAAACGACGTGCTGGATCGCTCGGTGGACGAGCTGGAGCTGTCCGTGCGCTCCTACAACTGCCTGAAGAACGCGAACATCCGCACCATCCGCGATCTCGTGCAGCGCAGCGAGCGCGAGATGCTGGCGACGAAGAACTTCGGGAAGAAGTCTTTGAACGAGATCAAGGACATCCTGCACGGCATGGGTCTCGACTTCGGCATGGCGTTCGACGAGCAGGGCAACCCGATCCCCGGCTCCGGCGGCAGCGACGCCACGGACGCCGACTACGAGTTCGCGGGCGACGACGAAGAGGACGACGAGTAAAGGAAAGTATGAAGTAGGAACGCTGAACGATGAAGTGAAGGCAAAAGTTTTTAGTTCATCATTCATCGTTCTGACTTCATCGTTTGACTGTCATGCGACACCAGAAGGCACACCGTAAACTTGGGCGGACGACCGAGCACCGCCTCTCCATGCTTCGCAACCTCGCGACCTCGCTCATCAACGCCCGCGACGAGCGTCTGGTGACGACGTTGCCGAAGGCGAAGGAGCTGCGCCCGTTCGTCGAGCGCGTCATCACGCTCTCGAAGCGCGCTCACGCTTTGACCGGCGACGAGGCGGCGGCGCGGGGCGTCCACCTGCGCCGGCAGGCCGCCGTCTTCTTCCACGCGGGCAACCGCCAGCAGTCTCCCTCGACGGGTCGCCGCAGCGCGCCGCGCGCCGAGCGCACCGCGGGCGTCGCCGCCGTCAAGCGTCTGTTCGAAGAGCTGGGCGAGCGCTACAAGGATCGCCCGGGCGGCTACACGCGCATCATCAAGCTCGGTCGCCGCGTCGGCGACAACGCCGAGCTGGCGATCATCGAGCTGGTCGATAACGCGAACGAGCGCGGCGCGGCGGCTAAGTCCGAGAAGCGCGGCAAGACGAAGGCGGCGGGGAAGGCTTCGACGCGCGCGTCGAAGTCGGGCGAAGCCGCGGGCGGTCGCCGCGGCGGTCGCAAAGCCGACAAGACTTTCGAGAAGGAAGAGACCACGCGCGCGCGCGGCAAGGGCAAGACGCCCGAGCCGAAGGACGCGGACAAAGCCGGCAAGGGCGGGCGCCGCTCGAAGAAGACCGAATCGACCGCCGCCGAGAAGGACACGGACTAATAGCTGTGAGCTGTTAGCTGTTAGCCGTTAGCAAGACAGAACCAAGGGCGGTGCTGATGCTGAAAGGCTGTTCGTGCTTGCTAATAGCTAATCGCTAACAGCTCACAGCTAAAGAGAGGCGCGAGCCCCAATCCCCACGTCCGGCGAGAAGTGACGGCGGATTGGGGCTTTGACTATGCGCCCGCTTTGGCATACAAGACGAGTTCGCATGTCTGACGTAAACCTTCCGAGCGGAGGCTCGAAGACGATGAACGACCAGGACAAATCGGAACCGACCGGCGTCGCCCCCGCGCGCGACACGCGGCGCGAGGGCGCGGGTCAGCAGCCCGAGCCGCAGCGCGCGCAGAGCAGCCCGGCGCAGGGTCGCGGCGAGCAAGCCCGCGGCGAGCAAGCCCGCGGCGAGCAGAGTCGTGGGGAGCAGGGTCGCGGGGAGCGCCGCGGACCCCGCCGCCACCAGCGCGGTCGCGAGGGGCAGCCGTCGTCTTACGGGCGGCCCGAAGAGTCGCTCAACATGGACGAGCTGCGCGAGCTGTTTGGGCTCTTCACGTCGCAGGGCTTCAACGAGTTCGAGCTGGAGAAGGAGGGCTTCCGCGTGCGCCTGCGCCGCGACCCGTCCCCGCCCGCGCCGCAGCCGCAGGCCCAACACGGTTTCCCGCCCGTCCATCACGCGCCGCCGTTCGTCCCGCCGCAGTTCTCCCAGGCGTCGCAAGACGCGGGGGCGACTTCTTCTTCGGCGCAGGGTGCGTCGGAGAAGGCGGCTGCGTCGGCGAAGGAGGCGGCGGACGCCGCTTCCGACGCGGAGCTGTTCACGCTCACGTCGCCCATCGTCGGCACGTTCTACCACGCGTCTTCGCCGAGCGCCGAGCCGTTCGTGAAGGTCGGCAGCCGCGTGGAGCCGGAGTCGGTCGTCTGCATCGTCGAGGCGATGAAGCTGATGAACGAGATTCTGGCCGAGGCTTCCGGCGTCGTCGAAAAAATCTACGTCGAGAACGGCCAGCCCGTCGAGTTCGGTCAGCCGCTCTTCGGAATCAGAAGATAATAGTCAGTGGTCAGTGGTCAGTGGTCAGTAGCTCAGCCCGCTGTCTCAACTGACCACTGACCACTGACCACTGACTAATTACCCATGCAGATTTTCGGACCGCGCAAATTCCGCAAGGTGCTCGTCGCCAACCGCGGCGAGATCGCGTGCCGCATCATCTGGGCGTGCAAGGAGATGGGCATCAAGACCGTCTCCGTGTTCAGCCAGGCTGATCGCGACTCGCTGCACGTGCGCTTCGCCGACGAGTCGATCTGCATCGGTCCCGCGCCCTCCGCGCAGAGCTACCTCCACATCCCCTCGATCATCTCGGCGGCGGAGATTTACAACGTCGACGCCATCCACCCCGGCTACGGGTTCCTCGCCGAGTCGCCGTCCTTCGCCGAAATCTGCGAGGCGTGCAACATCAAGTTCATCGGGCCCGAAGCTTCGGTCATCAAGCTGATGGGCGACAAGGTCGAGGCGCGGCGCGCGATGAAGGAGGCGGGCGTGCCCGTGCTGCCCGGCAGCCCCGGTCCCGTCGCGACGTTCGAGGAGGCGGAAGCGGTCGCGAAAGAGATCGGCTACCCCGTGATCATCAAAGCCTCGGCGGGCGGCGGCGGCCGCGGGATGAGGATCGTGCGATCCGAATCGGAGCTCGCGCACGCGCTCAAGACCGCTTCGAACGAGGCGAGCGCGGCGTTCCGCAACGGCGACGTTTACGTCGAGCGCTACGTCGAGCGGCCGCGCCACGTCGAGATTCAGGTGATGGCGGACGAGCACGGCCACTGCATCCACCTCGGCGAGCGCGACTGCTCGATCCAGCGGCGCCACCAGAAGCTTCTGGAAGAAGCCCCGTCGCCCGCGCTCACCCCGGAGCTGCGCGCGGAGATGGGCGCCGTCGCCGTCGAGGCGTGCAAGCGCGTCGGCTACTCGAACGCGGGGACGATGGAATTCCTCCTCGACGTGGACGGGCGCTTCTACTTCATGGAGATGAACACGCGCATCCAGGTCGAGCACCCCGTCACCGAGATGGTCACGCTCGCCGACATCGTGCGTAACCAGATTCGCGTCGCCGAGGGCGAGGAGCTGGCCTTCAGTCAGTCGGACGTGATCATCGTCGGCCACTCCATCGAGTGTCGCATCAACGCCGAAGACCCGCTGACGGGCGTGCCCTCGCCCGGTCTCCTGACCGCCTTCAACATTCCGGGCGGACCCGGCGTGAGGGTGGACACGGCGGTCTACCCTGGCTATTACGTCCCGCCCTACTACGACGCGATGATCGCGAAGCTCATCGTCCACGCGCGCACGCGCGATCTGGCGATCATGAGGATGAGAAGGGCGCTCGAAGCGATGGTCATCGAGGGGATCAAGACGACCGTGCCGCTGCACCGCATGATCATGGAGGACGAGGAGTTCATCTCCGGCAACTACTCGACGAAGTTCATGGAGCGCTTCCTCCAGCGCACGGGCGGCGGCGCGAAGGTCGCCAGCGCCTGAGCCGGGAAAGCGCGCCGCCGGGAGTTTGACGAAAGCGGTTAACCGCCTTTATACTGAACGACTTCCCCGCAAGGGGTTTTCGCGTCTGAGGAGTATCACGATGGCTTACGCAATCATCAGGTCGGGCGGCAAACAGTTCCGCGTCGAGGAAGGCGCGACCGTGCGCCTGCCCTCGATCGGCAAGGACGCGGGCGAGACGGTGGAGCTCGAAGCACTCGTCGTCGCCGACGGCGACGAGACGAAGATCGGCACGCCCGCCGTTGCCGGCGCGCGCGTCACCGCGACGGTCGTCGAGCACGGGCGCGGCGAGAAGATCATCGTCTTCAAGAAGAAGCGCCGCAAGCAGTACAAGCGCAGGCAGGGTCACCGCCAGGGGTTCACGGCGGTGAAGATCGACAGCATCGGGTAACGATGAGCGCGGAACGATGAACGATGAACTGAAAACGGTTCTTACTTCATCGTTCATCGTTCATACTTCAGCGTTGGAGTTTTGTTATGGCACACAAAAAAGGCGTCGGCTCATCGCGCAACGGTCGCGATTCTAACTCGCAGCGGCTGGGTCTGAAGAAGTTCGGCGGCGAGGCGGTGCTGGGCGGCAACATCCTCGCCCGCCAGCGCGGCACGAAGTGGAAGCCGGGCAAGAACGTCGGGCGCGGCAAAGACGACACTCTCTTCGCGCTCATCGACGGCTTCGTGAAGTTCGAGGACAAGGGGCGGCAGGGCAAGTTCATCAGCGTCTACCCCGCTGCTGCTCCGCCCCAGGCGGCGCAGCCGGAGGCGACCCCCGCCGCGTAAAGTTTCGGACGGGACACACAAGCCGTCTTACGACGCCCGCGCACGCCCCCCACGGACGAGCGACGGGCGTCGTCCGATTTTAGATTGCGGATTTCGGAATGCGGATTTCCGAAACATAGATCGTAGACGATTAGCTTTGGTGGTTTCTAATCCGCAATCCGCAATCCGCATTCCGCAATGTTCATAGATCGGGTCAAGATTAAGGTGAAGGCGGGTGACGGCGGCAACGGCGTGACGGCTTTCCGGCGCGAGAAGTTCGTGCCGCGCGGCGGACCTTCGGGCGGCGACGGCGGCAAGGGCGGCGACGTGTGGCTCGTCGCCGACTCGGGGGTGAACACGCTGCTGCACCTGCGCTACAACCCCGAGTACACGGCGGATCGTGGCGGGCATGGCGAGGGCTCGAACCGCTCGGGTCGCGCCGCCGAAGACGTCCTGGTGCGCGTCCCCGTCGGGACGCAGGTGCGCGACACGGAGCTCGGCGATCTGCTCCACGATCTCACTTACGAGGGCGAGCGCTGGCTCGCCGCGCGCGGCGGGCGCGGCGGCTTCGGCAACGCCCACTTCGCCACCTCAACCAACCGCGCCCCGCGTTACCACCAGGAGGGCGGCGAGGGCGAGGAGCGCGAGCTGCAACTCGAACTCAAGCTGCTCGCCGACGTCGGGCTCGTCGGCTTCCCGAACGCGGGCAAGTCGACCCTGATCTCGACCATCTCCGCCGCGAAGCCGAAGATCGCCGACTACCCGTTCACGACTCTGGAGCCGCACCTCGGCGTCGTCGATCTCGGCGAGTACCGCACGTTCGTCGTCGCCGACATCCCCGGATTGATCGAGGGCGCGCACGGCGGCGCCGGCTTGGGCGACAGGTTCCTCCGCCACGTCGAGCGCACCGTACTGCTGCTCCACCTGGTTGACGTCTCCTCCGCGTCGGGGCGCGACGCCGTCTCCGACTACGAGACGATCAACCGCGAGCTGGCCGCTTACGATCCGCAGCTCGCCGGGCGACCGCAGATCGTCGTCGCGACGAAGCTCGACGCGCTCGACGACGCGGAACGGCTCGAAGCCCTGCGGCGGCGCGTCGCCGAGGACGGGCGCGAGTTCCACGAAATCTCGGCGGTCACGAACCGCAATGTGCGCGAACTTGTTAACGCGGTGGCGGCGCGGCTCGACGAACTGAAGACGGTCGTCGTCGATCTGCGCGAGGATGCGGACGCCGAAGAGTCGTGACGCACAGGCGCGAGGCGGGCGCGCGCGAAGTTCGATGAGTCAGACGAAACGAATCGCGATCTACGGCGGCACGTTCGACCCCGTCCACGACGGTCACCTGGCGGTCGCCCGCAGCCTCGTCGAGCTGCTCGCGCTCGACTGCCTGATGTTCGTCCCGGCGCACACCGCGCCGCACAAGCGCAGCGCGCCGCCGACCTCGCCGTGGCACCGCCACGCGATGCTCGCGCTCGCGACGCAGGGCGAAGAACGTTTCCGCGTCTCGTCCGTGGAGCTCGAGGCGCCGGAGCGACCCTACTCGGTGGACACGGTCGCGCGGCTGCGAGAGGAGTTCCACGGCGCGCGGCTCTTCTTCGTGATGGGCGCCGACTCCTGGGCTGAGATCACGACGTGGAGGGAGTGGGAGCGGCTGCTGGAGATGTGCGATCACGTGGTCGTCACGCGACCCGGCTATGAGTTGAGCTTTGAACACGTGCCGGTTAAGATTCGCGCGCGCGTCGTCGACCTCAGGGGCTCCGCGGGCGGGCGGGCGCCTCGCGCGGTCGCGGAGGGCGAGCCGCCGAAGATTTTTTTGAGCGACGCCGTGAGCGAGGACGTGTCGGCGACCGAGGTCAGGCGCGGAGTCGCCCGCGGCGAAAATCTCGACGGCTTGCGCGTGCCGCGCGCGGTCGCCGACTACATTAACAAGTACGGGCTCTACAGAGATCAGGCATGACACCAGACGAGCAACAGAGGGATGACGCGACCCCGCGCGCGACGAAGAGGCGCGGCTCGGGCGACGCGGAGAAGTCTCCGCGAACCGACGAGGCCGCGAACGCGCGGGCTCACGACGCGCAGCCGGGCGCGAAGAGGGAGCCGCCCGACGAGTTCGTCGTCGCGGCGCTGCGCGCGGCGGACGACAAGAAGGCGTTCGATCTCGTCCTGCTGGACGTGAGCGAGGTCGCGAGCTTCACCGAATACTTCCTGATCGCGACCGGCACTAACCCGAAACAGGTGCAGGCGATCTCCGACGAGGTGGTCGAGCGCCTGAAGAAGGACGGCCGGCGGCCGGCGCGCGTCGAGGGCTACCGCGGCGCGGAGTGGGTGCTGCTCGACTACGGCGACTTCGTCTTCCACGTCTTCGAGGAGAAGGCGCGCCGCTTCTACGATCTCGAACGGCTGTGGCGCGACGCCGGGCGCGTGCCGCTCCCGCAGGGGATCACCGCGATACCCGCCCCGGCGGCGGGCGAGAGGGCGTGACGGAACTCGTCGCGAGATCGGAGGCGATGCGCGAGGTCGTGCGCCTCGCCGAACGTGTCGCGACGACGGACGCGAACGTCCTCGTCACCGGCGAGTCGGGCGCGGGCAAGGAGGCGGTCTCGCGCTTCATCCACTCGCGGAGCCGCCGGGCGCGCGCGCCGTTCGTCAAGATCGACTGCGCGGCTCTGCCCGCTGAGCTGCTGGAAGCCGAGCTGTTCGGCTACGAGCGCGGCGCCTTCACCGGCGCGACTACAACAAAGCCGGGGCGGCTCGAAGCCGCCGACGGGGGCACGCTCGCGCTCGACGAGATCGCGCACCTCACGACTGACGCGCAGGCGAAACTCTTGCGCGTCATCGAGCGCAGGGAGTTCGAGCGTCTGGGAGGGCGGCGCACCGTCCGCGTCGACGCCCGGCTCGTCGCGATGACGAACGTCGATCTGGAAGACGCCGTCAGCCGGCGCTCGTTCCGCCCCGACCTCTTCTACCGCCTGAACGTCGTGCGCATCCACGTCCCGCCTCTGCGCGAGCGGCGCGGCGACGTGTCGCAACTCGCGCGCCTGTTCCTGAAGACCTTCGCGCGCAAGCACGGGCGGCGCGCGAGGAGGTTGGGCGCGGGCGCGCTCGCGATGCTCGAAGGGTACGAGTTTCCCGGCAACGTCCGCGAACTCGCGCACGTCTTAGAGCGAGCCGTGATCGTGGCGGACGGCGAGGAGATCGGCGCGGAGCACCTGCCCGAACCGTTGCGCGCGGCGTCGGCGCTCAAGGGCAGGCGCGGCAACAGGATGACGCTCGCCGAGCTCGAAGAGCAGTACATCAACGAGACGCTCGCGGCGGCGCGCGGCAACAAGTCTGAAGCGGCGCGCCTGCTCGGCATCAGCCGCAAGAATCTGTACGAGAAGCTGGCGCGGTACAAAAACGATGAATGATGAACGCGGAACGATGAACGAAAATCAAAAAAGCGGGATCAATGCAACGCGCTCTTTCAATTCATCGTTCATCGTTCCGCGTTCATCGTTTTAATCGTGCGTCTGCGCCTCATCTGGGTCGGGAAGACGAAGAACGAGCACGCGCGCGCGCTCGTGGAGGATTACGTCGGAAGGCTCTCGCGCTTCTGCCGCACGGAGGTGACGGAGCTGCGCGAGGGGTCGGGCGCGGACGACCGGGCGGTGCGGGAGGAGGAGGCGCGGAGGATCGCCGGCGCGCTCACTCCCGGCTCGCTCGCGGTGCTGCTCGACATCGAGGGGCAGCAGCTCAGCTCCCACGAGCTGGCGGCGCGGCTCGAAGGGTGGCTGGGCGGGGCGCGGAAGGAGATCGCGTTCGTCGTCGGCGGTCACCTCGGCGTGACGGAGGAGATCAAGTCGCGCGCGGACGTGCGCTGGTCGCTCTCGCGCCTGACGCTGACGCACGAGATGGCGCGCGTCGTCGCCGCGGAGCAGCTCTACCGGGCGTTCACCATCGTGCGCGGGCTGCCGTACCAGAAGTGAGGGGTCGTTCCGGGTTTCTGATTTTGCGTCGCAGGGGTTATTATTTGCGGCTCGCGCGGCGGGCTGGAAAGTCGATCAGAGAATGTTTTCGGGCAAGGGGGAATGAGGGTAAAAAATGGACAAACGTAAAATGAAATCATACCGCGACCGCCTGCTGGCGCGGCGCGAGGGCCTATTCAAGCAGGTGAACGAGGCGGAGCGCTCGAGCCGCGGTTTTCGTGTATCCTCGCGCGCGGAAGGCGACGACCTCACGGATGAGCCTCACGCGCCAACTCGATTCCGTCTGCGACGCCGCGCTCGCGCTCCTCTACCCGATGCGTTGCGCGGCGTGCGAGGCCGCGTCCGTCGAGCGCCGCGCCGACGCTCCCGCGTGCGCCGCGTGCTGGGAGGCGACGCGCGTCTCGTCCGGCGACGAGCCGATGTGTTGGAAGTGCGGGGCGCGCTCGTTCGCAGCCGTCGCCGAAGAGTTCCGCGAGGGCGTCCGTTGCCGTCGCTGCGACGAGTGGGAGTTCACCGCGGCGCGCGCGGTCGGCGCCTACGAGGGCGCGCTGCGCGCCTCGGTGCTGAGTCTCAAGCGCGAGCCGCACGTCTCGTCGCGCCTCGCGAACCTGCTCTTTGAAGCCCGGAGTCGGACGCCGCTCGACGCCGCGACCCGCGTCGTGCCCGTGCCGCTCCACCCTGAGCGCGAGCGCGAGCGCGGGTTCAATCAGGCGGCGCAACTGGCGAGTGCCGTCGCGTCTCTCGCACGTCTCCCGCTCGACGAGTGGAGCGTGCGCCGCGTCAAACACACCGAAAGGCACCGCGCAGGGATGGACGCGCGCGCGCGCCGCGAGACTGTCGCCGACGCCTTCCAAGTCGCACGCCCGCGCCTCGTCGGGGGCGAGCGCGTGCTGCTCGTCGACGACGTGTTCACCACCGGCGCGACCGTCTCGGCGTGCGCCCACGCGCTCAAGAGGGCAGGCGCACTCGAAGTCTTCGTGCTGACTGCGGCGCGAGCGTGAAGTAGCAATTAGCTGTTAGCTATTAGCTATTAGCCAAACGGCTCGCGTCTCCGTTCGCTCCCGCCATGTCTTTGCCTGGCTAACAGCTAACAGCTAACAGCTAACAGCTAATAACTACTTGTCTCCTAGCGTACAGCGTCCGTCCTTTGTATGATGTCGCTCATGAAGGACCTTTACCCCCAGATCGATCCTTTCGATGAGGGAATGCTGCCCGTCTCGCCCGTCCACACCCTTTACTACGAACAGTCCGGCAACCCGAAGGGCGCGCCCGTCGTCTTCCTGCACGGCGGACCCGGCGGCGGGACCGTGCCCGACTACCGACGCTTCTTCGACCCGGAGGCTTACCGCATCATCCTCTTCGATCAGCGCGGGTCGGGGAAGAGCACGCCGCACGCCTCGCTCGAAGAGAACACGACGTGGCACCTCGTCGAAGACATGGAGAAGCTGCGGGAGCATCTGGGCGTCGATGATTGGCACGTCTTCGGCGGCTCGTGGGGGAGCACGCTCGCGCTCGCCTACGCGCAGACGCATCCGGCGCGCGTGCGCTCGCTCGTCTTGCGCGGCATCTTCCTCTGCCGCCCGAAGGAGATTCGCTGGTTCTACCAGGAGGGCGCGTCGAACATCTACCCGGACGTGTGGGAGCAGTACTTGAACGTCATCCCGCCCGAGGAGCGCGGCGACATGCTCGCGGCTTACTACCGCAGGCTGACGAGCGAGGACGAGGCGGTGAGGACCGAAGCCGCGCGCGCGTGGAGCGTGTGGGAGGCGAGCACCTCGAAGCTCTACCCCGATCCCGATCTCATCGATCACTTCGGCGACGCGCACTTCGCCACCGCGTTCGCGCGCATCGAGTGCCACTACTTCACGCACGACTCTTTCTTCCCGACCGACAACTACCTGATCGAGAACGTGGACAAGATTCGCGACATCCCGGCGGTCATCGTCCAGGGTCGCTACGACGTGGTGTGCCCCATCGTCAGCGCGTGGGAGCTGCACAGCGCGTGGGCTGAGGCGGATTTCCAGATCATCCACGACGCCGGCCACTCCGCGCTCGAGCCCGGCATCCGCGCCGCGCTCGTCGCCGCCACCGATAAATTCCGTGGCAGGTAAACCGTGACGGGTGACAAGAGAGTGGTGAGTGATGGGTGATGAGGGATGAGTAAAAGACGATCTGTTTTAACTCATCACACATGACTCATCACTCATCACTTCTTCCCCGTCACCCGCCACGGTTTACCCGCCACAGGTTTTTTGTTACTTGTCACTGTTTGCTTGTCACTGTAATCTAATCGCGGTATGACCGGTCGTGTTTTAGTCCTGAACGCCTCCTACGAGCCGATCAACGTGTGCAGCGAGCGGCGCGCGGTGGTGATGATCTTCAAAGGCGTGGCGCGCATGGAGGAGCACAACGGGCACATGCTCCACTCGTCCAGGATCACGATGCACGCGCCCTCAGTCATCCGGCTCACGGAGTACATCCACATCCCCTTCAAGAACCGCTCGCTCTCGCGCAAGAACATCCTGCTGCGCGATCACTCGACCTGCCAGTACTGCGGCAAGGGCCTGCCGCCCTCGGAGCTGACGCTCGACCACGTCCACCCGCGCTCGCGCGGCGGCGAGTCTTCCTGGGACAACCTGGTCGCGTGCTGCAAGCGCTGCAACCACCGGAAGGGGAGCCGCACGCCGGAGGAGGCGGGGATGCACCTCGTGCGCCGCCCGCGTGGCTTCTCGCTCCACGTCAGCCGACAGATCATGCGCTACCTCGGTCGCGCCGACGAGACCTGGCGCAAATACCTTTTCTACGAGTCGAACGGGGACGAGGGTAGCTGAGAGGGCGCGCGCCGCCCGACCCCGTCGGAGAAAATTTTATGACGAATCAATTCACTCTCGGATTCAACTTCGGCGGGCAGGAGATGCTGCTCATCCTGCTCATCGTCATCCTGCTCTTCGGCGCGAGCCGGCTGCCGCAGCTCGCGAAGGCTCTGGGGCAGAGCAAGCGCGCCTTCCGCGAGGGCATCGACGAGGCGGAAGCCGAGGAGCAGCGCAACCGCCTGAAGGCGGGCACCGCGTCGCCGTCTGAGCTCTCCGGCGTGGACGACGAGGCGCTGTTTGAGGAGGCGCGACGGCGCGCCGCGCAGAAGCGGGTGTCGGAGAAGGGTTAGCCGCGCCGCGCTCTTAAAGCTCGAGTAAGTTCGACCCGGACGTACGTTCTCATACGGCGGAGCCCCACAGGGCCTGGGCGTCTACAGACTCGCGAAGCAGAGACACATTGAGCCCCGCCGGGGCGGCGTATCCTTGACCGAGGTCAGGGCCGCCCCCGGCGGGGCTCGTCTTGGGTCGCACTCTACGACTATCAACGCCGAGCCCGCGAGGCATACTTCACGCGGCCTGCTCACGCCGCGCGTTGCGCGGATTTAGCGGCGATGGGGACGTGAGCCAGGGGTGAGGGCGATTATTTGGCGTTCCTGATTAAGACGACGTCTGATGTCGAGGTACCGTGTGAGATGGCGAGTTTGTTGTCGCGCGACCAATCGAAGGAGAAGATGGCATCGGCTTTGAAGTTGGTCAGCCGCTTCGGCTCGCCGCCGTCGAGCGATTGACCCCAGATGTCGGCCAGGCCGTCCTGGCGCCCGACATAAGTCACCGACCGCCCGTCAGGCGTCCAACGCATATGAGCCGGGCGGTGAAAATTAACGTCGAAGACTTTGACGGGCGTTCCGCCCTCGCTCGGCAGGACGGCCAGCCTGGCCGGTGAGCCGGGCGTCTCCAGCGAACAGGCAACCATCTTCCCGTCCTGTGAGACGGCGCACCGTACCAAATTTCCTTCACTGAGCTTCACAGGCTCGCCGCCGTCAATCGGCATCTTCCACAGATCGCTTCTCCCCGAGTAGACCACCCACCCGTCGCCGGCCACCGGTTGGGATCCGCCCCCCTTGTCCAACATTTTTGGATTGCTCCCGTCAATGGCCATTCTCCAGACGGTTGGCGCTCCCGTGCGCTCCGAAGCGAAAACGACGTAGCGCCCGTCGGTCGAGACCGAGGGGTTATAATCGACGGTCTCGGCGGTGGATAATTGTCTTCGATTCTTCCCGTCCGCCTCCATGATCCAGATGCCGTCTTTGCCGCCCGCCATCGAGTTGAAAACGATTTTGCCGTCGGGTGTCCACCTCACGCCGTCTCCCCCGTCCAAATTGCCGGAGACGGATGTAAACTGAGTGGCGCGGCTGGCGTCGCCGTCCGGCGCGACCCAGATATTCGCAGACTGATTATCCTGTACCGTCACCAGAACGCTGGAGTCCGCGTTAAGACTGATATTTCCGTAATTATTCAGCTCGTTCGTAATTTTTCGCGCGGAGCCATCCGGGTAAGAGAGATGCCATATTTGCCGAGCGCGAGCGTCCGACGCTTTCTCCGCCGCGGTCAACAGCAGTCCGCTGCCGTCCGAGAGCCATGCCAGCCGCTGGATTTGATACCACCTCTGCGAAGTCAGGGGACGTTCCGCCCCGCCTTCGACCGGTACTTCGATTACGTTCTGGAATCTGCCGGCGGAATCTACAGCGCGTGCGATGGTTGCGATCCTCTTGCCGTCGGGCGACCACGCAACCCCGCCGTAAAAGAAATTCCCGAAACGGCTTCCCCTCCCATGACGGACGGCGATCTCGCGCTCTTCCGTGCCGTCCGCGTTGGCAATTATCAGTGCGCTCTCGCCCTGCCAGATGCGCGCAAAAGCGATCTGCTTACCGTCAGGGGAAAAACCGATGGGACTGCTTACGTTTTCGACCACTTTTCTGGGGCTGTCGCCCAGAACCGGCATCCGGTAGAGCACACGGTTCTCGGTGCCCATGCCCCCGTCTGCGTAATAAAGAAAGTTGCCGTCGGGTGAGATGGTCATGCCGAAGTAGCCAACATTTTCGGGCTCGTTCAGCTTAACGTCGGTCCCCGTCGCGACCTGCCTGAGCCACAGGTTCCGCCGCCCGCCGTCCTCGATCACGTAAACCACCTGCTTGCCGTCGGGCGAGATCACGGCGGATATGGCCTTGCCGTTGAAGGTCAACTTCGTGAGCCGCATCTCCCGGAAAGGCGCGGGCTTCGCCGGGCGGGACCAGTAATATTTGTATAGCCCGAGGCCGGCGGCGATCGTGACCGCCACGCCGATCAGGGCGAGGAAGACGCCCGCCTTATGACTCTTGATCCCGCTCACTAAATACTCGGCGCTTGAGGCGGAGTGTGCGACCTCCGTCTGCGCCGCGCCGGCCGTCGTCTGCCGAGTGCCGTCTGTCTTTGCGTCCCGCGCGCCGGCCGCCGATTCTTCGCCATTCGACGACGGTTGAACGAAAAGGTCTGACTCACCCCGGTCCTTCAGCTCCTGCCGCAGCTCGTCCAACTCGATCGCCACGTCCTTGATCGACTGGTAGCGCTTATCGGGCTCTTTCGCCAGACACCGGCGGACGATCCTTTGCAGCTCGTCGGGCGCCGAGGGGTTGACGTCCGTGACCTGCGGGGTCGGCTCGTGCACGATCTTGTGGAGCGAGTCGAGCTGGTCTTTGCCTTCGAAGGCCTTCCGCCCGGTCGCCGCCTCGAAGAGGATGCAGCCGAAGGAGAAGATGTCGGAGCGGTGGTCGATCTCCCTCACGCGCCCCTGCGCCTGCTCGGGCGACATGTAGCCGGCGGTGCCCATGATCATGCCCGGCGCCGAGTGCTGCGCCAGGATGGCCGTGGCCGCTTCGCCCGAGGCTCTCTGCGGCTCGACGAGTTTCGCCAGCCCGAAATCTAAAACCTTCGCGTAATCGTCGCGGGCGATCATGATGTTGTCCGGCTTCAAATCCCGGTGGACGATGCCCGCGGCGTGAGCTTTAGCTAACCCTTCGGCGACCTGCGTTAAATACTTGAGCAGCTTTCCCGGCGGAGTCTTCTCGCGATGAATCTTCTCCTTGAGCGTCACGCCGTCGATGTATTCCATGGCGATGAAGTGCGTCCCGTCGGATTCCCCGATCTCGTAGACGTGGGCGATGTTCGGATGATTAAGCCCTGCCGCCGCCTTAGCCTCCTGAGTGAAGCGCCGCATCCTCTCTTCGTTAGAGGCGACATCGGAAGGCAAAACTTTCAGGGCGACGGAGCGCTCCAGTTTCGTATCGCGCGCCAGGTAGACCTCGCCCATCCCGCCCTTGCCGAGCGGCGCGACGATCCGGTAGTGCCCGATCAGGCGCCCTGCGACGGAGGTGGCCGGCCCGTCCGTCAGCAGCCCGACGGCCCGCTCGTAAGCGGGCGCTTCGATGAAGGTGCCCGCACGCTCGTCCGCGGAGAGGAGCTGCTCGACGTCGCGGCGTAGCGCCGCGTCCCCCCCGCACGCCCCGTCGAGGAAGTCCGCGCGCTCGCCCGGCGGCAGCTCCACCGCCCGGCGGAAGATCGGAGAGACTTGCCGGAGTCGCTCGGCCTTCATGATGCTTCACCCCCGCCGAGCGCGCAGTAGAGCCACGCCCGCGCCTCGCGCCAGTCGTTCAGGACGGTGTTCGGGTGCACCTTCAGCACATCTGCCGTCTCCTCCACGCTCAGGCCGCCGAAGTATCTGAGTTCCACCACACGACTCTGACGCGGAGCGGCATGTGCCAACTCTTGCAGCGCTTCGTCGAGCGCGAGCAACTCCGCCGCGCGCTCGTCCCAAACTGTCGCCGCCTCGTCGAGCGAGACCTTGCGGAGACCGCCGCCGCGCTTGGCGGACTGCCGCGCCCGCGCGTGGTCGACCATGATCTGCCGCATCAGGTTGGCAGCGGCGGCGAAGAAGTGCGCGCGGCTCTGGAAGTGTGAATGCTCCCCCTGGGCGAGGCGGAGGTAGGCTTCGTTGATGAGGGCGGTGGTCTGGAGCGTGTGCCCGGCGCGCTCGCGGCTCATGTAGTGGTGAGCCAGCCGCCGTAGCTCCTTCTCGACTAGCGGGAGCAGCTCGTCGAGCGCCGACTCGTCGCCGCCGCTCCACTCGGCGAGCAGTAGCGAGACTTCATGCGGCGTGGGATTGGTCAACGGGAATTCTCTTCCGTGATGAGTGTTCACTCAGGCAAAGACTGGAAAGGATATTAACACCTTTTGCGAATTTTCCGCCGCGCCGGAGGTGGCGTCGGAAATATCCGTCAGAGGCGTTGTGTTTTTCGAGGGCGGTTTCCGCATTAAAGGTTAGAGGAAAACTCTAGAAAGGAAAACGTCATGAACAGATTTCACAAAATGAACCGCTTCTTCAAAAGCTGCCTGCTCGCTTCGGCGGGCCTCGTCGTGCTCGCCGTCACGCTGTCGTTGACGGCGCCGGGGCGCGCCTTCGCGCAGCGCGTCGGGCAGGACTGCGTCAGGATCTGCGACACCGCCTCCAACCCCCTCCACGTCATCGTCCGCGGCGTCACGCACGTCACCGGCGACGTCAGGATCAGCAACGAGGACGCCATCGCCACGACCGTCTCGGGCCCGGTGCAGGTGACCACCTCGCCGCGCGAGCCGTTGTATGTGATCCCGCGACTGAAGGTGGAAAACATCTTTCAGGAGCAGGTCTCTTTGACGCTCCAACCGGGTGAGATGCTAGCGAAAAAGAATTTTGTGGTTCCCGCTGCTAAGTTTCTTGAAATCAAGTACGCCTCAGGGACGGCGACGGTCAAAACACCCGAACCGGCTTTCGCCTTCACAGATTTCACTGTCAGTATTAGCGTTATTCAACCTAACAACAGCACCTACAACTTCCCGCTGACGAAAAATGTTCAAGGGGTAAGCTATGCCAACAATGAGGCGTTCGGCAGTTACCAAGTAGGCGGTACTCAGGTCGGGATATTCGGCGACTCGGGCGGCACTATCCAAGTCGTGCTGAAGCGCGCCAGCAACTGGGGTTCCGGCTATGCGGAGATCAACCTGGAATTGGCGATCTCAGGCGAGTACCAAGACACTCAGTGAGGCGGCACTCTCACTTCGCTTTGCTCATCCGGCGTCTGAGTGCGAACGACGGCCCCATACACACCCTCAACAAACGTTTAAAGGAGCAAGATGATGAAGACCCGAAACAGTTTCTCGACCGCGCTCACGCTCGTCGCGCTGGTCGTCGGGCTGGCGGCGGCCGCCGCCGTCTGGAATGCGATGCCGGTCGGCGCGCTCGGGGAAGTCGAGGGCAGGCCCCAGTTCGGCCTCGTCAGCCTCGCCGCGGGGCAGACGGCGCGGCTCAGCGTGGTCAACACGCGCGCGATAGACCCAGAGGACGTGACCGCCGGCGACGGCTCCGTGAGAAAGGTCACGCTGGCGTTCGACGTGTACGCGCCCGCCGCGGCCACGGACGGCGGCGGCGGGCGCGCCCCGTCGTGCGTCAGTAAGCAAAGGTTCCTCCGCCGGGAGTCGTGCGAGGTGACGCTCGTCCCCGGCGAGGCGGCCTCCCTCGACTTCACCGCGCCGGAAGGCGCGCGCGTCCGCGCCGTGGCCTACGGCACGCCGGACACGCGCGGGGGGAGCAGGCGCGCAGACGGCCCGAACACCCGAGGCATAGAAGACCGGAACATCCGCACCACGCTCGAAGTGCAGGAGGGCGGGCGTACCAGCTTCGTGCTCTCGCCTGCGGCTGTGCTCTTCGGGGAAGTCGACGGCTAAATCATCATCAAAGACGGGACTCGAAAGGAGACGATCATGGCGGAAGTAAAGAATGTCGTACTCGCCCCCATCACGCCGGTGGGCGCTGACAAGCTGAAGGTCGACGTCAGTTACAAGCTCGTCTTCAGCCCGGCCGAGGCCGGCAAACAGTTTAAGGTGTCCATCAACCTCTTCGGCGAAGACCTGGCGGGTGACGACGAACCGGCAGGCCCCGCCCTTAACGGGCCGCAGCCGATCTACACGTTCAGTTACGGGCTGGCGCCGGCCACCAAGAAATACAAAATCATCACGGCGGTGGCGGGGGAACAGAGCGTCGTGGAGTCGCCACGCGAGGTCGACAAAGGGCTGTTGGACGAGGACCCGGGAATCACCCAGGAGTTAGTCCAGGGCGTGCTGATCAAACACCCGCACGCCGACGAGGTATACGCGGTGGTGAGCCTCAGCGGCGAAGCGCGCTCGAACACTTTCCAGATCACCACCCCCCCGCAGTAGGGCGGCGCGGTCAGCAGAGCCGGCAGCGCGTCGAAAGCCCTCACGCAAAGATTACGGGAGGGCTTTCGGCGCGTTGACCCGACTAAATTAGCCGCCAAACTTTCATTAGACCGCCGTCGGCGGTCAAAGCCGTACCGGGTCGAAAAAAAACCGTCGCGGGCGGTCTCACATGTCCCACGGCAGAGGATCACCGCACTCCCGCGGCCTAACGCGCTTTCTGCCCGACGACGAGCGTGGCTTTGATCGAGAGCGTGAAGTCGCCGTCGTTGCGCTCCTCGTCGATGAGTCGGGCGACGGCGTCGAGGACTGCCGCGTGGGACGATTCGTCTTCGAGCGGTTCGAGCCAGCCGCGCATGAGGAAGTCGCGCACGAGCGGCGCGCCCAAAAATTCCTCGCCCGTCTTGTAGTCGAACTCCTCGACGTTCGTCCAGGAGCGCACGTCGTCGAGCCCCTCGCGCGCGGCGAGCTGTTCCGCGTCGGAGACGGTCGGGAGTCTCGTGATCAGCCCCTCGACGATCGAGGCTTCGTCCGCGAGCCCCGCGCTCACGAGCGCCTCCCAGTAGATCGAATAGAACTCTCCGTAGCTCGACGCCGTGGCGAGGTTCAGCGCGACCGTCGCGCCGGGCGCGGCGACCCTCGCCATCTCGGCGATCATTTCGGGCAGGCGCTCCGGCGCGACCAGAGAGGCGTCGCCGATGACGAGGTCGAACTGCTCGTCCTCGAAGTCTAAGGGTTCGAGCTGCGTCTGGCGGAAGTCAGCCCGCGCCTGCAACTTCGCGGCGGCCGCCTTGGCGCGCGCCAGCTTCAGCCGCTCCTCGCCATCGTCCACGCCGACGAGCGTCGCGCCCTCGCCCGCGCGCTCGGCGATCTTCAGCGCGTGCCCGCCCGTGCCCGCCGCGACGTAGAGCGCGCGCGCCTTCTTCGGCAGCTCGACGTGCTCGTCGATCATCTCCGCGAAACGCTCGCCCCAGTCCGGCGCGACGTAGAGGTCGTGCAGGAACGCGAGTTCTTTGTCGGTCTTGCTCATCATCAAAGGCAGTCCGTCGTCCGTGGTCAGTTGTCCGTTGCCCTTCGTTAACCGAGGAGCTGCCGAACGCGATGACTTAAGATCATCAACGAACTAACAACGGACAACGGACAACTGACAACTGACAAATCTCACTCATCGTTCATCGTTCCTACTTCATCGTTATCTCTAAAATACTCTTTGCCCTGGAGCTTCTCGGGCAGGCACTTCATCTCCTCGCGCGCCGCCGGATCGCTGTGCGCGTAGCGGTAGCCGGAGCCGTAGCCGGCGCGCTTCATCAGGGGCGTGACGGCGTTGCGCAGGTGGAAGGGGACCGGTTCGCGCGCCGTCTCCTGCGCGTCCTCGGAGGCGGCGAAGTAGGCGCGCTTGACGGCGTTCGACTTCGGCGCGCGCGCCAGGTACAGGGTCGCCTGCGTGAGCGGGTAGAGCGCTTCGGGCAGACCGATGAGGTTCGTGATCTGCGCGGCGGCGTTGGCTTGAACCATCGCCTGCGGGTCTGCGAGCCCCACGTCCTCGGAGGCGAGGATGCAGAGGCGGCGCGCGATGAAGAGCGGATCGGCCCCGCCCTCGACGAGGCGCGCGAGCCAGTAGAGCGCGGCGTTCACGTCCGAGTTGCGCAGGGACTTGATGAGAGCCGACGCGAGGTTGTAGTGCTCCTCGCCGCCCTTGTCGTAGGCGTAGCGGGCGCGACCTATCGTCTCCGCGACGGTCTCCTCGGTGACGCGGCGCGCGCCCCGCCCGTCCGGCGCGGTCGATTCGACGGCGGCTTCGAGCGCCGAGAGAGCCACGCGCGCGTCGCCCGCCGCGGCGCGCGCGAGACGCCGGATCGTCTCGTCGTCGATCTTCGGTCTGAGGTTCGCGAGACCGCGCGATTCGTCGGCGAGCGCGCGGCGGATGAGCGTCTCGATGTCGTCTTCGGCGAGCGGCTGGAGCATCAGCACGCGCGAGCGCGAGAGCAGCGCGCCGATCACCTCGAACGAAGGGTTCTCGGTCGTCGCCCCGATGAGCGTGACCGTGCCGTCTTCGACGGCGGGCAGGAGCGCGTCCTGCTGCGCCTTGTTGAAGCGGTGAATCTCGTCGACGAAGAGCACCGTGCGGCGACCCGTGCGCCGCGCGTCGCGCGCGTTGGCGATCGCCTCGCGCAAGTCCTTGACGCCGGAGAAGACCGCCGAGAGCGCGACGAAGTGGGCGTCCGACTGGCGCGCGAGCAGGCGCGCGAGCGTGGTCTTGCCCGTGCCGGGCGCGCCCCAGAGGATGAGGGAGGGCAGCGCGCCGCGCCCGTCGATGATGCGGCGCAGCACGCGCCCCTCGCCGACGAGCTGCTGCTGCCCGACGAACTCTGCGAGCGTGCGCGGTCGCATCCGCTCGGCGAGCGGCGCGTCGGTCGTCGCCACAGCGTCAGCCGCCGGCTCGGCTTCCGGGAACATCTCCTCGGTCTTGCTGCGTCGAGGCATGGCGGAAAATCCCTTTGACTCGCGGCGCGCCGGCATGGCACATTTGCCACAGCCGCGCCCCCTTGATTAAAGTTCCGACTCTTTTGGGACGAGATTAGCACAACTCGGCGCGCCGGGCTCGCCTCGCGGAGTTTGGCGCGGGGACGCGGACGGAACGTTCGCGGCGCGGAGTTCGTATAGAACTGCGAGCGCGGCGAAGCTGGTAATTCTTCGAAGTCGCGCGGACGGGGACGAGAGGTGAAGAGATGAAAGACGTTGTGAGGATTGTCGGGATCGTCTTCCTGGCGCTGTTCGTGCTGGTGGTGGTGATGCCGCTGGTGCTGGCGATCGTCGGCATCGCCGTGGGCGGGATCATCACGCTCGCCGTGATGCTCATCAAGCTCGCCGTCGTGCTAGCCGTCGGCTACCTGATCCTCGTCGGCATCCGCGCCGTGATGCGCTAATCGGAGGGGAAGCGCGGGGCGAAAGCTCCGCCGCGATCCTTCGCCGAGAACCTGCGGAGAGCCCATGTACTGTCAGACCTGCGGAGCGGAAATCCAGCCCGGTCTCAACTACTGCAACCGCTGCGGCTCGCTGGTCAACACGGCGACGACGCGCGAGGTGGTCGTGCCCGCCGAGCTCACGAGCCCCGTGCGCTGGGTGAGCGTGACGGTCGGGGTGACGTTCCTCCTGGGTTTGAGCATCATCTTCGCCGCCGTCGGCGGCATCGCCTCTCGGGGCTTCAACAAGGACGCCGTCGTCTTCATCGCACTCTTCGGGATGGTGACGCTCTTCGGCGTCGAAATCTCGCTCATCCGCCTGCTCTCGCGCATGCTCGGCGCGACGAAAGAGCCGGGTGGGCTCCGCCAGTTGAAGCGCGAGGGCGGGAAAGAGATCGCCGCGCCACAGCCGCAGTACATCCAGCCCGCCGGCAATTACGCCGCGCCGCAGGCGAGCGTCACGGAGCACACGACACGCACCTTCAGCCCCGCCTACCGGGAGCCGCGCGCGTGAAGACTTGTGCGCGCGGGGCGGCTGACGATTCGCCGCCGCGTCGAGTCTCGCCCCCGTCGGTCTGTACCACGCATAACAGTTAATTCGCCTTCGTGACCCGTGCTCCCATTTGCATGGTGGTCGCGTGGGCGCACGCCTGCCGCGTCAGCTTTGCCGGAGCCGCCTGCCGCAAGCGGGCGGGTGATCGACGCGATCAGAACCCGCCCGCTTGCGGCAGGCGGCTCCGACTTGCCCCCGCCAATCGCCACTTTCCTGGTAGCATTCCCGCCCCGTAATCTATTCGTAAGACAATCGTAACCGAATCACCTATTGACGGTGCTATTCGAGTGCCCTGTCTCAAGTTTCCCTCAAGTCGGCGCGCGTATCCTCGGCTCACCGTTACAGCCGATTGCGCCACCTGTGGGCGATCCTATTTCGACCTGTTGGAAGGAACGAGGGACGTATGAGATTCGATTTACACAAACTGACGATCATCAAGAGGGGGCAGATTCGCTTAGCCCTCGCGCCCCTGCTAGCGGCGGTTTGCCTGACGCCCATCGTCATCACGCAAGCCGCCAACCCCGCCGCCGGAACGCTCGCGCCCACCATTAACGCGACCCTCACGTGGACGGGAACCGCCCCCGGCAAGCTCGCCGCGAACACGCAGGAGGCGGACTGCACCGAGGGGGTGGACTGCGATACTTACACCCTGACGCTCTCCGGCAACCCGTCCGACTGGTCGGGCAAGAAGGTTCACATCCAGATCGACTGGACGAGCCCCGGCAACGACTACGACTTGTACGTCCACAAGGGCTCGAACAACGGACCCGTAGTCGCGAGCTCAGCCGCGTTCGGCATACCGAGCGAAGCCGTCGACATCGATCCGACCGACCCGAACGTCGGCACGGGCGTCTTCACCACGCACGTCATCTACGCGACCGTGCCGAACGCGGCGGCGGATCAGTACCACGGCACGGCGAAAGTCATCGCGGGGGCGACGACCGGACCCACGCCGCCGCCCGCGACCGTCGGCACCGGGGCGGCGCCGCGCTTCCAGAATCTCATCCCGCAGGCGAGCATCCTCGCGCAGACCTCCAACAACGGCACGGACGCCGGCGAGCCCTCCATCGGCGTCAACTGGAAGACGGGCGCGGCGATGTTCATCTCGCGCCTGACGACCTTCCGCGTCACGTTCGACGACTCTTGCCCGACCTCGCCCTCAGCGACCTGGGCGGTGAAGAACGCGCCGAACAACGCCACCTCGCTCGACCCGATCCTCTTCACCGATCACGGCTACGACAACGTCAACCCGCAGGTCGGTCGCACCTTCTCGTCGCAGCTCTCAGGCACGACGAGCCTGATGGCTTTCACCGACAACGACGGCGACACCTACACGCCGAGTCAGGGCGGCAGCCTCGTCTCCGGCGTCGATCACCAGACCGTCGGGGGCGGACCCTTCCACGCGCCCCTGCCCCTCGGCGTCACCTACCCGAACGCGATCTACTACTGCTCGCAGTCCGTGGCGGAAGCCAACTGCGCGCTCTCGGTCGACGGCGGACTCACGTTCGGTCCCGCCGTCCCCATCTACGGCATCAACGACTGCGCGGGTCTGCACGGTCACATCAAGGTCGGACCCGACGGGACAGCTTACGTGCACTTGGAGCGTGCGCGCCATCCCGAACAGCCGCGCGGCGGACGGCGATCCGGCGGTCGGCATCGGCAAAGGCGGGAAGCTCTACTTCGGCTACGCCGACGCCGACTCGCTGGCGGCGGTCGCCGTCTCCGATAACCACGGCGTCACCTGGCACGACATCAGGGATGTGGGCGCGGCAGCCGGCATCAAGAACGTCAACTTCCCGGTGGTGGTCGCCGGCGACGACGACCGCGCCGCCTTCGCCTTCATCGGCTCGTCCGCGCCCGGCAACGGCGGCGACCGCAAGTTCGACGGCACCTGGTATCTCTACGTCGCGACGACCTACGACGGCGGCGCGACGTGGCAGCTCGTCAACGCGACGCCGAACGATCCCGTCCAGCGCTGGGGCAGTCACCGCGGCGGCGGCTCGCCCGTCCACCGCAACCTGCTCGACTTCAACGGCATCGACGTGGACAAGCAGGGGCGCATCCTCGTCGCTTACGCGGACGGCTGCTCGGGCGCGGCGTGCGTGCAGGCTCCCGAAGGCGCGACCGGCAACTCCTACTCGCAGCTCGCCGTCATCGCGCGGCAGACCGGCGGTCGCAGGCTCTTCGCCGGAGCCGATCCGGCGACGCCGACGATCCCCGGCGCGCCTCTCCTGACCGTCGGTCGCGACGGCAATGTCGCACACCTCTCGTGGTCGCAGTCCGACGACGGCGGCTCGCCCGTCACCGGCTACAAAATCTTCCGCAAGCCCTCGGGCGGAGGCGAAACTCTGATCGCGACCATCGGCGCGGTCGCGAAATACGACGACACGACGGCGACGGCGAACGTCACTTACTCTTACCGCGTCGTTGCGACGAACGCGCTCGGTGATTCGTGCGGCAGCAACGAGGTCGTCTCGAAGCCGCAGGGCGACTCCTGCACCGGGCTCGTCGAAGTGATCGACCCGGCGGGCGATCAGACGAGCTCCCCGGCTAACGCCGACCTTGACATCCAAAACGTCGCCGTCTCCGACGAGGTGGTGGGCGGCGTCGAGAAGATCACCTTCAGGCTGAAGGTCGCAAACCTGAGCACCATCCCGCCGAACCGGCAGTGGCGCGTGCTCTGGTACTACCCCGTCCAGCCCGCGCCCACCGCGCCGGGCGAGACGCCCGCGCCCTTCACGGGTCAGTACTACGTCGGCATGAACTCCGACGGCGGCGTGAACACTTTCGAGTACGGCACGGTGACGACCGTCGAAGCCGTCCCGGCTGACGCGGCGATGCCGAATAAGATCGGCGCGGCAGATAGCGGCAGCGTCGATCAGGCGAACGGCGTCATCAGCATCACGATCTCAGGCAACAAGGTCGGCAGCGCGAAGGCGGGCGACATCATCGGCAGGCTCATCGGCCGCACCTTCGCCGGGAACGGCAACGAGACCGTACGCTCGACCGCGGCCGTTGACACGACCGGCAACGCGATACAAGACCCGTACACAGGCATGAGCTACCTCCTCACGGGCAACACGCAGTGCACGGCGTCCGCCACTCCGACTCCGACGCCGACGGCGACGCCGACACCAACACCCACGGCTACACCGACCGCGACGCCAACTCCGACGGCGACGCCAACTCCGACGGCGACGCCAACTCCGACGGCGACGCCAACTCCGACGGCTACCCCGACGCCCACGCCGACGGCGACGCCCACGCCCACCGCGACGCCGACACCGACAC
>JAIVJC010000029.1 GCA_020200235.1 Acidobacteriota bacterium | reverse complement strand
GCCGTCGTTGCGGCTCGTCACGAAGAGCTGCCCCGCCGGGTCGAAGGCGAGCCCCGTCGGGTTGACGATCTCGCCCGTCACGTCCTGCAAATCGCCCGACGCGCCGACGCGGAAGAGCGAGACCGACTCGCGGTGCCCGCGCGAGCCCGAGCGCGTGACGTAGAGCGAGCCGTCCGCCGGATCGAAGGCGGGGCTCGCCACCATGTGCAGGTCTTCGGCGAGGAGCTTGCCGACGAGCAGGCGCGCGGGCTGGCTGTAGATGCCCATGCTTTCGAGCCGCACCTCGACCGCGCGCCCCGCCGCCGACTCCGGCACCACGGCGAACACGCGCTCCGGCGACGCCCCGACGAGGTGCGCGCGCTCCTCGCCGATGAGGACGTGATACATCCCCGTGTGGCTCGTGTCGAAGCCCTCGCACTCGATGAGCACCTCGCCGCCCGGAATCGCCGCCGCCGGATTGACTCGTTTGATTTGTCCCGCCGCGCTCATGCGTCTCCCCGTCGCCCGACCCGTGCCGGACTCCCGCTCAGCTTTCGTTCCTTTTTACGTGGCGCGGTGAAGCTTAGACTAACCCGCGCGCGTGAGACAACCGGCGCGCGTAGCCGACTCCGCGGCGGCGCGGGGCTTGACGGCGCGCGCCGTGTGATATAATCCGCCGCGAAGGATCAGCAGGTCTGACACGTTCGAGGGGCGAACGGGGCGGCGCGCAATGAAGACGCCGCCGTTTCAGTCTGCCCCGCAATCAACCGAAGTGCTCTCGCAAGGCAACATCAACGCCGCGACTCTCACAGCGTCCGCACCAGCCGCTCGCTCCGCCCAAGCTCTAACCGGCTCCGCCCAAGCTCTAACCGGCTCCGCCCAAGCTCTAGCCCGACGACACGCGACGCCGCTTCGCGCAGTTTCGCGTGCCCGGCGCGCGGCGCCTAAGGAGGTCTGAAGTATCAGCAACGTAGAAGGCAACACGCAGGGACTCAAGCCCAACCAACTGCGCCGCATCGAGAAGCTCTACTCGCGGCGCATTTCGCCGCAGAGGATCGTCACGCCGGAATTCGCGCGCCAGCTCTCGGAACTCTCGCACGAGACGGGGCGGCAGATCGGCGCTCTGATCGATCGCAAGGGCTACGTCGAGCACGTTGTGGTCGGCGACGCGAAGAAGATCGAGCTGCCGAACTTCCGGCGGCAGCGCGTCGCCGCCGACCGCTTCCGCGGTCTTCGCTGCGTCCACACGCACCTGCGCGGCGAGGAGCTGACGCAGGACGATCTGAACGACCTCGCGCTCCTCCGCCTCGATCTGATGGCTGCCGTCGAAGTAGATTCCAGGACGGGGCTGCCGTCGTCCTCGACGAGATCATCCAGCGGCGCGCGGGCGTCGATCCGCGCACCGTCCTGGGTCGCGGCAAGCTCGACGAGCTGCTCGTGCGCGCGCTCCGGCAGGGCGTCGATCTCATCGTCTTCGACCGCGAGCTGAGCCCCGCGCAGGTGCGCTCGATCTCGGAGGCGACCGACCTCAAAGTGATCGACCGCGCGCAGCTCATCCTCGACATCTTCGCGCAGCGCGCCGAGACCCGAGAGGGCAAGATTCAGGTCGAGCTGGCGCAGTTGAAATACATGCTGCCGCGCCTGATCGCCGGTCAGGACTCCGCCTTCTCGCGGCTCGCGGGCGGCATCGGCGGGCGCGGTCCCGGCGAGACGAAACTCGAAACCGACCGCCGCCGCGTGCGCGACCGCATCAGCCGGCTCGAGAAAGAGATCGACACGCTGCGCGGGCGCAGGCAGTTGCGCCGCAAGGAGCGCACGCGCCGCGGGCTGCCCGTCATCTCCATCGTCGGCTACACGAACGCTGGCAAGTCCACACTCCTGAACACGCTCACGGCGAGCACCGTGCTCGCTGAGAAGCGCATGTTCGCCACGCTCGATCCGACCTCGCGGCGGCTGCGCCTGCCGCACGAGCAGGAAGTGATCTTAAACGACACGGTCGGCTTCATACGCGACCTGCCGCCCGACCTGATCGCCGCCTTCCGCGCCACCCTCGAAGAGATCTCGGACAGCACCGTCCTCATCCACCTGCTCGACGCCTCGAACCCGCGCCGGGAGCAGCAGCTCGAATCGGTCGAGAAGATTCTGACCGACCTCGAGCTCAACAACATCCCGCGCCTCGTCGCCTTCAACAAAGCCGACCTCGTCGAGCCCGACACGCTGGACTCCGTCCTGCGGCAGACCTGCGCCACGGGCTCGCGCCTCTGCGTCACCCTCTCCGCGCTCGATCCGCGATCCTTGCGCCCGATGCTCGAAGCCGTCGGCTCGATCCTCGCGCTCGACCTGACCTCGCACCCCGGCGCGCGCCGAGACGTCGGGGCGGAGGCTGAAGACGAGTCCGAGCCGTCGCCCGACGAGGAAGATTTGGAGCTCGCCGCGCGGCAGGCGCGCTGAGCCGCCGCGCAACCAGCGATGAACGCACGCAGACGCAGACTCGGGCTGAACTCTCGCTTCGGCTACGCGCGCTACGACGCCGTGGCGCGGCTCGCGCGCGCGCTCAAGTGGTTCCGACCGACGACGCAGTTCGCCGTCGGCTTCGTCCTGCTGACCGCGGCGACGACGCTGTTGCTCGCGCGCACGCGCTCGCAGATGCCCGCGGACTACCGCGAGGGCGAGATCGTCACGTCGAGCATCGTCGCGCCGACCGACATCCAGCTCGAAGACCCGGCGGCCACCCAAGCCGCGCGCGCCGCGAACGCGGCGGCTCCGCCCGTGATGCTCCAGCTCCGGCGCAACCAGATCGTGGCGCGCTCAGGCGAGCCCGTCACGCCGAAGATGTTGGCGGAGTTCGAGGCGATCCGGCGCTACAGCCGGCGCGAGCGCCTGCCGCAGCACTACATCGGGCTCTTCTTCCTGGTCGCCGCGCTCTACTGGGGCGCGTGGAAGTTCATCGAGCACCGCAGCCTCACCTCGACGGGGCTCGTGCTCTCGCGCGGTCGCGCCTTCACGCTCGTCTCCCTCGCCATCCTCGTCGAGACGCTGTTGATGCGCTTCGGCGTGGTGATGGCGGAGAACTTCGCGATCTTCCGCGCGTCGCCGTGGAACGACGAGATGATCTGGTCGCTCGCGATCCCGTTCGCGTCGGCGACGCTCTTAGTCGCGATCCTGATGGACGTGCAGCTCGCGCTCACAGCCGGGCTCATCACCGCGCTCTTCGCCGGCTTGCTCGCGCCCAACAACTCGGTGCTCGTCGCGTGCTACTCGATGATCTCTTCGTCGGCGGCGATCTACGGGTCGGGTCGCTACAGCGAGCGGCAGTCCGTGACGCTCGCGGGCGTGTTCGTCGCCGCCGTCAACGCCTTCGCCGCGCTCGCGATCCTGCTCGCCGCGCAGAAGCCTCTGACGATCGGGGCGATGGCGCTCGCGGTGGGGTGCGGCGTGGCGGGCGGCATCCTGACGACGATCTTCACGGCGGGCGGGCTGCCCGTCAACGAGTCGGTCTTCGGCATCCTGACGGACGTGAAGCTGCTGGAGCTGTCGAACGCTGACCTGCCGGTGCTCGGTCAACTCGCCCTGCGCGCGCCGGGCACGAACCAGCACTCGCACGCGGTCGGGCAGCTGACGGAGGACGCCTGCCGCGCCATCAACGCCAACCCTTTGCTCGCGCGCATCGGCGCGCTCTACCACGACATCGGCAAGCTCGCCGCGCCGCAGATGTTCGTCGAGAACCAGTCGGGCGACAACCCGCACGACCGGCTGCGGCCGACCAACAGCGCGCGCATCATCATCAGCCACGTCAACTACGGCATCAAGCTCGCGGAGGAGATGGGGCTGCCGCAGAAGATCGTGGACTTCATCCCGCAGCACCACGGCACGCGCACGCTCCACTATTTTCTGCGCAAGGCGCAGGCGCAGGGCATCCACGGCGACGTGGTGGACGAGGCGGAGTTCCGCTACCCCGGCCCGAAGCCGCAGTTCAAAGAGTCAGCCGTGATGATGCTCGCCGACTCGTGCGAGGCGGCGGCGCGCTCGCTCGCGCGCCCCGACCCCGAGAACATCGGCGCTATCGTGGGCAAAATCTTCGAGGCGATAGTCAGCGACGGTCAGCTCGACGAGTGCAACCTCACCCTGCGCGAGCTGACCGCCATCCGCGACTCGATCACGCACTCGCTCGTCGCCATCTACCACGCCCGCATCGACTACCCCGGCTTCAACCCCCCGCCCACCGGCATCACCTCCGCGCTGCCCCCGCTCCCGCAATCAGACTTCGACACCGAAGAGCGCGGCGTCACCTACGCCACCGCCGCCGACGTCCCCGTCAGCAAGGGCGGAGAGGTCGAGGACGAGGCAATCACGAAGCCGTGATGGGTGAACGGTGACGAGTGACAAGCAAATCCATTCTCTTGCTTGTCACTCGTCACCGTTCACCCAGAGGGCTTTCAAAATTTCCCGCGCAGTCTTTCGCAAGTCATCTGTAAGTCTTCTGGAAGGACGCGCGTCTCGCCGACAGTGGTCATGTAGTTGGAGTCGCCAGCCCAGCGCGGGAGGACGTGGAGGTGGACGTGACCGGCGACGCCCGCGCCCGCCGCGCGACCGAGGTTCATGCCGAGGTTGAAGCCTTCGGGCCGGTAGGCTTCGCGCAGCGCCGCCTGCGCGCGCTTCGCCAGGTCCATCATCTCGTCGGTCGTCTCTTTCGCGACGGCGTCGAGGTCGGCGGCGTGCTCGTAGGGCACGATCATCAGGTGACCGCTGGTGTAGGGGTAGAGGTTGAGGAGGACGAAGTTGTGACGGGCGCGGTGGAGGACGAAATTTTTATCGTCGGAGGCGGGGTCTGCGGCGATGGGGCAGAAGACGCAGGGGTCGTCGGGCTTGTCGCCGCCGCCCGCGGCGCTGATGTACTTGTACCGCCAGGGAGACCAGAGCCTGTCCACAGTCTTCGCTCGCCGCCGCTCGCGCTACATGAGCGGCGGGGTCTGGCTGCCGCCGCCTTCGCCGTCGTTGGAAGCCGCGGGAGTGGTGGCGGAGTCGCCGCCGCCGTCAGAAGACGGGGTCGCGGCCGCGGCGGGCTCGTTGATCAGCTCTTTGAGCTCTTTGCCGGGCTTGAAGTAGGGCACGCGCTTGGCGGGGATGTCCACGGGGTCGCCGGTCTTCGGGTTGCGACCGCGCCGCGCTCCGCGCTCGCGCACGCGGAAACTGCCGAAGCCGCGCAGCTCGATCTTCTCGCCGCTGTTGAGCGTGTCGATGATGCTCTCGAAGACGATCTCGACCAGCCGCTCGGCGTCCTTCTTCGTCAGCTCCGCCGCGCGCGCCACGTCCTCGACCAATTCTGCTTTCGTCATTGTCATGTCACCTCACCAGAAGCAACGTCAAAAGGCGCTCCGCCGCGCCCCGTGCGACCCCGGAACGGATCGCGAAAAGTTGCCCGCCCCCTTTCAAAGACGGAAACCTACAGTATCAGAAATCTCCGCCCTCTAGCAAGACAAACTTCACGCTGCCAACAGCTTACGCCGACTCGGCGACGCCCGCAAAAACGATGGGCGGAGATGAGACCCCCCTCACCCCCGCCCTCGATTTGATCGCTCCCTGCCGGAATCGGCTTTAGCTTTCGCCGCCTTCACTGCGCGGCTCCGAATCGTCAGCCTTCGGCTCCGTCGTCTCTCCAGACTTCGGCTCTTCGGCGGCAGGCTGATCGGCGTCGGGCTCCGCGGCGGACGCCTCGGCAGCCGTCGCCGCTTCAGCCTTGGGCTCTTCGGTCTTCGGCTCGCCGGCGCCGGGCTCCACGGCTTTCGCCTCCGCGGCGTTAGAGCCCTCGGCTTTGGGCTCCTCGCCCTTCGCCCCCTCGGAGTTCGCTTCGCCGCCGCCCGCGTTCCTTTCCGCGCCGGAAGAAGGCGCCGTAGCCGCGGCGCTCGTGCCGAAGCCGAGGTTAGCGAGCTCTGCGAGCGAAGCCATGCCGCCCTTCGCCTCGGTCGAGTAGCTCTTCGTGTCGTAGGAGACGTTGTCGTCAGCCTTGGCGGCGCGCGCGGAGAGACCGATCTTGCGGTTCTCCTGCTCGACGCGGAGGATGCGGAAGTCCATCTCGTCGCCGACCTTCGCCACGTCCTCCGGCTTCTCGACCCGCTCCTCCGACAACTCCGAGACGTGGCACAAGCCTTCGAGCCCTTCCGCCAGTTCGACGAACGCGCCGAAGTTGGCGAAGCGGCTGATCTTACCGCGCACGATGTCGCCGGGCTTGTGCTCGTTGATGAACTTGTCCCAGGAGCTGGGCTCGGTGTCCTTGATCGAGAGCGAGAGGCGGCGGTTCTGCACGTCGATGTTGGTGACGACCGCCTCGATCTCCTGCCCCTTCTTCAGGACCTCGCCCGGGTGCTTGATGCGCTTGTTCCAGGAGATGTCTGTGACGTGGACTAAACCGTCCACGCCCTCCTCGACCTCGACGAACGCGCCGAAGTCCGTCAGGTTGCGCACGCGCCCCTGCACGCGCGTGCCGACCGTGTAGCGGTCGCGCAGCGTGTCCCAGGGGTTCGACTGGATCTGCTTTATGCCGAGGCTGATGCGCCGCGCCTTGGGATCGACGCCTAAGACTTGCGCCTGCACCTCGTCGCCGACGTTGACCATCTTCGACGGGTGCTTCATGCGCTTCGACCAGCTCATCTCGGAGACGTGCACGAGCCCCTCGATGCCGGGCTCCAGCTCGACGAACGCGCCGTAGTCTGTGACGCTCGCGATCTTGCCCGAGACGCGGCTCCCGATCTCGAAACGCTCCGCCACGCTCTCCCACGGATCGGGCAGCAGCTGCTTGTAGCCAAGACTGACGCGCTCGCGCTCGCGGTCGAACTTCAAGACCTTGACCTGCACGTTCTCGCCGACCCTCAGCAGGTCGCCGGGGTTCTGTAGCCGACCCCACGACATGTCGGTCACGTGGAGCAGGCCGTCGATGCCGCCGAGATCGACGAACGCGCCGTAGTCGGTCAGGTTCTTGATCACGCCGTCGACGATGATGCCCTCTTCGAGGTTGGCGAGCGTCTCCTCCTTCACGCCCGAGTTCTGCTCTTCGAGCAGCACCTTGCGCGAGAGGACGACGTTCGAGCGCTTGCGGTTGAGCTTGATGACCTTCGCCTCGATCTCCTGGTTGCGGAAGCTGTCGAGGTTGCGCACCGGGCGCGAGTCGATCTGCGAGCCCGGGAGGAACGCCGCCACGCCGTCCACGTCCACGCGCAAGCCGCCCTTCACGCGCTCGACGATCCGGCCCTTGACCGGCGTGCCGTCCTGGTACGCCTTCTCCAGATCGTCCCACGCGCGCATGCGCACCGCGTCGGCGCGGGAGAGGATGGGCACGCCTTCCTGCGACTCCATCGTCTTGACGAGGACTTCCACCTCGTCGCCGCGCTTGACGGTCAGCTCGCCGTTCTCCGTGAACTCCTCGGCGGGGACCATGCCCTCGGACTTGTACCCGAAGTCGATCATCACGCCGCGATCCGTGACGCCGACGACCGTGCCCCGGACGACCGAGCCCTCTTGAAACTGCGCCTGCTCCTGCTCGTACTGATCGAGTATCGCGCCGAAGTCGAAGTCGCCGCCGCCGCGCTTGTTGCCGTCGTCGTCTTCGTCGTCGTCGACCATCGCGGACGTCTGCGCCGCGGGCGCGGCTGGCGCTGCTTGCGCGACCCTGTCGGAAGCGGGTGAGGCGGCGGCGCCCGACGCGGCCGAGGTCGGCTGCGCCTCGCCTGAGGGCGACGCGGACGGCGTACTCGCCGCGCCCTGCTGCTGCTGGTTGTCGTTGTCGGTTTCGCCGCCGAGCGGCTTCGTCTCTTCAGTTGACATGCGGACTCCTTCGGGCTCCTCTGGCTTTCGCGGCGCGCGCACGCGCGACCGCCCGGTCGTCAAGACACTCCACGTCGCGAGCGGATCGGCGCGTCCAATTCGCGGCGCGCTTAACTGCTGGCGATGACGGGGGTGATTGTCGGAGGACTTGAGGGGGTGGCGGGAAGCGAACCTTCGAGAAGTTAGAAGAAAGTTATTAGTTTCCGTCTTGCCCGAGGATCACCCGCGTGACCCGACAACCACCGGCACCTTTGACCGGATAAGTCGGCACTGTACACGCCGGAACGCGAGCGTGTCAAGGCGATCGGAGGCGCGCGAGGCTAATCGTAAATGCTGATTCCTAAACGGTCTTCGGTCTTCTGCAAAAATCTCAGGTCTCCCGACCGTGGCTGAAGTCCACCCCCCCTTTGCGCCCCTCCGACCCGTTCCTGTCCGACGCCCGCGGCTCGCGGTTCGTGATCCGCTGCGTCACTTCGCCGCGCCGGACGCCGCGACGCTCAGATCGCGCTGCGCGACGTAGACGCCCGCCGAGTGCGAGCCGACGAAGAGCCTGCCGGGGTTGTTCGTGTCGAAGGCGAGCGACCAGACGCGGCGGCTCGGCAGATCCGGATCGACGCGCTTCCACGTCACCCCCGCGTCGGTCGAGTGGAACACGCCGTTGTTCTCCGGGTTCTCGAAGGCGCTGCCGACGAAAATCTCGTCGGGGGTCTGGGGGTTGATGAGGATGCTCGTGTAGCTCCCGTAGGGGAGGTTTCCGCCCCTGCGCTGAAACTTCTCGCCGCCGTCGTGCGACATGTAGAACATCTGAATCGTCCCGACGTAGACGTAAGCCGGGCGCTGCGGGTCTTGCTCGATGACGTTGATGGGGGCGGCGTTCGACACGTCCTCGGCGCGCCGCCACGTCTGCCCGCCGTCGCGCGAGACGAGCACGCCGGAGTTCGCCGTGCCGACGTAGATCGTCTGCGCGCTCTGCGGGTGCGTGGAGACGCACAGCGCGCGCACGTCGAGCCCTTCGGCGAACGGGACCCTGAGCCAGCCCTTCGACGGATCGGCGGCGACCGTGCGGAAGAGCCCCCTGTTCGTCGCGGCGAGCAGCTTCGACGTCCCGTCTGGCTCGTAGAGGTAGCCGAGGGCGTTGATGGTGTCGGTGAGACCGATGGGGATTTTCTCCGCGAGCTTCGCCTCCTCGGCGGTGAGCTTACCCCCGCCCAAGCCCAGCGCATTGAGAGTCGCGGCGTCGAGCCTGCCCGTCTGCGGCAGGTCTTTGTCCGCCTGGAAGCGGCGCAGCGCGGCGACCGTGCGCGTGCCCGCCACGCCGTCCGGCTCGCCGATGCTGTAGCCGAGGCCGGCGAGCACGATCTGCGCGCGCGCCATCATCTTCTTGTCGTTCTGCGCGGCTGCCGCGGCGGCTGTCTGCGCGGGCCTCCTGAGGGGTGTGGTCGCGGCCGTCGGGGCGGTCGCGGCCGCGGACGACGGTGCCGCAGCGCCGCGGCGCTTGGTGGCCGCGCGCTTCGCCGGTCGCTTCTTGACCGGCGGCTTCTTCTCGTCTTCCGGCGAGCCGACGGGAGCCCACGACGCGCCGCGGTCGAGCGAGCGGTAGACGCCGAGGTTAGTCCCCAGATAGATGGTGTTCGCGTCGGCGTGATCCTGGAGGATCGAGTAGGCGATGAGGCGGTTCGGCATGTTGCGCATCGAGGGCTGCCACCTCTCCCCGCCGTCGGTCGAGACGAAGAAGAAGCCGCCGCCCGTCGCCGTGTTGATCGTCGCCGCGTAGACGCGCCCCGCCTTCTCGCGGTCGGCGAGGATGAAGTAGGCGCGGCGACCCGAATACCCCTCGTTCGAGGGGACGAAGTTCTTGCCGCCGTCGCGCGAGATCATTACGCCGTAGTTGTTCGTGCCGATGTAGATCGTGCTCGGGTCTTTCGGGTGGACGGCGATGGAATTGATTTCGAGCTGCCGCGAGGTGGTGAGCATCCACGAATCGCCGCCGTTGACAGTGCGCCAGAAGCCTTCGGTCGTGCCCGCGTAGATGTGGTTGGGGATCGACGGGTGCTGGAGGATGTCGCGCGTGCGGCGCGACTGCGAGGGGATGCCCTGCACCTTGCGCCAGAGCTCGCCCGCGTTCTTCGACTCGTAGATGCCGCTGCACGCCGAGGCGACGACGTGGTCGGGGTTGCGCGAGTCGATGGTGATGGCGAAGACGTCCGAGTCGTCGATCATGCCCGTCTTGATCGATTTCCACGTCTTGCCGCCGTCCTCCGTCTTCCACGGCAGGTGGAACGTGCCGATGTAGATGTGATCGTTGTTGCGCGGATCGACGGCGAGCGATTCGACGTTGCGAATATCCGGGTAAGCCCCGGTCGGGAGCTGCTCCCACGACCCACCCGCGTCTTTCGAGAGGAAGACGCCGCGGCTCGAGCCGGCGACGAGGGTGTCGGGGTCCGTGGGCGACTGCGTGAGCGAGTAGATCGCCTCCGCCTTCAACTCCGGCGACTCCTTCCAAGTCAGCCCGCCGTCGGTCGACTTGAAGAAGCCGCCGGGGAGCATGTGTTTGTGCATGGCGACGTAGACGACCTTCGGCTCGCGCGGATCGATGATGATGTTATCGACGTAGCGACCGGGGTGATTGAAGCTGGATAGTCGCGACCACGTCTTCGCCCCGTCGCGCGTCTCGTAGATCTGCCCGTCGATGGTGCCCATCAGGAGGTGCTGCACGTCGGTCGCGTCCATCGCCAGCTCGCGCGCGTCTCCGCCCATCGGGCCGGAGACGGACCAGTCGATCGCGCGCGCGTCCGCGCCCTGCGTCGTCTCGAGAGGGTGCGTCGCGGCTGCCGACGCCGGGAGGCGGGGCGAAGCTGGGATGAGCAGAGAGACGAGTGCGATAAACAGTAACAGTCTGACGTGAAGTCGGGTCATCATCTTCCTCGAGTGTTTCGGTCGATCAATCTTCGGGGCTGCGCCGCCGGCTCTCCCTCGCGACCGCCCCCCGCGCCGCGAGCCCTCTCCCGGCGCGAAGCCGGTGAGAGTAGCTTAATGCTTTTTGATGTGCAACGGAAGTGAGGTGTTGTATGAGAAACCGCGGGCGCGCTCGCGGCAAAAGCGAAGCGGGCGGCGATCCGGTCAGGATCGCCGCCCGCGTTCGGTTCAGGTCGCGTCTCCCGTCGGAGGCGCGAGCGGTTCATTCGTCATTCGTCGTCGTCTCTACGGCGTCTGGTGCCGCGGCGGCGCGTCGGCGGGCGGGTCGTCTTCACCTCGGAGGCGTCGACCGTCGGGCTCGCCGTCGGCGGGGTTGCGCCCGTCGGGACGATCCAGAGCTCGGTCGTGGCCTCCTCCTTGAAGCCGCCGTCGATGGTGACGAGGCGTCCGGCGTCGATGCCGCGCGTGTTGACGAGGTAGTCCTTCGCGAAGTCGGCGCGGCGCTGAGCCTCGCCCGCGGGACCGCGGCGACCGCCGTAGGCAATGATGTACCCTTGCGAGCCGGGCTGGTTCTGCAGCTCGTTCGCGAAGTTATCAAGGCGAGCCTTGACATCGTTGCGCGGGATGTTGCCGTAGGTGTCGAACTGCTGCGACGAAATCGGAGGCGGAGGCGTCGGCGACGGCGTCGGTGTTGGCGTCTCCATTATCGGCGTCGGCGTCGGAATCGCGACGCAGTCGCAGCGGTCGACCGTCACGGTCGTCGACGAGAAGGAGATGCAGCCGCAGCCGTCATCGACCTCGACGCTCGCCGTGTAGGTGCCGGGCGCGACGCCGGAGAGGTCCCACGTCACGTTCGGTCCGTCGCCCGTGATGCGACCGCCCGTGGTCGTCCACGTGTAGAGCAGCGTGTCGCCGTCCGGGTCGGTGGCGTTCGCCGTCAGGGTGACGGTCGTGCCGGTCGGCGTGCAGTTCGGGTTCGGCATCTGATCCGGCGGGCACTGCGCCGCCAGGGTCACGCGAGCCTGCGAGGCTGTGACGGTGACGGTCGGCGGGTGGTTCTCGACGGTGATGGGCGCGCGCGCGTTGCGGTGGCCGATGAAGAACTGGAAGCCGAAGCCGTTCGGATCCTCGGAGGGCGTGAAGCCCCTGGGGAAGTCCTGGTCGAAGAGGCCGAAGAGCCGGTCGCCCTGCTGATTCAGGTGGTTGCGATACCAGGCGCTCAAGCCGAACCAGCGGCGCGGGAAGATGCGGATGCCGGTCAGGAAGTCGACCGGGTTGTTCGGGAAGGCGTTCGGCGTGCGGCCGCCGACGTACTGCACCGACTTCAACTCGGCGATCCACTGGAAGTGCTTGTTGATGGGCACGTCGATGCCGAGGCCAGCCAGCAGCTCGTCGCCGCGGTCGAGCATCGTCGCCTCAGTCCCGCCGAAGTTGCCGCGCGGGTTGCTGTTGAGGATGTAGCCGATGTTCGCGGAGAGGTTGACGTGCTTCGAGAGGCGGCCGTCGACGAAGCCGATGAGACCGAAGTCGCCGAGGTTGCCGCCGGGGCTCGCGCCGCGCTGCAACTGGTTGAAGCCGCTCAAGTCATTCGCGTGATCGGGGTGGTAGCGGTAGAACGGGATGATGCCGACGCCGAGCGGGTTGTCGTTCTCCGTCCAACGCCACTTCGCGCCGATGTTGAACGTGCCGAACGCCGACTCGCCGTAGAGGCGGTTGATGAACGGCGCGTCGGGCAGGTACGACGGCATGAGCGTGAACAGATCGGGGACGACGAGCGTGTTGAACGTCAGGTTCGCCGGGATGACCCTCTGCGTCAGCACGATGCCCGGCAGGATGCTGCCGAAGACCGAGCCGATGCCGGGGAAGTTCGCCGCCGCGCCGAAGTTGTTGTTGAGCCTGGTCGGGCCGCCGATGCGGCTCGTGAAGGGCGGCGCGATGCGGTTGCCCGTCAGACCGAAGTTCGGTCCGGGCCCGCCGACGAACGGGAACTGCAGGAACGGCTGGTTGCCCGTCTGGCGGAAGATCGCGACGTTCGTCGGGAACAGGACCGCGCCGCTCACGCGGTCGGGGGACAAGACGATCGCAGGACCGCTCTGCAAGAGCAGGGGGCCGAAGCTAAAGACCGAAGGGCCCCCGAGCGGATTCGTCGACGGCGTTAGCACCGGCGCGCGGATCCACAGCTGCGAGTTCGGCAGGTAGAAGCTCGACAGGTTCTTCGGGTTGTTGACCTTGACGCCGCGGTAGCCGTTCGTGCTGAAGAACAGCTCGAGGTGATTGGTCACGCCGATCTGCAAGCTGAGCGGGGTCTCTACGATGTCAACGTCGCCCGGGTCGCGGTCGAAGTTGCTGTAGGCGATGCTGAAGGTGAATTCACCTTTACGCAGCGTCTGCCCGTCGTAAATAGTGAAGAGTCCCGTGGGGCCACCCGGAGGTCCGCCCGTGCCGACGGTCGGCGCAGTGTTCCTCGGATCGTCCGACGGTCTCATAGACTGCGCCGACGTTACGGCACACAACACCAACAAAACGAGCATCACGAACGACGCTCTTCTCGCGAGTCTCATCGCATTCCTCCTGCGAAATGAGTAATGTAATTTTGCGGGAAGGGGCGACCGCATTCCCGATCCTTGTTCAAACGGGACGCAGACGCTCCAACTACAAGCGTACACCTCAATGTCAAACAAACTCTGCTACCGCCCTCGAACAAACGCTTTGTAGCTGGAGCGGAGCAGCGAGAGGAGCCGAACACTTGCACGTGCCCGTGGGAGCTTAAACTACTGCCTCTTCGCGCCTCTCACTTGATTCTTGGGTCCTCTGGCTTACCAGCGGCTACACTGCTTATACGTAAACAGCGGGCGACTGTCAACGCCGCGAATTTGATATGCAGGAATCTTAACCTAAACTTCACAACTCCGAGACTTTAGTCCTGAATAACAAATTCCGGGTGAGCCTAACCCACATTGCCACGGAAATCAAGACATTTTCACCACTTAGCGCGAAAAAAGGTGCGCCCTTTTTTTAAGCGTAGATGCCGCGCATCCGGGTGTCGTAGGCGACGCGGTCGATGGCGAGCATGTAGGCGGCGGTACGCGTGTCCACCCCGTGGCGGTCGGCGTACTTGACCAGCTCGTTGAAACTGGCGCACATCACGTCCTGGAGCCGCTCGATGACGACCTCCTCTTTCCAGAAGTAGCCCATCCGGTCCTGCACCCACTCGAAGTAGGAAACGGTCACGCCGCCCGCGTTGGCGAGGATGTCGGGGATGACGAAAACCCCTTTCCTCTGGAGGATTTCGTCGGCGGCGGCGGTGGTCGGACCGTTCGCCCCCTCGGCTAAGATTTTGCACTTGATCCGCTCGGCGTTCTCCGACGTGATCTGGTTCTCGGTCGCCGCCGGCACCAGCACGTCGCACTCGATTTCGAGCAGCGCCGAGTTGGAGACCCGCTCGACGTCGGGGAAGTCCTCGAACGAGCGGGTCGCGTTCAGGTGCCTGAGCGCGGCGGGGATGTCGATGCCGGCGGGGTTGTAGATGCCGCCGTTCACGTCGGAGATGGCGATGACCTTGTAGCCCGCCTCGTGCATCAGCTGCGCGCCGATGCCGCCGACGTTGCCCGAGCCCTGCACGACGACGCGCGTCTGCGGCGGGGTCATGCCGAACCGCTTGATCGCCTCGTTGACGACGAAGAGGATGCCCCGCCCCGTCGCCTCTCGCCGCCCGCGCGAGCCGCCGAGGTCAACGGGCTTGCCCGTCACGACCGCGTTGACGGTGTGGCGCGCGTGCATCGAGTAGGTGTCCATGATCCACGCCATCGTCTGCTCGTTCGTGTTCATGTCGGGCGCGGGCACGTCCTTCTCGGGTCCGATGAAGTCGATCAGCTCGGCGGCGTAGCGGCGCGTCATGCGCTCGAGCTCGCCCATCGACATCTGGTGCGGGTCGCAGACGACTCCTCCCTTCCCGCCGCCGAACGGGACGTTGACGACGGCGCACTTCCACGTCATCCACGCGGCGAGCGCGCGTATCTCTTCGATGGTCACGTCCGGCGCGTAGCGGATGCCGCCCTTGGCGGGACCGCGCGCGAAGTTGTGCTGGACGCGGTAGCCCTCGAAGATCTGAATCCGCCCCGAGTCCATCCTGACGGGGATGTAAACTTTCAGCTCGCGGTTCGGCACGCGCATCACCGCGTAGAGGTCCGGGTTCAGGTCGAGCAGTTTCGCGGCGCGATCGAAACGCTCCATCATCGACTCGAAGGGGTTCGCCTCTTCCTTACTGATCTTCCGTGTGTCGTCAACCATTCCTGTTGCCATTGTCCTCTCCAGAAAAGCTGTTAGCGATAAAGAAGCTGTTAGCGATTAGCTGTTAGCTTTTAGCCAGCAATACCATCAAGTCTTCAGTACGGCTAATAGCTAACAGCTAATCGCTATTAGCTAACGGCTCTTTAAGACCTCGTTCATCGCGCCCGTGCGGTAGCCGTGCAGGTCGAGCGTGACGTAGCGGAAGCCGAGGGTGCGGAAGCGGCGCGCGAGTTCGTCGGCGATCTCGCGGCTGAGCGCGCGGTCGAGTTCCGCGGGCGCGACTTCGATCCTCACCAGCTCGTCGTGGTGGCGCACGCGGAACTCGCGGAAGCCGAGCGACCGCATGATCTCCTCGCCGGTCTCGACCTCGCGCAGACGCTTGATCGTGACGGTAGTGCCGTAGGCGATGCGCGACGAGAGGCAGGGCGAGGCGGGCGCGTCCCAGGTC